>CAZXKG010000001.1:0-8372 GCA_964641695.1 uncultured Conexibacter sp.
CTAAGAAGCTCCTCGCCAAGGCGAAGAAGACCGACAACCCCAAGAAGGCCAAGGCTCTTCGCAAGCAGGCGCGGAAGCTGAAGCAGCAGGCCGCCAAGCTGGGGCGCTGAAGAATGGGCGCCCCTCAGAAAGCCACGGGGGGCAAGGTCGAGCGGGGCGGCAAGCCGATGCCGCCCCGCTACGACACGACCAAATCGGCTCGTCCGCGGATTCTCGAGGCGGCACGCTCGGTTGCCAGCGAGCAGGGCTACGAGCGAACCAGGCTCTGTGACATCACCGAGCGCGCCGACATCTCCCACCAGGGTTTCTACCTCCACTTCGCCAACAAGCGTCACGCGGTGGCGGCGGCGACCTCCGACTCCCTGGGGGCGATGGCGGCGATGCTGGCCAAGGAGTCCGAGCAGGACGCCCTCTGGGCCGAGCGTCTCCTTGGCGACCTCGACCGCACCCTGGATGAGACCTACCCGACAGCGGACGGTCCCGATCGATGGCTCTACGAGTACATGGTCGAGGTGATCAGCTCGAACACCTACGAGAAGACCAAGATCGTCGATCTGGTCGAGGTCTCCGGGGTGAGCCACGGCGACTTCTACCGCCGCTGGGGCGGCAAGAAGCCGTGCCTTCAACGGATCTACGGAGGGGGGCTCGCTGGAATCGCGGAGCAGGTTGCCGAGGTGAAGGCACCGCTGCGGATCGCCGCCCTGGGGGAGGCTCTCGCCGCCGAGCCGGATCGAGCGTTGCTGCTGGTCCGCGGTGCGACCTACCTGCCGACGGGCGCCGAGCCCGAGAGCGGCGTCGCGACCCAGGAGTCGTTCCCCGCCCTGGTCGATTCGTTGGTCGCCGAGGCGCTGGGCGCAGACCCGGCGTCCGAGCAGGTGGCGCTGCTATCCGGCGCGATCCTGGAGGTGATCCGCTCGGCGGTGATCCGCGGCGATGCCGAATCGCTTCGTTCCGGTCTCATGCCGCTGGAGGGCGGATTCCTCTCGATGCAGTCTGAGGCGGACGAGCCCTCACGAAGCGACCTGAAGCTCGCCGCCTGAGCGGCGCGAGGACCGAGTCCTCCGAGGATTCAGGCTGACGGCCTGGCGCGCCGCTTCGTCACGCCGCTGCCATGGCCGGAGCGAGCCCCAGGTCTTCCAGTCGACCAGGCGCGCCGTTCAGCGGGGCTCGTCAGTGCGCCTCGTCGGAGGCATGCGCGGGGGGGCGTGACTCCTCGGCGAGCGAGGTGATCTCCAACATCCCCCGGGCGGCACCCTCGAGTACGTCGGTCGCCTCGTTCGCCGAGCGGGCGTAGAGCTCGACGAGCAGATGGATCACGATCATCTCCTCCTCGTGCTTGTGGAAGCGGACGTGGGTGAAGAACTCGCGCGTGCCGGCATCGCCGAAGGCGCCGTAGGTGAGGCTGTCGATCGCCTCCGGCCCCGAGCAGATCTCGACCAGGTCCTGGTCGACGGTGACGGTGCAGCTCGCTACCCAGGGCGTGCCGGCAACCAGCCGCTCCCAGCGATCCTCGACCGGGACGACGCGCCCGTCCTCGACTGAGAGGTGGGGCTGGTCGTGCATGCAGTCCAGACACTGGACGACGGCTTCCTGCACCTCGTCGATCCGTTCGGCGGGCTCGCCGCTCTCGGAGTCGATGCGGAGGATCGCGTCGTAGTGAACCTGTGCTTCGAGCCGCTGGGACCAGCAGCGATAACAGCGCAGCCAGGCGCTGCGATCGGTTTCCATGCGTTCACTCATAGTCCGTCGCCCATTGTGGCGCTTCGGGCAAGCGGGCGGGCGGGGATGCGTTCGCCGCTGGCGAGGATCGTGCGGAACGCACGGGCGCGGGACCGCTCGCTCCCGGTGACGGTCAAGCGGGCTGACGGTCCCCGGAGCGCTCGCCGACGAGATCGGCGATGTCGATCATGATCCGGTTCAGGTCGAAGTCCTTGGGCGTGTAGACGCGCTGGACACCCTGCGCCTCGAGCGCTCGCGCGTCGGCGGGGGGGATGATCCCGCCGACGACGACCGGCGCGTCGACGCCCGCCTCACCCAGCAGGTCGACCACCTTCGGCACCAGCGCCAGGTGCGATCCGGAGAGGATCGAGAGGCCGATCACGTCGACGTCCTCCTGCACGGCGGAGGCGGCGATCTCCTCCGGGGTCAGGCGGATGCCCTGGTAGATGACCTCCATGCCGACGTCGCGCGCGCGGACGGCGATCTGCTCGGCGCCGTTGGAGTGCCCGTCGAGCCCCGGCTTGGCGACCAGGATCCGGATCGCGTGGCCGATCTCCCCGGCGACCTCGCGGACCTTCTCGCGGACCTCTCCGAGCAACGCCGGATCGCCGCCGGCGGCCGAGCCGTCGAGGCCGGTCGGACCGCGATAAGGGCCGAACACCTCGCGCAGGGTCTGCGCCCACTCGCCGGTCGTCGCCCCCGCCTTGGCGGCCGCGATCGTGGCCGGCATCAGGTTCGCGGCCTGATCGCGAGCGGTTTCGGCCAGCTGCTCGAGCGCCGCCTTCACGGCATCCTCGTCGCGCTCGGCCTTCCACTCGCCGAGCGCCTCGATCCGCTCCTGCTCCACCTTCGGATCCGGGGTGAGAATGCCGCCGTCCTCGCCGACGGTCAGCGGCGAATCCTCGCTCTCGGTGTAGGAGTTCTGGCCGACCACGGTGAGCTCGTTGGACTCGATCCGCGAGAGGCGGTCGCGGTGGGACTCGACCAGGCGCGCCTTCATGTAGGCGACGGCCTCGCTGGTGATCGCGCCACCGTGCTCGGCGACGATCGCCATCTCCGCCCGCGATCCCTCGATCAGCTCCGAGACCAGGCCCTCCATCACCTTCGAGCCCTCGAAGATGTCGGGGTAGTCGAGCAGGTCGGTCTCGTTGGCGAGGATCTGCTGGATCCGCAGGCTCCACTGCTGATCCCAGGGGCGGGGGAGGCCCAGGGCCTCGTTCCAGGCGGGGAGCTGGATCGCGCGGGCGCGGGCGTCGCGGCCGAGCGTCACCGCCAGGGCCTCGAGCACGATCCGCGGCACGTTGTTCTCCGGCTGCGCCTCGGTCAGGCCGAGCGAGTTGACCTGAACGCCGTAACGCATCCGCAGGTATCTGGGCTCGGTGACGCCGTATCGCTCGCGGCCGAGCTCCTCCCAGAGCTGCCCCATCGCGCGCAGCTTCGCGTGCTCCTCGATGAAGCGGACGCCGGCGTTGACGAAGAAGCTGATCCGGCCGAAGACCTTGGGGAAGTCCTCGTCGGAGACCTGGCCGCGGTCGCGGACCGAGTCGAGCACGGCGATCGCGTTGCTGAGGGCGTAGGCGATCTCCTGCACCGGCGTCGCCCCCGCCTCCTGCAGGTGGTAGGAGCAGATGTTGATCGGGTTCCAGCTCGGGATCTCGTTGACGGTGAACGCGACCATGTCGGCGATCAGCCGCATCGAGGGCTCGGGCGGGAACGCGTAGGTCCCGCGCGAGAGGTACTCCTTGATGATGTCGTTCTGGGTCGTGCCCTTGAGCTGGTCGCGGGGGACGCCCTGATCGTCGGCGACGGCGACGTAGAGGCCGAGCAGCCAGGCGGCGGTCGCGTTGATCGTCATCGAGGTGTTCATCTCGCCGAGGGGGATGCCGTCCAGAAGCGCCTCCATATCACCGCGGTGGGCGACCGAGACGCCGACCTTGCCGACCTCGCCGCGAGCGAGCACGGCGTCGGGGTCGTAGCCCGTCTGCGTCGGCAGATCGAAGGCGATCGAGAGACCGGTCTGCCCCTTGGCGAGGTTCTTGCGATAAAGCTCGTTGGATCGGCGGGCGTCGGAGTGACCGGCGTAGGTCCGCATCACCCAGGGTCGGTCGCGCTCTGGAAGTCGGTGCTCGCTCATGCGTGAATTGTAGGTCGCGGTGGGCGATCCGGGCCGATCACGGACGCCGGCCGACCGCTACTCCCGGCCGTTCGCCGTGTTCGCAACCTTCGAGGCAGCAAAGCCACGGGTGGGCATCGAGGTCCGTCGTGGTAGCTACCCTGCCCTCAGCTCATGAAGCGAATTGCGATCACAGCCGTCCTCCTCGTGGCCCTCGCCGCCGCTGCGTCCGCGCCCGCGGCGATCACGATCCTCAAGCTCCCCTTCGATTCCAAGGAGGAGGTCCGCCAGGTCAAGAAGCTCGGCGGCACCTCGAAGTCGCTGTGCAAGAAGAACTGGCGGGACAAGTCCTCGCTCGGCGTCGAGGTCAGGGGCGGGAAGCGCCACTGCCAGCTCGAGACCCCGGTGCTGGGCGACGCCGCCAAGCCGAATCAGATCGTCAAGGTGGTCGCGAAGGTCAACAAAGACACCCACAAGGGTGTGCTGAAAGCCACCTACGTCGGGGCGACGGTGCGCGCCAACCGCAAGACCGGATACGAGCTCAGGATCTACCCGAAGGTGCGCCGCTGGGAGCTGCTGAAGAGCGGCCTCGTGCTGGAGAAGGGCAAGGAGAGCAAGATCAAGCCCGCCCGGCAGAAGAACCGGCTGCAGATCGGCGCGATCGGCAACGAGATCAAGATCAAGGTCAACGGGGTCAACCTGACGGCGTTCCGGGATCAGAGCGCCGAGGAGATCGACGGGCGCGGCACGGGCCTCACCTACGGGATCCGCAAGAGCGCCAAGAAGAAGAAGACCGCGACGGCCTTCTTCGACAACCTCAAGGTGCAGCTTCCCTGATTCAATCCGGGGGAGCGATGAGCACCACGGAGACGATCGAGCGCCCAGGTCTCGCGGGACCGGGATCGGGCCTGGGGGGGAACTGGCGTGTGATCGTCCGTAACGACGATCACAACACCTTCGAGCACGTTGCCCGCACCCTCGCCGCTGTCCTGCCGGGCCTCAGCTACAACAACGGCATGGCGTTCGCGAACACCATCCACAGCACCGGTCAGGCGATCGTCTGGTCCGGTCTGCGTGAGCCGGCCGAGCACTACTGGGAGTTGCTGGCCAACGCCGGCCTGACGATGGCCCCGCTCGAGAAGGGCTGAGGAGCGAGGGAGAAGTCAGCTCTCCCATCGCGTGCCGAGGCGCAACTCGCCGTTGCGGAGAGCTTGGGCCTCCAGCCCTCTGAGGGCTCGCGGTCAGCTCAGGCGTCTACCAGCAGCGCGGCTCCGAGCGCGCCGCCGAGGTCACCGAGCTGCGCGACCGTGAACTCCGGGGGGTTCTCGTGGTTGAAGAGGTTCCTTCCGGCGCGCTCCCAGATCTCCGGCCCGAGCCGCTCACCGAAGCGGACGCCGAGCCCGCCGCCGAGGATCACCACCTCGGGGTCGATCAGGTTGACGGCGGAGGCGATCCCCGCGCCGAGGGCCTTCACCGCGCGGTGGATCAGGTGCTTGGCCATCTCGTCGTCGTGGTCGAGCGCGCGCTCCCAGATGCCGCTGGTCAGGCGCGGCTTGTCGTGGTGCTCCATGAGCTTGAACAGGTCGGTCTTCTCCCCGTCGGCGACCCTGCGCCGGGCCTCGGCCTCCATCGCCGAGCGTCCCGCGTAAGCCTCCATGCAGCCCTTGTTGCCGCAGGGACACTGGGCGCCACCGCGCTCGACGACCATGTGGCCGATCTCGCCCGCCGCACCGCGGCCATGCCAGGGCTTGCCGTCCAGGATCAAGCCACCACCGACGCCGGTTCCCCAGAAGACGCCGAGGACGGAGTCGTGTCCGGCGCCGGCTCCGAGGACGTACTCGGCGTTGGTCGCGACGCCGACGTCGTTGCCGAGGGAGACGCCGACTGCGAGCGCCTCGCCGAGCTTGGCGCCGAGCGGGAAGCTGCCGGACCAGTCGGGGAGGTTGCCGGCGTTGGCGACGCTCCCGGCGGCCGAGTCGATGTCGCCCGGCGAGCCGACCCCGACTCCGGCCAGTGCGGCGGGCTCCACTCCCGCGGCGCCGGCGGCCTCGCGCAGCGCCTCGGCGATCGCGTCCGCCACGCCCTGCGGGCCGGCGTCGTGCGGCGTCGGCCGGCGCGCGCTGCCCTGAACCACCTGGTCGGCGTCGACGACGATCGCCTGGATCTTCGTCCCGCCCAGGTCGACGCCGCCGCGCAGGCGTGGTCGCCTGCGTCCGATCGCCATCACCTGGCCCACACGACGTAGATCGCCTCTCCGGGCTCGGGGATCTCGACCACCGGGACTGAGATGTCGTAGGTCGCCACGCGCTGACCCTACCTCGGGATCCAGCGGCAGCGAAGCGGCTCGCAGCCCCTCGGCGATCCGTCCTGCTCGGCGCTATCGTCACGCGGGCGTTGTCCCGGTCCACCGCTCATCCCCACGCCAACCCGATCCGATGAGCGACGAGTACGTCGGCGTCGACGTCGGGGGAACGAAGATCGCCGCGGCGACCCTGCGGGCGGGGGAGCTGGGGGAGGAGGTGCTGCAGCCGACCGACGCCACCGACGCCGATGCGCTGATCGAGGAGATCTGCGAGTCGGTGGAGACGGCGCGCACTTCCGCGACCACGGCGATCGGGGTCGGCCTGCCGGCGGTGATGGACTTCGAGGCGGGGTGCGCCCGGCACGCGGTCAACGTGCCGCTCGAGAACGTCCCGATCAGGGATCTGCTCGCGGAGCGGACCGGGCTGCCCGTGTTCGTCGACAACGACGCGACCGTGGCGGCGATCGCGGAGGCGCACGATGCGTCGGGCGAGGTCGAGGTCGAGAACCTCGTCATGTTCACGATCGGCACCGGGGTCGGCGGTGGGATCGTCATCGGCGGTCGGCCGTACCGGGGGAGCAGCGGCGCTGCTGCCGAGCTCGGGCACATGCTGATCGGGCTGCGGATCGAGGAGGGCCCACCGCGGGCGGGCGCGTTCCCGCAGCTCGGGTCGCTGGAGTCGCTCGCCGCCGGCCGGGCGCTCGACGCGCTCGCCCGGGATGCCGCGCGGGAGCTTCCCGACTCGTTCATCGGCAGGCGACTGGCCGAGGGCGACGAGATCACCGGTCACGACGCCGTCGAGGGCGCCGAGGCCGGCGACGAGGTCGCGCTCGGGTTGCTGCGGCAGCTGGGTGAGCGGCTCGGGATCGGGATCGCGAACGCGATCAACACGCTCGACCCCGACGTGGTCGCGATCGGCGGCGGCGTGTCGGTGGCCGGGGATCTGCTCGTCGAGCCGGCCAAGCGGGTCGCTCGCGAGTATGTGCTTACGGGGGTGGGGACGAAGACCGAGATCCGGCTTTCGAAGCACGGACCCGGCGCTGGGGTGCTGGGCGCCGCGCTGCTCGCGAAGCTGGAGATGAAACGACGAGAGAAAGCAGGCTGATGGCCCAGGGGAAGACGTACAACGACCTCGACCGACTCGCGGTCGACACGATCCGGACGCTGGCGATGGATGCCGTCCAGAAGGCCAACTCCGGTCACCCGGGCGCGCCGATGGGACTGGCGCCGGTCGGCTACGTCCTCTACTCGCAGCTCATGCGCCACAACCCGGCGGATCCGACCTGGGCGAACCGCGATCGGTTCGTGCTCAGCGCCGGGCATGCCTGCATGCTGCAGTACGCCTGTCTGCACCTGAGCGGCTACGACCTCTCGCTCGAGCAGATCGAGCAGTTCCGCCAGTGGGGCTCGCAGACGCCGGGACATCCCGAGTACGGGCACACGGCGGGCGTCGAGGTCTCGACCGGCCCGCTCGGGCAGGGGATCGCCAACGCCGTGGGCTTCGCGCTCGCCGAGGCGCACCTCGCCGCCGTCTACAACCGCCCCGCGGGGGAGATCGTCGATCACCACACGTTCGCGATCTGCGGCGACGGCGACATGCAGGAGGGGGTCGCGAGCGAGGCCGCATCGTTGGCCGGTCACCTCGGGCTGGGCAAGTTGATCGCGATCTACGACTCGAACCGGATCCAGATCGAGGGCTCGACCGACCTCGCCTACAGCGATGACGTCGGCGAGCGCTTCCGTTCCTACGGCTGGAGCGTTCACGAGCTCGAGATCGACGCCGGCCTCGAGACGATCGAGTCGGCGCTCGAGGAGGCGAAGGGCGTGACCGACGAGCCTTCGCTGGTGATCCTGCCCTCGCACATCGCCTACGGCAGCCCGAACAAGCAGGACAGCGCCTCCGCGCACGGAGCGCCGCTCGGCGACGAGGAGATCAGGCTGACCAAGGAGGCGCTCGGCTGGCCCTACGAGGAGCCGTTCACGGTTCCCGCCGAGGTCGCCGAGCTGTTCGGGTCCGCGAAGCAGCGCGGGATCGAGGCCCAGCAGCAGTGGGAAGGGGTCTACGAGACCTACGCCCGCGAGCATCCGGAGCTGGCGCAGGAGTTCGAGCGCATCTCGGGTCGTCATCTGCCGGAGCTCCCGGCGGTCTCGGAGATGCCGTCCTTCGCTCCCGACGACGGCCCCGTCGCGACCCGCTCGGCAGGCGGCAAGGCGATCAACTGGTTCGCCCCCAGGGTG
>CAZXKG010000001.1:8382-25165 GCA_964641695.1 uncultured Conexibacter sp.
AAGACGCTCGCCGAGACGAAGCCGAAATGGGCGACGCGGCAGTCTTCCCAGGAGTTTCTCGAAGTCATCAATCCGCTGGTGCCCGAGCTGATCGGCGGCTCGGCCGACCTGGCTCCGTCGACGAACACGCTGATCGACGGCTCGCCGTCGGTGCTGCGCCACGACTACGGCGGCAGGAACCTCCACTTCGGCGTGCGCGAGCACGCGATGGGGGCGATCGTCAACGCGATGGCGACCACCGGGCTGCGCGCCTACGGCGCCACGTTCCTGGTCTTCAGCGACTACATGCGCGGGGCGATCCGGCTCGCCGCGATCATGGAGGTGCCGTCGATCTTCGTCTTCACCCACGACTCCGTCGGGGTCGGCGAGGACGGACCGACGCACCAGCCGATCGAGCAGCTCCCGGCGCTGCGCGCGATGCCCAACCTGGACGTGATCAGGCCGGCGGACGCCAACGAGACGTTCCTCGCCTGGCACGCGGTGCTCGGCTCGAAGTCGCGGCCGACCGCGTTGGCGCTGAGCCGTCAGAAGCTGCCGATCCTCGACCGGGGGTCGATTCCCGACGACGCCGTCGAGCGCGGCGGGTACGTGCTGCGTGATGCCGACGGCGATCTCGAGCTGATCCTGATCGGGACCGGCTCGGAGGTGTCCCTGTGCATGGACGCGGCCGACCTGCTCGCGGGCGAGGGGGTCGCGGTCAGGGTCGTCTCGATGCCGAGCCCGACCCGCTTCGCGGAGCAGGACGAGGCCTACCGCGACCAGGTGCTGCCGAGGGCGGTGAAGGCGAGGTTGAGCGTCGAAGCCGCGGCGCCGCTCGGATGGGATCGCTTCGTCGGCGACGAGGGCGAGGTCATGGGCCTCGACCACTTCGGGGCATCCGCCCCCGGCGGCGAGGTGTTCGAGCACTTCGGGTTCACCCCGGACGCGGTCGCCGCGCGCGCCCGCGGGCTCCTCGGGAGGTCGGCGAGTTGAGGTTCGCCTGCGGCTTCGATCACGGCGGGTTCCCGCTCAGGGACACGGTCTTCGACGCGCTCCGCGCGGCGGGACACGAGATCGTCGACGTAGGCGCGAGCGAGTACCACGACGGTGACGACTACCCGGACTTCGCCGTCGCGGTGGTCGAGCGGATGAAGGCGGGGGAGGCCGAGCGCGGGATCCTCGTCTGCGGCTCGGGAGCGGGGGTCGCCGTCGCCGCCAACAAGGTTCCGGGGATCCGAGCTGCGATGGCCCACGACACCTACACGGCGGCCCAGTGCGTCGAGCACGACAACTGCAACGTGCTGGCGCTGGGAGCGCGGGTGATCGGCCCGGAGATCGCCTCCGAGCTGGTGACGGCGTTCGCCGGCGCGGCGTTCAGCGGCGAGGAGCGGCATGCCCGCCGGCTCGCCAAGGTCGATCGGATCGAGGCGGGCGAGCTGCCGGTCTGAGCCCGGTTCGGGGGCGTTCGTTGGCGGCCGGGGCGGGGGAGGCCCGTCCCGGGCCGCGGCCTTCGGCCGCTTGGTTTGTGGATGGCCCGGGACGGGCCTCCCCCGCCCCGGTTGAGCGAGATCCCCGGTCGACCGCCGTTGGCGTCCGCCTCCGTTTCTCGAGAGCGATCAGGTGGTAGTGGGTCAAGTGATCCGGTGTGGAGCTGTGTAGATGTTCACGGAGCCCTCGCGGGCGAAGCCGGCGAGGGTGATGTTGCGGTCGGCGGCGAGCTCGATCGCCAGCGAGCTGGGTGCGCCGACGCCGACCAGGATCGGGCAGTGGGCGACCGCCGCCTTCTGGACGAGCTCGAAGCTGAGGCGTCCGCTCACGCAGAGGACGTGGTCGTCGAGCGGCAGCAGCCCGTCGAGCAGGGCGCGGCCGATCGCCTTGTCCATCGCGTTGTGACGGCCGACGTCCTCGCGGGAGATCAGCAGCTCGCCATCGGCGGAGAAGAGGCCGGTCGCGTGGGTGCCGCCGGTCAGCTCGAACGCCGGTTGCCGAAGCCGCGACGGGAGGTCGGCGAGCAGCGCTTCTGAGATCGTCGGGCCGGGTGACGCGCTCGGCGCGGCGACGGCCACCTGCTCGATCGCGCCCTTGCCGCAGACGCCGCAGGAGGACGTCGCGTAGAAGTTCCGGGTGCCGGGATCGACGAGCAGCGGGCCCTCGACCTCGATCGCGTTGCCGGCCAGGTCCGGCGGCGGCGCAGCAGGGCGCGGCTCGTCGATCAGACCCTCACCGTGGAGGAAGCCGAGCGCCAGCTCCTCGTCGTTCCCCGGCGTTCGCATCGTCACCGCGATCGGCTTGCCGTCGACGCGGATCTCGAGCGGCTCCTCGACCGCGACCTCGTCGGCGACGCCCTCGCGCTCGACGCGCTTGTGCATGCGCGGGTCCACCCGCCCAGCTTAGGAGCGAAACGCACGGAACAGCGGCGTACCGGGGCGGGCGTTGGGTTCCGCGCGTTTCGGGGCGCAGGGCGTCGGCGACGAGCGGTCGTGCGTCATCCGGGGGTGCGGGAATTTGGCATCAACCATCTAGCCTTACTGCCGAGATGCTGCGCAAGCCACGGAAGCGCCCGACGCCGAGCAACTGGGCGAGCCTGAAGCCGTTCGGGATCGGCGAGCAGCGGCCCAACAACTTCAAGGAGGTGGTCCGGGCCGCCTGGGAGAACCGTGACAGCGCCGAATACGCCTGGCGGATCCTCGACCGGGGAGTCTGCGACGGGTGCGCGCTGGGGACGAAGGGGCTGCGTGACTGGACGCTCTCGGGGATCCACCTCTGCAACGTCAGGCTGCGGTTGCTGCGGCTGAACACGATGGGCGCGATGGAGCCGGATGGGCTGGCGGACGTGGGGCCACTGCGCGGGTTGCGGGGCCAGCAGCTTCGCGGGCGCGGACGGCTCGCGCAGCCGCTGCTGCGTCGCCACGGTGAGGACGGCTTCGCGCCGATCTCCTGGGAGGGGGCGCTGGAGCTGGCCGCGAGCCGGATCCGCGAGACGGGCCCCGAGCGCTGCGGCTTCTTCCTGACCAGTCGCGGCACTGCGAACGAGACCTACTACGCCGCGCAGAAGGCGGTCCGCGCGATCGGCACCAACTCGATCGACAACGCCGCTCGGATCTGCCACTCGCCGAGCACGTTCGCGCTCAAGGACGCGCTGGGAGTGGGCGCCACGACCTGCTCCTACTCGGACTGGATCGGCACCGACGTGGTCGTCTTCATCGGCTCCAACGTCGCCAACAACCAGCCGGTGACGACCAAGTACCTGCACGTCGCGAAGAAGGCCGGAACCCGGGTCGTCGTCGTCAACCCCTACCGCGAGCCCGGGATGGAGCGCTACTGGATCCCGTCGAAGCCGGAGAGCGCCCTGTTCGGGACGAAGATCGCCGACGACTACTTCCAGATCAGCACCGGCGGCGATATCGGCTTCCTGGTCGGGGTCCTGCGGCATCTGATCGAGCGCGAGCTGGTCGACGAGCAGTTCGTGCGCGAGCACACAATCGGGTTCCCGGCGGTCGCCGAGATGGCGCGAAGCCGGAGCTGGCCGGAGCTGGAGGCACTGGCCGGCACGACGCGGGAGCGGATGGGGGAGATGGCCGAGATCCTCGGCAAGGCTCGCAACGGCGTGCTCGTCTGGAGCATGGGGGTGACCCAGCATCAGCGCGGCGAGGACAACGTGCGGGCGATCGTCAACCTCGGGCTCGCACGCGGCTGGGTCGGTCGCGAGGGGTGCGGCCTGATGCCGATCCGCGGGCACTCCGGGGTGCAGGGCGGGGCCGAGATGGGCTGTTACGCGACCGCGTTCCCCGGCGCCCGGGAGATCAACCCCGCGACGGCGGGAGCGCTGGCTCGGCAGTGGGGGTTCGAGGTCCCGAGCGAGCCGGGGATGACGGCGCCGGCGATGATCGACGCCGCCGGCCGGGGCGAGCTCGACGTGCTGTTCGCGGCGGGCGGGAACTTCATGGACGTGCTGCCCGACCCCGGCGACGTCGAGCGGGCGCTGGGCCGGATCCCGCTGCGGGTTCACATGGACATCGTCCCCTCCTCGCAGATGCTCGTCGACCCGCCCGAGGGCGGGGCGGTCCTGGTGCTGCCGGCCCAGACGCGCTACGAGATGGTCGGCGGGGTGAGCGAGACGACAACCGAGCGACGCGTCGTGCTCAGTCCCGAGATCGAGGGCAACCGGATCGAGGGCGCTCGCCCCGAGTGGCAGGTTCTGGGGGAGATCGCCGCCCGCGTGCGTCCGGATCGCGCCGATGCGGTCCGCTTCGCCGGCACGCCGGAGATCCGCGCCGAGATCGCCCGCACCGTCCCGCTGTACGAGCCGATCGCGGAGCTGCGGGACGGCGGGGACTCCTTCCAGTACGGCGGCCCGCACCTGCCGTCGGGCACCGAGTTCCCGACCGCGGACGGCAAGGCGCGCTTCGTCGAGATCCCGATCCCCGACCCGCCTCCCGACGACGGCAGGTTCACCGTCTCCACCCGTCGCGGCAAGCAGTTCAACTCGATCGTCCAGGAGCGGCGCGATGCGATCACCGGCGCCGGGCGCGACTCGGTCCTGATCGCGGCCGCCGACGCGGCGTCGCTGGGGCTGGAGGAGGGTCAGGAGGTGATCTTGCGCAACGATCTCGGGGAGATGCGGGCGCATGTCCTGACCGCGCCGATCGCCCCGGGCAACCTCCAGGTCCACTGGCCCGAGGGCAATGTCCTGATCGGCCACGACCGCTCGCCGCAGGCCGACGTTCCCGACTACAACGCCAGGGTCGAGGTCGTCCCGGCCCAGACGGGCTAGGCGAGCAGCCGGCGCTCGATCAGCGCCAGTTCGACCGGGTCGTTGGCGTTGGCGAACATCCACTCCGGGTCGCCGAAGCGGCGGAGCTCGCTTTCTCCGATCACCTCGCCGCCGAGCTCGCTGGCGAGCCGGACCATCGGCGAGCCGGTGACGAGGCCCTGGCGGAGCCTCGGCAGCAGGCCCGGCGCGTAGCGGCCGACCAGCGGCTGCGGGCGCGGGTTGGCAGGCATCGCGAAGTTGCTCCGGCGTCCCGCCAGCTCCGCGATCAGGGCCGCCGGGAGCAGGGGCAGATCGCAGGCGATCACGACGATCGGGGCGCGCAGCGACTCCAGCGCGACGACGATGCCGGCGAGCGGATGCCGGGGCTCGTCGGGCTCGTCGAGGCGGGCGAGCTCCAGGGGCGGCAGCTCCGAATCGGGCTTGGCGACGACGATCGGTTGCAGGCCGGCGGCTCGGGCCGCGTCGACCGGATACTGGATCAGCGGCTTGCCGGCGACCACGACGCTCGCCTTCGGGGTTCCCATCCGGCGGCTGCGACCTCCCGCGAGGATCACCGCCGAACGCGCGGGGGAATCGTCGGCGGAGATGCTTTGCGGCTGCTCGGGCGTCATCGCGGCGACGCATCTTGGCAGCGATGATGGATCATCCGACGATGGCCAGCGAGCTGATCGAGATCGAGGACGCGCGGGCGCGCGTTCTCGCGGCCGTCGAACGGCTTCCCGCCGAGTCGGTGCCGTTGGCAAGGGCACCGGGGCGGATCCTCGCCGAAGCGGTCACGGCCTCGGTGTCGCTGCCGGGATTCGACAACTCGGCGATGGACGGATACGCGGTTCGCGCGGAGGACCTAGCGCGCGCGGCCGTCGACTCGCCGGCGGCCCTGAGGATCGTCGGCGAGTCCCGTGCCGGGCATCCGGCGCAGGCCGTCGTCGGCCCCGGGGAAGCGATCGGGATCTCGACCGGGGCGATGATCCCCGCCGGGGCCGATGCCGTCGTCCGGATCGAGGACACGACCCGCGCGGACGGAGAGGTTCGGGTGACGGCCGCGGTCCCGGCGGGGTCGAACATCAGACGCGAAGGGGAGGACGTGGGCCGTGGCGAGGAGATCCTCGGCGCCGGGGCGATCGTCGGCGCCGCCGAGGTGGGGGCGCTGGCAGCCGTCGGGCGGGCGGAGGCCCGCTGCGCTCGCCGGCCGCGGGTCGCCCTCGTGTCCACCGGCGACGAGCTGACGTCCCCGGGGGAGGAGCTGCGGCCGGGAGCGATCTACAACTCGAACGCGATCGCCGTCGAGGTGCTCGCGGCGGCGGCCGGCGCGGAGACGGTGTCGGTGGCCGTCACCGGCGACGATGCCGCGTCGACCCGCGAGACCCTCGGTGCGGCGCTCGCCGGCGCGGACGTTCTCGTCGTCTGCGGAGGGGTGTCGGTCGGCGCGCACGACCACGTCAGGCCGGCGCTGGGCGCGCTCGGCGCCGAGCAGTCCTTCTGGGGGGTCTCGTTGCGCCCCGGCAAGCCGACCTACTTCGGGACCGTGGAGAGGGCCGGGGGGCGGAGGCTGATCTTCGGCCTTCCCGGAAACCCGGTCTCGGCGCTCGTCACCTTCCTGCTCTTCGTCCGGCCGGCGTTGCTCGCGACGCAGGGGGCAGCTGCGGACGTGAGTCGTGTGAGCGCGCGGATGGCGAGCGATTACGAGACGGCGCGGGGGAGGGGAGAGGCGATCCGCGTTCGGCTGGATGCCGATGACCGTGGCTGGCTGGCCACTCCGACGGGTCCGCAGGGATCGCATGTGCTGACGTCGATGATCGGCGCCGACGGCCTCGCGATCGCGCCGACCGAGACGGAGGTGCTGCGCGCCGGGGATCCGGTCCCGGTCGAGCTGCTGGACATGGGGAGAACCCGGCCGGGGGAAGCGATGACGGATGGGGGGGTAGCCTCGGGTCGATGAGCGCTGAGTCGACAACGGCCGGGATGCGGGTCGAGGTGAGGCTGTTCGCGTCGCTGCGTGAGGCGGCGGGGAGCGATCGGATCGCGATCGAGCTGGCTCCCGGCGCCAGTGTGGGCGACGCGCTCGAGGTCTTGGCACGGGTCCCCGGCCTGGGCGAGGCCCTTGCGGCGACCTCGCCGACGATGGCCGTCAACCGCGATTACGCCGATCCCGCGACGAGGCTGAGCCCGGACGACGAGCTTGCGCTCGTTCCGCCGGTGAGCGGGGGGGAGCGGGCCGGCGTCCACGCGCGGATCACCGAGCGGCCACTCGACGTCGGCGCGCTCTCGCGCATGGTCGTTCGCGACGGGGCCGGAGCCGTGGTCACCTTCCAGGGCGTCACCCGCGAGGTCGAGCGGCTCGACTACGAGGCTTACGCGGAGATGGCGCAGGAGCGGATCGAGTCGATCCTGGCCGAATGCGTGGCCGCTCATGGGCTCGAGGCGGCGCTCGCCGAACATCGGGTCGGAGCCGTGCCCCTGGGCGAGCCGAGCGTGGTCGTCGCCGTGGCCGCGGGCCACCGTGGCGAGGCGTTCGCGGGCGCGCGGGAGGCGATCGACCGGATCAAGGCCGAGGCGCCGATCTGGAAGCGAGAGATCGAAGGAGGTGAGTCGCGATGGGTGGAGGGCACGATTCCGGGCTGACGCACATCGGCCCCGACGGCGCGGCGCGGATGGTCGACGTCGGCGCCAAGGCTGAGTCCGAGCGGATCGCGGTGGCGGAGGCGACCGTGCGGATGAGCGCCGACACCGCCCGCGCGGTCGAGGCCGGCGACGGGCCCAAGGGCGACGTGCTGGGGACCGCGCGGATCGCCGGCATCAACGCGGCCAAGCAGGCGGGCTCGCTGGTCCCGCTCGCGCATCCCCTGCCACTCAGCTTCGCCGACGTACGGGCCGAGGTGGACGTGGCGGCAGGCACCGTGACGCTGACGTCCGAAGCCCGGTGCGTGGGCCGGACCGGGGTCGAGATCGAGGCGATGGCGGCGGCCTCGATCGCCGCACTCACCGTCTACGACATGGTCAAGGCGCTGGAGCGGGGCGTGACCATCGAGCGCGTGCGGTTGCTCCGGAAGAGCGGTGGCAAGAGCGGGGAATGGGCCGCGGGCCATGGCTGAGCCCACGCCGGGCCTCGGCGGCATCCGGGTCGCCGTGCTGACCGTCAGCACCTCTCGCGCCGAGGGCAGCGGCGAGGGGGACGCCGGCGGCGACGCGCTCGCCGCTTGCGCCGAGGAACTCGGCGGGCAGGTGATCGTCCGCGAGTTGATCTCCGACGAGCGGTCGGTGATCGTGGCGACCCTGCGCGAGGCATGCGACGTGCAGCGCTGCGAGCTGGTCCTGACTACGGGCGGCACGGGGCTGGCGCCCGACGACGTCACGCCGGAGGCGACTCGCGAGGTCGCCGAGCGGCTGGCGCCGGGGCTGGCGGAGGCGATGCGGCTGGCCTCGCGTGAGTCGACGCCGATGTGGATGCTCTCGCGCGGGGTGGCCGCCACCCGCGGCAGCTCGCTGATCCTGAACTTCCCGGGCAGCCGCAAGGCGATCCCGGAGTGCTGGAACGCGATCTCCGGCGCGCTCCCGCACGCGTTGCGCCTCCTGGCGGGAACCGAACGTAGCCATGCTGCGGACAGCGACCGTCTCCGTTGACATGGTTGCGGGTTGCCGGGCCTGAGCCTTGCTGGTGCAGCCACGTTACCCGGGGTGTCGACCAGCTGGGGCGATCGGTAACCACGCGTGTGCGGCCGGCCGTAGAGCGTGAGCGTGGGCTTGCGCGAGGGGCTCTGGGGCGTCGCCGTCAGTCCCCGCGACCGGCGCGACCGGCGAGTACCTCGCGGTCCATGTCGGCGAGCAGCTCGATCAGCTCCGGCGGACCGGATTCGGGAACGAGCACGGCGGTGCCGGGCCAGAACGGGCTCCGCGGTCCGGCGCGTCCGAGCAGGCCGTCGGTGTAGACCCAGTTCCCGGTGTTGTGGAGGGTGACGCCGTTGCGTCGCCACTCGGGCGCGTCCGCATCGCTCGCGTCCGCGGTGGTCGCCCCGCGTCGATGGATGTGCCCGAAGACGACGTGGTCGGCCTCGACCCCGAGGCTCTCGATCACCGTGTGCATCCCCACGACGCCGGCGCGGCCGATCTCGGCGACGGAGAAGTCGCGGCTGAAGCGGCCGAGCCCCGCCAGCTCCATCCCGCGCAGGGCGGCCGGGATCACCGCGGATCCGAGCACCCGCCCCTGGAGGGTCCGAGCCCGGCCGGAGGCGCCGCCGAGCGTCTCCCAGATCTTCATCGCCCGTGACTTGCCCTCCTCGTCGCCTCCCATCGAGCGGCCGCCCTGGGCGAGGCTGAAGATCAGGTCGTAGATCGGAGCGTGGACCTGCTCGTAGTCGAGCGGGCGGGCGCGCGCTCCGGTCGGCCTGCCGCTGAGCCGATCGAAGGTCGCCACCGAGAGCCGCTCGATGGTCGGCAGCGTCACGTGGCTGTCGACGTAGTGTCCGTGCATCGCGTAGACGTCCTCGCGGACCCAGAGCCCCGGGTAGCGGACCTCGAGCCTGGCGGGTGAGACCCAGTCGCGGAGCGTGACCACGGCTGGGTGAGGGTCCTCGATCGCCTGATCCAGCTCGATCGATCCGACGGTGTCGCCGCGCGCCCGGTCGACCCACGGGCCGAGGAGGCGATGGTCGTGGTTGCCGGGAACGATCACGATCTCCCCGGCGAAGTGAGCGCCGAGCTCGGTGAAGAAGGGCTTGGCGCTCGCGAGCACCTTCTCCATGGGCGAGTCGCGAAGTTCGAGCGCGTCCCCGAGCAGGACCAGCCGGTCGATGTCGCCCAGGGCCTGATACAGCCGTTCGCGGGCCGCGCGGCGCTTCAGGGCGTCGCTCCCGGAGCCGGAGCCGAGGTGAAGATCGGAGATGAGCAGCGTTCCGGCCACGCGGGGAATCCTCGCAGCCGACGCCGGGCAGCGGACGAGCCGGCTCCCCGGCGCGCGCGTCGACCGGCCCAGGCGCGGTCCGATCTCGGACCCATGCGGGCAGCGCCCGAGCCGGTGGCACGTCGCGCTCCGGCTCTCGCCCGCAACCGTCTAGCCGAACGCTCGGTAGTTGAGCAAGCTGAACGATTTGTGCTACGCTCCGCGCGGTGTTCGGTGTCGTTCCCCCGCGGCAACGAGCACCTTTTTAATGCCCGGTTTCGGCCCCGCCCCGACGCCCTCACGGCCCCGCGGGCACTGCTAAACTCGCCCGCCGCGCGCCGCTATCGTCTAGGGGACTAGGACGCCGGATTCTCAGTCCGGAAACCGGGGTTCGAATCCCCGTAGCGGTACTTGACGGAACCGGCTCGAATGGCCGGTTTCGACGCTCTTGGGGCCTTGACGCCGGCGGACTGCCGGGAGGGGGGTCAGGTCAGATGATCCGGGCGAGGACGACGACCGGGATCTCGCGTCGGTAGCGCCGCCGTGCTCTGCGGGATTAGTTGACTAGGTTAACCAAGTTCTGTTACGGTCTGATCATGACCAAGGGCATTGCGATCGGCGAGGCGAAGACGAACCTCTCCAAACTCGTGCAGCGGGTCGAGGCGGGCGAGGAGGTCGTGATCCGTCGCGGGCCGCGACCGGTGGCGAAGATCGTTCCGTACGAGAGACCGGAGTCTCGACCGCTGTTCGGGGCGCTGCGTGGACGGGTGCGGATCGGCGAGGACTTCGACGACCCGATCCCCGGCTTCGAGCCCTATAGGTGAGGGTCCTGCTCGATACTCACGCGCTGTTGTGGATGATCGACGGGGACGCGCGCGTCCCGGCTTGGCTGCGAAAGGGGGGGCCGGGAGGCGTCGACCCTCTGGTCAGTCACGCGTCTTTGTGGGAGATCGCGATCAAGCGTTCCCTGGCGCGACTGGACGTCGACGACGATCTGCCCGCGCGTCTCGACGAGATCGGGGTCCGATGGCTGGAGATCAGCGTCGCCCACGTCTGGGGCGTGGCGGATCTTCCACACCATCATCGCGATCCCTTCGACCGTCTCCTGATCTCGCAGGCCCTGCTCGACGGCCTCGTGGTCGCCACGGCAGATACGGCTTTTGCCCGCTACGGGGTACCTGTTCGCTGGTCCTGATATCCCGCAGCGATCATCCGTCGGCTCACTGTCACGGAGTCTGGGCGGACGCCACGCTCAGATCGCCGCCTTGTCCTCCAGCGGCTCGCGCTCGGTCTTCGCCCACTCTCGCCGCTCCGTCAACTGCCGTGCCGTCGAGCGCAGTAGCACCGGCCAGATCAGCCAGGTGTAGGGAACGTAGATCTGGCCGATCAGGAAGCCGGTTACGTAACCCGCGGGGCCGTCGGCGGAGCGGCTGGCGATCGCTCCCATGATCGTCCCGCCGAAGGCCAGCAGGTAGAAGAAGGCGATCTGCCAGCCGAGGGACGCGCCCCAGAAGCCGGCCTCGCCCGTGGCCCAGAGGACGATGGCGGCGAGCAGGCCGATGCCGACGATCCCCTGCCAGAAGGGCATGAAGAGGTAGATCATCTGCTCGATCCGCGCGGCCAGCGGGAAGGGGGAGTGCCAGACCTCGGGGCCGAGGCCCATCGACTGCAGATTGCCCTGAGACCATCGAGTGCGTTGCCGCAGCAGCGGGCGCAACGAGGAAAGCCCCTGCTGGTCGACCGTCGCGCGCAGATCCTGATGCCCCCTCCAGCCCGCGGCCAGCAGCCTCAGCCCGAGATCCTGATCCTCGGTCAGGCGATCGCGCCACGGACCCGCGTGATCGCAGACGTCATCGAGCGCGCTCAGGCGGTTGAACTGCCCGTTGCCACCCATCCCGGCGGTTCCCCAGGCGACCCGTCCCGCCTGGAAGAGATGGCCGTAGATGGCGAACTCGACGTCCTGCAGCCAGGTGAGCAGGTGCCCGCGGTTGTAGATCCGTACGAGCGACTGCACGCCTCCGACCTCGGGATCCTCGAAGTGCGACGCGGCGAAGCGGGGCGCGTCGGCTCGCAGCCGACCGTCCGCGTCGACGATCGCCACGATCGTCCGATCCCGGTTGGGGAAGTTCCTCAGCGACTGATAGGCGTGATTGAGGGCCGCGGCTTTGCCCTGCCGTGCCGCGGGCGCCACGCGGGTGATCACGTGCAGGTCCGGATGGTCGATCGCCGCCAGGATCTCCCCGGTTCCGTCGTCGGAGCCGTCGTCGATCACGATCACCCGCCGGCTCTCCAGCTCGAGGCTGAGCAGCCGATCGACGCTGTCGCGGATCGTCACCGCCTCGTTCAGCGCCGGCACCAGGAACACCCAGGTGAAGGCGTTCGCCGCGCCCTCGTCAGCCCGGGGCGGCTTGCGGATCGCCCGGCGGGCACGCACGAACAGCACGGCCGACCAGACGAACATCGCGACGACCACGACCAGGCAGATCGTGAAGAGGATCTGCCAGCCGACCGCCAGGCCTTCGAACGGCATTGCCAGCTCGGCTGCCACCGATCACTCGACCGTGTCGACGACGATCTCCTCGGCGAGCGAGGGCAGTGGCACTTCCTCGAGCGGATCGGCAATCAGCTCCCGGGGCTCGCCCAGCGCCAGCTCGAACCCGTACTTGGCCGCGATCGCCGTGCGGTCGTAGCCCGGGCCGAAGGGGATCGGAGGCTCGCCGCCGCGAAGCACGTGCTCGAGCGCGGCGACGATCCGCTTCCCAGCCCGCCCGTCGCCGTAGGGGTTCTCGGCCTCGGCGATCTTGCGGTAGGCGGTCTCGTCGTCGATCAGCAGGGAGCCCTCGATGAAGATCCGCTCGGGATCGGCGCCGACGAGCTTCAGCGTGCCCGCCTCAAGCCCTTCGGTCCGCTCGGTGCTCTCACGGGTGACCAGCACCGGCTTGTCGAGGGACGGGGCCTCCTCCTGGATCCCGCCGGAGTCGGTGATGACGAAGAAGGCGCGGCCGAGCAGGCGGGAGAACGTCGCGTAGCCGAGGGGCTCCGTCAGCAGGACGTTGTCCCGTCCGATCAGGTTCTCGGTCAGCACCTCGCGCACTCGCGGGTTGGGGTGGACCGGGAGCACGAACCGGACGTCGGGGTACGCCTCGGCGAGCCTCGCCACGCCGGTCGCGATGTTGCGCAGCCCATCCCCCCAGTTCTCGCGGCGATGCGCGGTGATCACGACCACCTTCGCGTCGCCGTCGACGATCTCCTGAAGGCGTGGGTCGGCGAAGTCCATGTTCATCTGCGAGGCCCAGCGAAGGGTGTCGATCGCCGTGTTGCCGGTGACGAAGATCTGGCTGACGGGAACGTTCTCGCGCGCCAGGTTCTGGAGGTTGGTAGCGGTCGGCGCGAAGTGCATGCTCGCGATCGTCGAGATCACCCGGCGGTTCAGCTCCTCCGGGAACGGGGTCAGGTTGTCGCCGCCGGTTCTCAGGCCCGCCTCGACGTGCATCACCGGGATGCGCATGTGGAACGACGAGAGCGCGGCCGCCATCGCCGAGCTCGTGTCCCCGTGGACGAGCACGGCCGCCGGCCGATCGCCGCCGAGCATCTTCCCGAGCGTCGGCGTGTCGTCGGGATCCATCTCGAAGTGGTCGGCGAGGAAGTCCTCGAACCGCTGCATCACCGAGGAGACCCGCTCGTTGAGGCTCGACCGCCGCCGTCCCGACCAGAGGACGACGTCCGGCTTGATCTCGGCGAGCTCGAAGATGTAGTCGACCATGCGGCTGTGCTGACCGGTCGAGACGACGATCGGCTCGTAGCACTCGCTCTCGCGTAGCGCCAGGATCACCGGTACGAGCTTGATCGCCTCCGGACGGGTGCCGACGACGACCGGGATCGGCAGCTTCTCCTTGGGTCTCCATCCGGGGTCGGGACGCTGGTCATGGATCCGGATCGAGCGTCGGTTCGACGGTTCACTGGGAGATCTCTCGCTGCTCATCACGTCTCCATCGGGCCCGCCGGCGGAAAGCTTGAGGCTCGCAACGGGGGATCCCGGGATCAACCCTCGCCCATGTGCCGAGGGTCGGGAGGTTGCGCGGATCAGACGGAGTCAGCGTCGTCGACGAGCAGGAGCTTGACCAGCATCTGACCGAGGAGGCGACCCGCTTGTCCGGCTTCGAGGCGCCCCGCGTGGAGCTCCGTGGCGAGGCCGGTGGCCAGGCCGTTGATCGAGGAGAGGATCACCTGGGTGGACACCGAGGAATCGATCTCGCCCCGCGCCTGCGCGCCGCGGATGAAGTGCCGCATCGGCTGCGAGGGATCGAGGGTTCCCCTGAGGATGACGTCGCCGCCGACGTTCCTCGCGCCGGCGAGGAAGCTGAAGCGATCGGGGATGGCGATGATCGCGGGCCCGAGCGTGAGCAGGGTCTCCCGGGTTGGCAGGCCCTGGGCGATGACCTCCGAGGTCGCCGTCTTCGCCTCGCTCACCGCGCGCTCGAAGATCGCCCGGATGAGCTCATCACGGGTCGCGAAGTGGCGGTACACCGTGGTTCTGCCGAGGCCGGAATGCTCGGCGATCGTCGCCATGCTCGCGCCGGGCTCCGCCGCTACCACCGTCATCGCAGCGTCGAGCACGGCCTCGCGATTTCGCTTTGAATCGCTGCGCTCGTGCTTTTCCTGCGACATCGTTGCGTGAAGCTAAGCGGAATAGTATTGTTCCACTTCTGGCGTCCGGTGCTGATCCCCCGAGGCATCGGGCGCCACTTTCTTACCTGGCACCCAGCCACTCGCCGAAGTCCGCTTGATGGCCGAGTCTAGGCGTTCTACTCGGATGAACGTCCAGGCCCTCAGATCCCCGGGGGCTCAGCCTGCAGCCGGATGGGCGACCCGCAGCAGCCGGTTGCCTCGTACGCCCTTGCGGACGGTTCGCGTCCCATCCGGCCAGCGGATCGCGACGCGGCTCGCCCGCTGAGCCTCCCCGAGGCCGAAGTAGACGCGGTAGTGGCCGCTGGAGTGGGCGGAATCGTCAGCCTGGCCGACCCAGGCGAACTGGTTGTGAGCGTCGGCGCGAACTCGCACGCGCGCCCCGATCGCCTCGCTGTTGCCCGGTGCGCCGATCAGGTCGAGCTGCAGCCACGACCCGCCACGGGTGGCGTTCCGGCGCCGGTCGAGAACCTGCTCGTGGGAGAACTCGCCCACGCCGCGGCTGCTGAGCAGGTCCCGCCTGCCGTCGCCGTCCAGATCAGCCCAGCTCACCGTCCCGCTTCTGAGCGGCCCGCCCGGGAGCGGTGGGTAGGTGAGCTTCCCGGTGCGGCGGAACCGCTTCTCCTTGCGCTCGAAGAGCCCCTGGGGCAGTAGATGGAGGTCGAGGTCACCGTCGTTGTCGTGATCGACGAAGGCTCCCGCGACCGATCCCCGCGTCGGCAGCCGCCACTTCCCGTCGGGGGGGCGGCGAAGCAGCCGACCGCGCCCGTTCAGCAGCAGGGTGTTGCCACGCATCGACAGCGCCAAGGCATCGAGACGACCGTCGGAGTTGATGTCGGCGAGAGCGATGTGAGCGACCCTGCCGGCGTGGTTGAGCAGCGTCATCTCCTGCGTCGCCTGCCAGCCGGAGTCCTCGTAGCGCCAGACCTGAGCCGCCGACCCCCCCACCGAGAGGATCTCCGGCCGGGGGTCGCCGACCACGTCCAGGAGCCTGAGCTCGTCGCCCGGAACCGGTGGGCCGGGAACCGGGGTGAACGTCCCGTCGCCGCTCCCGAGCGCGACCAGGGGCAGCCCCGCCTCACACGAGATCAGGACGTCGAGGTTCCCGTCGCCGTCGAAGTCCGCGATGTCGACGCCGCGACCCCGGCACGATCCCTTGACCAACCCGCTCCGCGCCGTTCCCTCGACCATGCGCCCATGGCGGGAGAGGAGCAGCTCGTCGCTCTGCCGGCCCGCGTAGAACGGATCGAGGATCTCGCCGCCGAGGCCACCCGAGGAGATCAGCAGGTCGCGAGATCCGTTCCCGTCGAAGTCCGCGAACCCGTACCCGTGGCGATCGCGAAGCCTCAGCGCGAAGTCGCGCGAGCTCGCCGGGACGGCGTCGGCGCCGACCCGGATCTCCTCGGCCGGCAGCGGGGCGTCGATGCTCACACCGAGGGGTTGATCGTGATGATCGACGGAGAGATCGATCGACCCGCCCGGCTCGATCTCGAACTCGATCATCCGGCGATCCCCGGAGGCGGGTGAGATGGTTGCGGTGGCCCGATCCACGTGCTCGATCTGGATCCGCCGGGCGAGGAGGGAGATCGAGCCGGAGGCGGAGCGCCCCACCGATCGCAGGTGCAGCGGGTCGCCCGGCTCCGCCCGGATCGACGCGTACAGGTAGACGCCGGGAGAGGAGAGCGACGGGGCCGAACGGACCGATTCGAATCCCGGGAAGGCCGGGGTCGGGCTGAGGCCGAGGCGGTCGTAGACGTCCACCCACCCCGTCCCGGTACGACGCAGGAGGCTCGCGTCGAACTTGTGGTTGATCGTGAACGGATCCAGGCGCCCGTCGCCGTCGACGTCGGTGACGCCGAGGTCGTAGAGCTTCCATGCTTCGAGCGTCGGCATCTCCATCGAGGGGAACGATGCCCCGGCGGGCGCCGGAGCGAGCATGAAGATCGCGACCAGCGCGCACGTGATCTTGGAGACCATGTGGCTGGAACCCCCCAGTCCGCGATCAGCTGCGCCGTGAATGCACCCGAGTAACCTGCCGCGACTGCTCATCGACTAGATTTCCCTCTCCCGCGGCTGTGGCGGAACTGGTAGACGCGCGGCGTTCAGGTCGCCGTGTCCGCAAGGACGTGGGGGTTCGACTCCCTCCAGCCGCATTCTGACGGGCCGGGAGCGTTTCTGCCGGCGTCATCGGTGGGCTCACGACCCGTTTTGGTCGCTTCGCCCACCCCTTCCTTGGCAGAAACGCTCCCGGCCTCGTCAGACCCCTCCTGGCGTCATCGGCGGGCTCACGGCCCACGGGTCGCTTCGCCCACCCCTTACTTGGCAGAAGCGCTCCCGGCCTCGTCAGACCCCTCGTCGGCGTCATCGGCGTGCTCACGACCTGTCTGGCGCCTCGTCGGGGAGCTCGTTCTCAGGAGCGGGCCGGGGATCCGAACGGGAGCGAGGCCGCGTAGATAGCGCAGGCGCCC
>CAZXKG010000001.1:25175-71529 GCA_964641695.1 uncultured Conexibacter sp.
ATCCCCATCGCGGCCGTCACGCCGATGTCCTGGAACTGCGCGGCGATGTTGGCGTAGTGGCTCACGTAGATGCCGAGGATCCCGGCCGCGATCGCAGCCGCCGCTGCCAACGCCAGCGCGTTCGGCAGCCTCCGGCAGACGCGCAGCGCCGCGGCCCCGGGCGCGATCAGGATCGCGACCACGAGCAGGTTCCCGAGCGCCTGCACCGAGATCAGGATGGTCAGCCCGACCAGTCCGAGCAGCGCGACCGACGCCACCGACGGCTTGACGCCCAGGCTCGCCGCGGCCTGGGGATCGAAGCCCGCCACCGTCAGCGAGCGGTTCGACCCGAGCAGCGCCGCGAGCGCCAGCAGGGCCAGCAGACCGGAAGCGATCAGGTCGCCGTCGGTGACCGCGAGTGGGTCGCCGAACAGGAGCTCGCCGAGTCGTAGCGGTACGTCGGGCGAGAGCGCCAGCAGAGCGCCGAGGCCGAAGAGCCCGGTGACCGCGACGGCGACGGCGACGTCCGAGCCGACTTGGGGATGGCGGGAGGCGAGCGCGATCAGGGTGGCCGCGACTCCGACGCCGGCGGCGGCGCCCAGGCCCAGGGGAACGGCGGCGATCGCAGCGAGCGCGAGTCCCGGGAGCATCGCGTGGGAGATCGACTCGGCCGCGTAGCTCTGCCGGTGCAGGACGACCCAGACGCCGAGCGGCCCGGCGACGACGCCGATCAGGATCAGCTCTGCCAGGGCGCGCTGGGCGATCCCCTGCTGGAACGGCTCGACGAGTGGATCGAGCACGGTCACTGATCGTGGGAGTGGTGCTGGACGACGATCGCCCGCTGCTCGCCGTCGAGGACGATCAGCTCGGCGCCGTAGGTGCGGGCGAGGATCTCGGGTCGGAGCTCCGACGGCGGGCAGAAGGCGATCTGCTCGCGGTTGACGCAGAGCGCCAGGTCGAAGCGCCGGGCGCTTTCGATGTCGTGGCTGCTCAGCAGGACCGTGCCGCCCTCATCCCGGAACTCGCCGAGGACTCCCTCGATCGCCTCCGCCGACGGGCGATCGACGCCGCTCAGCGGCTCGTCGAGGAGGAGGATCCTCGCCCGCTTGGCGAGGGCACGAGCCAACAGCACGCGCTGGCGCTGGCCGCCGGAGAGCTCGCCGAAGCGGGTGCTCGCCGATCCGCTCATCCCGACCCGGCCGAGGGCGTCGAGGGCGACCTCGCGCTGCTCGCCGCCGACCCGACGGAACCACGGAGTCCACGTGTAGGTACCCATCAAAGCGACGTCGAGCGCGCTCACCGGGTAATCGAGCCTCGCGCGCTCGGTCTGCGGGACGTAGCCGATCGGCCCCTCGATCCGCACGTCGCCGGATCGAAACGGCGTCTCCCCGAGCAGGGCGCGCAGCAGGGTCGTCTTCCCGCCCCCGTTGGGACCGAGGACGACGACGATCCTCCCGGCCGGAACCTCGAAGGATGCGCCACGCAGGGCGGGGTCGCCGGCGACGTAGCCGGCGCTCAGCCCGCGGGCGGAGATCGCGGGCTCACTCATGGCCGACCGCCTCGACCGGGGTGCGACGGACGCCGGCGAGCAACGGGCGAATCCCGAGCGAGACGACGAAGGCGACCGCGCCGATCGTCGCCGTCGTCGCGCCCGGCGGTACGTCCAGGTGGTAGGAGGCGAGTAGCGCGGAGAGCCCGAGGACCATCGCGACCGCTGCCGCTCCCAGCTCCAGCGAGACGACGCTTCGGGCGTGTGGCCGGACGATCGCCGCGGGAACTACCAGCAAGGCGCTGACCAGAAGGGAGCCGACGGCATCGAGCGCGACGATCGACCCGACCGCGAGGCACGCGAGCAGGGCGACGGTGGGAAGTCCGCCGCCGGCGCGTGGGCGACCGGCCTCCGCCTCCCCGTCGAACCCTTCCGCGATCCAGCGCCTGCGGAAGCGCAAGGCGACTGCCGCGATGCCCACGAGCGCCGCCCCCGTGACGATCAGCTCGCCGGTGCCGATCGCGAGGACCGAGCCGAAGAGGAGCTGGTCGACCGAGCCGCCCGATTCGAAGACGTCGCTGGCGAGGACGATCCCAGCCGCCAGGGCCGTCACGAGCAGCAGCGCGATCGTCGCATCGCGCGCCACCGACCCGCCGCGGTCGAGGCGATGGATCAGGGCTGAGAAGGTTCCACCGACGCCGAGGGCGAGGAGCTGCGGCGGCAGGCCGAGCGGCGTGGCCACGACCAGCCCCGGGAAAGCGGATGCTCCGGCGGCATGAGTGAAGAAGGCGAGGCTGCGAAGGACGATCTGAGCCCCGAGGATCCCGGCGATCGGTGCGAGCAGCACGATCTCCAGCGCGGCGCGCTGCATGAAGGGGAGCTGGAAGGGGTCGAGCATCGGAGAGACGGTGAAAGCCGGCCCAGGCGGCGACCTGGAAGGCGATCATTCCATAATCATGAGAACCATTATCGTTGTCGTGTGGCGCGGACAACGGCAGATTCATCCTCGACCCCGGTCCCGATCCCGGAGCGCGAGGCCTGGGTACGGACGGCTGAGGAGATGTTGCGCGACCAGGGCTTCCGCTCGAGCGCTCCCCGCTCGGCGGTGCTGCGGGCGGTGGGAGCCCAGGAATGCGTCTCCACGGCGCGCGAGATCGCCGATCGGCTTCGCCAGGAGGGTCGGTCCGTCGGCGTCGCCACCGTCTACCGGACCCTGGAGGTGCTCGAGGAGCTTCGCCTCGTGCAGCGCCTGGACGTAGGCAGCTCGTCAGCGCGCTTCGAGCCGGCGTTGCCCGGGGGCGAGCACCACCATCACCACTTCGTCTGCGACGAGTGCGGGCTGATCATGCCCTTCGACGACCCCGGCATCGAGCAGGCGATCCACGCGCTCGGCGACCGCTTGGGGCAGCGGGTCAAGAGCCACGACGTGATTCTCCGCGGCAGCTGCGCGGCCTGCGCGCCCTGACGGCCGGACGGCCCGGGAGGGACCGGAGCGGCGTCATCGCCCGGCGGACGACGGTGCCCGCAGCTCGGAGCAGTCGGCTTCGCCGCGAGAGAGCGCATCGACGATGCTCAGGGTGTTGGTCGCCATCGCGCCCATGTACGTGCCGGCGTCCGAGTCCGGCGGTCCGAGGGTGTCCACATGCAGCTCGGGGCCGATCTCGGCGCCGGCCTCGGCGGCGATCGCCTGCTCGAGCCCGGCGCTGACGCCCGCCTCGGGGAAGATCGCTGCCACGTCCTGCGCGCGGATCAGCTCGACCAGCTCGGCGGTCTCCCCGGCCGAGGCCTGCGCCCGGGTCGTCAGCGCCGGGATCGCGGCGCCGACCACCTCGAATCCGTAGCGCTCGGCGAAGTAGCCGAGCGCGTCGTGGCTGGTCACGAGCTTGCGATCGCCCTCCGGGAGCTCGCCGACGCAGCTCTCGATCGCGGCATCGAGCTCCTCGAGCTCTCCGATGTAGCGATCGGCGTTGCGCGCGAACGTCGCCGAGGAGCCCGGGTCGAGCGCGACCAGTTCATCTCTGATCGCCTCGATCGCGGCGATCGCGTTGACCGGGCTCTGCCACCAATGCGGATCCTCGCCTTCGTGGGTGTGGTCGGGGTCTTCCGCGGAGTCCGGTTCCTCATGAGCATCGGCGTCGTCTTCCCCGTGGTCGTGGCCGCCCTCGATCGTCGCCATCGAGTCGATCAGCTCGAGCACCGGAGCGTCGGTGCCCGAGCCGTCGACCAGCTGATCCAGCCAGACGTCCAGATCGCCGCCTGAGCGGACGATCAGATCGGCGCCGACCAGCGCCTCCGCATCGCTGGGGGACGGCTCGAAATCGTGCGGGTCGGCGTTGGCGGGGAGCAGGGCGACCACCGACACGGTGTCGCCGGCGACGTTCGTGAGCAGGTCCGAGACGAGGGGGGTCGTGGCGACTGCCTCGAACCCCGGGTCCGACTTCTCGCCGCCGCCGCCACATCCCGCCAGGACGGCCACGGAAACTGAGAGCGCTGACGCGAGAATGAGAATCGTTCGCATTAAGGAGGACACTACATCAACTTCCCGGCGTCGTGCCCTCAGGGGTGTGGAGCTGTTGTTGAGAGCGGTTCGTTCCGCCGGATCGGTTAGCTTGCACGCGTCGCAATCGCGAGTACGGAGGGACTGATGGAGCCGAGCCAGCTGAAGGGGTTTCCCCTTTTCAAGGACGTCGACGAGGCGAGCCTGAACAAGATCGCGCCGTTCACGATGATCGTCGACTTCCCGGAGGGGAAGATGGTGATCGAGGAGGGGGGCTTCGCGAACGACTTCTACGCGATCGAGGAGGGAACCGCCAGCGTCGAGCGCGCCGGCGAGCGGATCGCCGAGCTCGGCCCCGGCGACGTGTTCGGCGAGCAGGGCTTGCTCGAGAAGCAGGGAAGGTCCGCGTCGGTCATCGCGACCTCGCCGTTGCGAGCGCTGAAGATCGAGCATTGGGAGATCCCGAGGATGCGGCGGGCGATGCCCGAGGTTCTCGACCAGCTCCAGCGGCTGATCGCGGAGCGCTCCGGCGGCTGATCGCGGCTGAGCGCTCCCCGAGCGGGGACTCCGTCGGCGCGGACGCGCAGCTCGCCGCGCTAGTCTGCGGCGCAACAACCACATAGGTCGGTGGTCAGGGAAGTCCGGTGTGAAGCCGGCGCGGTCCCGCCACTGTTACCGGGTGTGGGCGACACGGGGCCAGCGATCGCTGGCCGGCCACTGGAGGCGCCAAGCCTCCGGGAAGGCGTGTCGTCAGATTCCCGGAAGCCAGGAGACCTGCCGCCGACCGGCCGCTGTAAACCCTCGAGGAAAGGGTGGCTCTCATGCCAACTTCTCTCACGCGTCGGGCGCTCGTCCCGATCATGCTCGGCGCCTTGGCGCTTTCTCTGACCCTGGTCGGCTTCGCCGAGGCGAAGTCGACGAAGACCGTTCCCGCGTCCCTGCGGGTGGTCGACTCCGACGGCAAGACGCTCGCCGAGTCGACGCAGTTCACCACCACCGCGAAGGTCAAGGCCGACCCGGCCGCGAGTTGCTTCGGCCCGGGCTCGACCAGCAGCTCTCACACGGTGCCGGGGCCGACGGCCCTGGGCCAGCTCGCCTACGCGTCGAAGCTGACCAAGTCGTTGCGACCGGTCTCGATCACCGATGCCCAGTCGTTCGGCCTCGGCGTCTGCGCGATCGCCGGAGCCGTCGCCCCGCCGACCGGGTTCTGGTACCTGGTTCACAACAACGCCGGTGCCCAGGTCGGAGCCGAGCAGCTCGAGCTCCGCAAGGGAGACTCGGTCCTCTGGTATCTGATCTCCGACTTCATGGCGCCGACCCCGGACGAGCTCGTCCTCAAGGCGGCGAAGCCCAAGAACGGGCAGGTCGCGGTGACCGTCAGATCCATCGGCGCCGACGGCAGCAAGTCCGCCGCCGCCGACGCGAGCGTCTCCGGCGCAGCCGAGCCGACCGACTCGAATGGACGGACGACGGTGACGCTGGAAGAGCGGATCACCGACATCCAGGCAACCCGCGACGGCTCGATCCCCTCGAACGTGATCCCGGTATGCGCCGAGGCGCCGAAGAAGTGCCCGCTCGGGTACGCCGCGACGATCGGCGGCACCTCGAAGCCCGACAAGATCAAGGGCAGCTCCGCGGCCGAGACGATCCTCGCCGGTGCGGGCAACGACAAGGTGCGGGTCCCGAAGGGCAGCGCCGGCGTCAAGGTCAACTGCGGCCCCGGCAAGGACGTGCTGCGGATCGCGAAGTCGCGCAAGGCGAAGATCAAGTCCTGCGAGAAGGTCCGTAGGACCAAGTAGAGCTCGGATGAGCCTGAAGACCGCGGCAGTGCTGGCCGCGACGGCGCTCGCCGTCGCGGCCGGCGGCTGTGGCTTCGGCGCGGGGGAGAGCGCCGAGGGCGAGGTGACGATGAGGGTCACCGAGGACTTCGGGGAGGAGCTCCTGCTCGCGGAGAGCCTCGAGGACCCCGCCGAGACGGACACGGTGATCGGCTTCCTCGATCGGGTGGCCGAGATCGAGACCAGCTTCGGCGGCAACTTCGTCGACTCGATCGACGGCCGGGAGGGGACCACGACGGGGGGTGGGGACCATGACTGGCTCTACTTCGTCAACGGCGTCTGGGCCGATGTCGGCGGCGGGGAGAGATCCCTGGTTCCCGGCGACCGGATCTGGTGGGACTACCGGTACTGGTACGAGGCCGAGCGCGTTCCCGTGGTGGTCGGCTCCTGGCCGGAGCCGTTCAAGAGCGGGTACGACGGAACCCGCTACGACGTCGTCCTGCACTGCCTCGGCGTCGAGCAGGCTTGCGAGACCGTCCGCGGTGAGCTCGACTCCCGTGGCATCGACTACAGCGACGCGACGGGCGGGCTCGAGCAGGGAGCCGACGAGCTCATGCGGATCCTGGTCGGGCCGTGGGGCTCGATGGCGGAGGACGAGGCGGCCGGACAGCTCGAGGGCGGCCCCGCCGAAAGCGGCGTATACGCGTCGATGGTGAGCTGCGCCGACGGCGGCGCGGAGCTGGTCGTCCGCGGCGCCGACGGAGTGCCGCGGCAGATCCTCCATGACGCCGGCCTCCTCGCGGCGGTACGCGCCGGCACCGATCAGCCGACCCTGCTGGTGAGCGGCACCGACTCCGACCACGTCTCCGACGCGGCCGAGATGCTCGATCCGGAGGATCTGCTCGATCGCTACGCGGTCGCGACCGTCGGTGGGCACCCGATCCCGATCCCGGCGCCCGCCGCGGTGCCGGCGCTCGAGGGCGGGGAGGAGCGGGCCTGCGGTTGAGAAGGGTGTTCGCATATCGCCGCGTTCCCGGGCCGGTCGGCCACGCCCGTCCCTGGATCGCCGCCCTGTACCTCCTGCCGATCGCGTTCGTCGCGTTCGCCTTCACCAACCCGGTCGTCCTCGCCGCCGCCGGGGTCGCCGCGATCTCGGTCGGCCTCCTCGCCGGCGTCCGTGACTCCGTGCTGGCGCCTCTGCGATGGGTGGGCGGGCTCGTCGTCCTCGTCGTGCTGGTCAACGGTCTCGTCTCCCAACGGGGCTCGACCGTCCTCTTCCGCTTCGGGGACCTGCCGCTGCTGGGCCCGACCCACGTCACCCTGGAGGCGCTTGTGGAGGGGGCCGTACTCGGGCTGCGGATCATCGTCTCGCTGCTGGTCTTCGCGATCTGGTCGGCCTGCGTCAACCCCGACCGGATCCTGCGCGGGATGCGACCGCTCGCCCGCCACTCGGTGCTGACGGCGACGCTGATCTCGCGGCTGGTGCCGCTGGCCTCGGCCGACGCCGAGCGGCTGTCGGACGCGGCGCGGCTGCGAGGCCCCGCGGCGGCGCCGGCGGGTCGCGCCGCGATCGCCAAGCGCCTGTTCTCGGGGGCGCTCGAGCGCTCCGTCGACGTCGCGGCAACGCTCGAGCTGCGCGGCTACGGCCTGCCCACGGCACGGAGCTGGGTTCGCAACCGTCGCGTCCCCGGTGAGCTCGGGCTGCTGCTCGCGGGGGCCGCGTGCCTGACCGTCGCGATCGTGGCGCTGGCGACGGGGGTGGGCGGGTTCGACGCCTTCCCGACGATCTCGATCGATCTCGATCCCGCCACGCTCGCCTTCGCCGCGTCGATCCCGCTGATTGCGATCGCTCCGCTGCTGTCCTTCGCCCTCGGCCGTCGCAGGAGGGGGAAGGGTGCCTGAGAGCGTGCTCGAGCTCGGGCGGTTCGAGTACCGCTACCCCCCGCACGGGGCGTCGCCGGATCCGGCGACGGGCGATCCGGTTCTCGGCCCGATCGACCTGCGCGTCGACGCGGGAGCGTTCGTCGTGCTCGCGGGCCTGTCGGGGTCGGGCAAGAGCACCCTGCTCCGGGCGGCTTGCGGCTTGGTCCCGCACTTCTTCGGCGGCGACGTCGCCGGCGAGCTGCGCGTCGGCGGACGGGACGTGCGCGAGGCCGGCCCGGCCGAGCTCGCGTCGATCGTCGGCTACGTCGCCCAGGAGTCGGAGACGCAGGTCGTCTCGGCAACCGTCAGAGCCGAGCTCGAGTTGCCGATGGAGCTGCGCGGCGCCGAGCCGATCGACGTGGCGCGCAGGGTGGAGGAGGTCGCGCTTGCGCTCGGCCTGGAGGACAAGCTGGAGCGGACGACCGACTCCCTGTCCGGTGGCGAGCTGCAGCGCGTGGCGCTGGCCGCGGCGCTCGTCAGCGGGCCGCCCCTGCTGCTCTTGGACGAGCCGACGTCGCAGCTCGATCCGGTCGGCGCCGACGAGCTGATCTCCCTGCTGCGTCGACTCAACGAGGAGTGGGGGGTGTCGGTGCTGATCGGCGAGCACCGGCTCGAGCGGTGTCTGCCGGCGGCCGATCGCGTCCTCGCCTTGGATCGCGGGCGAGTCGCCTACGACGGGCCACCCGCCGATTTCGGCGCCTTCGCGACGGCCGAGCTCCCGGCGCTTGCCACGCCCGCGGCGCGTCTCGCCGCGATGGCGGGGTTGTCGCGTGCGCCCGTCACCGTCAAGGAGGCGCGAGAGGCGCTCGGGATCGGGGCTTTCGCCGCGGAGCGGCTCGCTGCCGCAGGCGGGGTCGAAGGCGCCGACCGCGGCGATGTCGGCCAGGCGCGCGCTCGAGCCGGCGAGCTCGTCGTCGCCACGAAGCGCCTTCGGGTCGAGCTCGGCTCCGCCGAGGAGTCGCGCGAGGTCCTCGAGGGGATCGATCTGCGGATCGACGCCGGCGAGCGGGTCGCGTTGATGGGACCGAACGGGGCCGGCAAGAGCACCCTGCTGCGGACGCTCGCCGGCTTGCTGGAGCCTTCCCATGGCAGCGCCTCGACCCCCCTGGGCTGCGCCCTGCTCGGCCAGAGCCCCGACGACTACCTGGTCCGCGAGCGCGTCGACGAGGAGCTGCCTGGTCCGGCCGGCGCCGAGGCTCTCAGCGCCGTCGGCCTGGAGGTGCCCGCCGACGCCGACCCCCGCGACCTGTCCGGCGGGGAGCGCCAGCGCCTCGCCCTGGCGATCGCGATGGCCGGACGGGGGGCCGGCGGTGCTGCCGGGGCGGTGCCGGGGGCGATCTGCCTCGACGAGCCGACTCGCGGGCTGGACGGGGAGCGCAAGGCCGCGCTGGCCCGATGGGTGGAAGGACTGGCGGACGCCGAGCATCGCAGCGCCGTCCTCGTCGCGACCCACGACGGGGAGTTCGCGGCGCGGTTCGCCACCCGGGTCCTGCTGTTGGCGCACGGGCGGTTGATCGCCGACGGGACGCCGCGCGAGGTCCTCGCGGGAGGTTGGTACTTCGCCACCGAGGTGGCGCGGATCACGGGCGGCGCGGCGATCACGCCGGAGGGCGCGGCGGCGCTGATCGCCGGCCTCAGGGGCGGACTGACGCGCGAGGGCGGGGCGCGGGGATGAGCTGGCAGGCGTGCACGTTCGCGATCCTCGCGGTGACGCTGCTCTCCGGCTTCGTCTGGTTCGAGCGATCTCGGCCCAGCGGGCGCCTGGTCGCGGCGGTCGCCGCGCTGGCGGCGCTCGGCATCGCGGGCAGGATCGCGTTCGCGCCGATCCCCAACGTCGTCGCGACCACCGACGTGGCGCTGCTCGCCGGGTACTCGTTCGGGGGCGCACCCGGGTTCGCGGTCGGCGCTCTCTCCGGCCTGATCTCCAACTTCTGGCTCGGCCAGGGCCCGTGGACGCCGTGGCAGATGGCCGGTTGGGGGATGGCCGGGGTCGCCGGCGCGGCGCTCGCCCGCCTCGGCGGGCGGAAGCTCGGGCGCCTGCCGTTGGCGCTCTTCGCCGCCCTGGTCGGCCTCGCCTACGGCGCGTTCCTCGACCTCTCGGTGATGGTCAGCTATGGGGGTGAGCAGTCACTGGAGAGGTACCTGGCGCTGTCCGTGCGCGCGATACCGTTCAATATCGCTCATGCAGCAGGTAACTTCGTCCTGATGTTCGTCGCGGGGCCGGCACTTATTCGGATGCTAGATCGCTATCGCAAGCGGGTCGAGTTCAGATGGGGAGACCATCCGCTCCGCTCTGCCGCGGCCTGCCTCCTTCTCCTCCTCTGCCTGCTGGGCCCGACGCTGGTCGCTCCCGCCCCCGCGGAGGCTGTCGCCGGCAAGGCGAAGGCGGTGGAGTGGATGCGGGCGGCGCAGAACGCCGACGGTGGATTCGGCGTCTCCTCCGACACCGAGTCGAACGTCGGGATGACCGGTTGGGCGGCGCTCGGGCTCGCGGCTTCGGGTGCCAACCCGAGGGACGTGAAGAAGGCCGGCAGCAGCCCGATCGAGTTCCTGCGGGCCAACGTCGAGCGGATCTCCTCGACCGGGGACCTCGAGCGCACGATCCTCGTCCTCACCGCGTCCGGCGTCGATCCACGTCAGTTCTCCGGCCGCGACCTGATCGCGGAGCTCCGCGACCGCAAGGGCAAGGACGGCTCCTACGAGGGGCAGGTCAACCTGACCGCCTTCGCGATCCTCGCCCTGCGCTCGGCGGGCGTCGAGAAGTCGAAGCTGGAGCGCTCCTCGAAGTGGCTGGTGGCGGCCCAGAACAAGGACGGTGGCTGGGGATCGCGCGCCGGCGGCAACAGCGATCCCGACAGCACCGGCGCGGTTCTGCAGGCCTTTGCCGTCGGCCCGGGCGGCGGCCGCTCGATCGATCCCGGCGTGCGCTGGCTCTCCCGCTCTCAGGGTCGTAGCGGCGGCTGGTCGCTGACCCCCGCAGCGGCCGCGAACTCGCAGTCGACCGCTTGGTCGATCCAGGGGCTCCACGCGGTCGGGCGCAACCCGCAGAAGGTCAAGTCGAACGGGAACAACGGCTTCGACTTCATCGCTCGGATGCAGCGCAAGAACGGCAGCTACGACTACTCGACCGAGAGCGACCAGACCCCGGTCTGGGTGACCGCGCAGGCGCTTGCGGCCGTCTCCAAGGAGTCCTTCCCGTTGCCGGAGGTGCCCCGTGAGAAGAAGGAGAAGCCGAAGAAGGACGAGAACGACAACTCCAACTCGTCGAGCTCCCCCTCCTACTCGCCCGGTCCCTCCAGCAGCTACACGCCCGACACGAGCAGCCCCTCCTACGACTACGGGAACGACAACAGCCGGGGCTCGGGCAAGGGCAACGGCAACGGCGTCGGAACCCTGGGCGGGGAGGCCGGCCAGACCGTCGACCCCTCGGCGCAGGTGCCGACGCCCGAGGACGGCGACGGGCTCGATCCGGCCAACCCGTTCGACTCCTTCGGCGAGGAGGACTCGCAGGAGCGGCCGGAGGACACGTTCGAGGCTCCGTCCACGCCCGTCCTCCTCGGCGGCCTCGGCGGCCTCACCGGCCTGCTGGGCGTGGGGTTCATGCTCTTCCGGCGGCGTCTCCCCTGATCCCGCGCCAGGCGTGATCCCCCGCGAGCGCGCGCTCAAGGAACTGACCTCGGCCCCGTTCGACGTGGTCGTGATCGGCGGTGGAGTGACCGGGGCGGGCGTCGCGCTGGACGCCGCCTCCCGCGGGTACTCGACCGCGATCGTCGAGCGCGCCGACTGGGCGATCGGGACCTCCAGCCGCTCCTCCAAGATGGTCCACGGTGGCCTTCGCTACCTGCAGAACTTCGACCTGGGACTGGTTCGCGAGGCGCTCCTGGAGCGTCAGCTGCTGGTCGATCTCGCTCCCCATCTCGTCTACCCGACGCCGTTCCTGGTGCCCACGCTCGGCGACGACCGGCGCGATCTGCGCATCGGCATCGGTCTGAACATGTACGACGTGATGGCGAGCGCCCGCGGTCAGCGCCAGCCCAAGGCGCGGGCGAGCCGCCGCCATCGGGGCAGCGGTGCGGCCGATCCGTCGGCGCAGGGGCGTGACCCGTCCACGTGGTCGCCCGATCGCCACCGGACGATCCCGGGCGCGGAGGTGGCCGAGCGGATCCCGGCGCTGGCCGCGCGCGAGCCGAAGTCGGGCTACCTCTTCTACGACTGCCAGACCGACGACGTGCGGTTGGTGCTGACGATCCTCGGGGAGGCCGAGAGGTTCGGCGCGGTTCCCGCCAACCGGCTGGAGGTGGTCTCGCTGCTCGAGCGCGGAGGCCGCACCGGCGGCGTCGTCTGCCGCTGCGCCGAAAGCGGTGAGCTGGTCGAGATCGAGGCGACGAACGTGATCAACGCAACCGGCGTCTGGGCCGATCGGATCAGGCCGGGGGAGATCGCCTCGGAGACCGAGGTGCCGCGGATCGCCCCGAGCAGGGGCACCCACCTGACCGTGTCCAACGAGCTGCTGCCGCTGGATCGCTCGGCCTGCATCGTCCCCGCCGGCTCGGGCAGGACGATCTTCGTCCTCCCCTGGTACGGCAGGTCGCTGATCGGGACCACCGACAACGACTACGAGGGGGACATCGACCACGTCGTCCCCGGAGACGGCGACATCGAGTACCTGCTGAGCGCGGTCAACGACTACTTCGGCACCGCGATCGCCCGGGCCGACCTGACCGGAGCCTACGCCGGGGTGCGACCGCTGATCTCGGCCGCCGACCCGAAGAAGTCGGTGGACATCTCCCGCAAGGCCGAGCTCTACGAGACGTCGTCGGGGATGCTGACGATCACCGGCGGCAAGCTCACCACCTGGCGCCGGATGGCGAAGCTGGTCGTCGATCGCATCGCCATGCGGGAGGGGCGCGAGCTTCCCTGCCGCACCGCCGACATCCCGCTCGGGATGGCGGCCACCGAGGAGGACTTGAGCCCGCCGGAGGGCGTCGATGTCGATCTCCTTCCCGAGGGATGGCAGCGCCGCCTCGCCTTCCGCTACGGCCACGCCGCGCGTCGGGTCCTGGATGTCGTCGGGGAGGATCCGGCGCTCGGCGCGCCGATCGTCCCCGGCCAGCCCGACCTGCTGGCCGAGCTCGTGATCGCGGCCCGCGACGAGCAGGCCCGTGACCTCGGAGACGTCTTCTTCCGGCGAACGCGGCTCGCGATCGTCGCCGCCCCCGGGCTGCGTGAGCGGGGGAGGATCGAGCGCGCTGCGCAGGTGCTGGGGGCCGAGCTCGGCTGGTCCGGGCGGGAGATCGAGGCGGAGGTCGAAGCGTGGCCGGAGCGGGCTCGCGCCGAGGGATCGGATCCAGCGCTCGACTAGCGATCCGCCGGGTTCGTTGCGCGCCGATATCCTCCCCCGCCTGATGGAGTCACCCGCTGAAGCGCTCGAGAAGAGCCACATCGCCGATCTGCACACCCTCGCCGCCGACGCTGGGATCAAGGGCTATCGACTGCTTCCGCGAGCGGAGCTCGTGGCGGCGATCCTGGAGGCCGACCCTGACGCTTCCGCCCCCGAGCGGCCCGAGCGGCCCGAGCGGTACGAGGGGTCCGAGCGGCCCGAGCGGTACGAGGGGTCCGAGGGTCCGGCCGAATCCGGCCGGGGGGAATCCGGCCCCGAGGACGAAGACGACGAGGGGGAAGATGGCGAGGAGGAGTCCGCCGAGCGCCCCCGCAGCCGCCGCCGGCGTCGTGGCCGTCGCGGGTCGGGCCGTCGTGAGGAGCGCACTGCCGACTCCGACGATCGCGATCGAGACCGCGATCGTGGGGACGACCGCGAATCGCCGCGCGGCGCGGAGAAGGAAGATGAGGAGGAGGAGGGGACGCCGGTCGAGGGCGTTCTCGACGTCACCCCTCGCGGTCACGGCTTCATCAGGCTGAAGGGGCTCGAGTCCAGTGAGGGCGACGTCTACGTATCGCCCTCTCAGATCCGGCGTTGCGATGCGCGACGGGGCGACACGATCGCCGGGCCGGCGCGCGCGGCACGGCGCGGCGAGCGCTATCCGGCGCTGATCCACGTCGACACGGTCAACGGTCGCGACCCGGAGGAGAAGCGTCCGGCCCTGGCCGATGCGACGCCTGAGCATCCTTCCCGGCGGATCGACCTCGAGCCGGGCCCGACGGCCGGGGCGGAGGAAGCTCTGCTGCTACGCACCCTGAACCGGTTCAACCCGCTCGCTCACGGTCAGCGGGTGCTCGTGACCGCGGCGCCGGGCGCCGGGCGGACGACGCTTCTGCGCGCGATCGCCGCAGCGCTCGAGTCAGCCTCCGATGTGGAGACGATGGTCTTGCTGGTCGACGAGCGTCCCGAGGAGGTCGCCGCCTGGCGTGCGGCAGCGCCCTCGGCGGACTTCGCGGTGGCCACCTCGGAGATGCGTTCGGGGGAGCAGCTTCGCTTGGTCGAGCTGGCGACCGGCCGCGCCAGCCGGCGCGCTGAAGCCGGTGTGGACGTCGTCCTCCTGATCGACTCGATCTCCCGGATCGCGGTTGCCGCCGACGACCCGGGGCGGGTCAAGCCGATCTTCGGCGCCGGTCGGGAGACCGCGGAGGAGGGCATCGGCTCGCTGACCGTGGTTGCGACCACGCTTGGGGACGAGGGCGAGGACGAGGGTGGCGTCGAGCGCGCGTTGGCGACGACCGAGACCTCGAGGATCGTCCTCGACCCCGATCTGGCGACGGCGGGGGTGTTCCCGGCGATCGACGTCTCCTCGAGCAGGATCGCGGGCGAGGAGCACCTGCGCGCGGGCGACGAGCTCACCGAGGTTCGCGCAGAGCGCCTGGAGCTGGGCCGGCTCACGCCGGAGGAAGCGGCGGCCGAGCTGCGCAGGAAGCTGGGCTGACGCGGCGGTCTGCCGCCGGGAGGCGCGACGCCTCTCGCCTCTGGTCGCACGCGGAGGCGGCCGAGGCAACCGGCCTGACGCCGGGCGGGCTAGTCGCGGTAGGCGAGCGTCGACCAGGACGGCTCGCGCGAGAGCTCGATCGGCTCCCCGCCGCGTTCGGGCTGGATGTAGCCGAAGGTGCTGGTCCGCTCGTCGAAGACGATGTCCAGCTCGCCTTCCTTGACCCGCTGATCGAGCCAGGCGCCGCGGAAGACGAGGCGTCGCAGCCAGTGCACGAGGCTGCGCTGAGAGCCGGCGACGAGGCTGTTCCAGTTCGCGTTCACGTGCTCGCCGAGGCGGGAGGCGGGCTCGCGGATCTCGCCGTTGACGGCCAGCTCGACCAGGTCGAGCAGCTCGTCGTCACCGAGGCCGGGGTTGGTGAAGTCGAGCTTCACCGCCGCCTGCTCGACCCGCTGTGCGAAGTCGTTCTCGTTGAAGGCGAAGCGAAGCTCCCCGTACTCCAGGACGTAGTCGGAACCCGACTCGTAGTTGCCTCTGCGCGTTGCTCTCGCCATGTCTCTGAATCCCTGCCGGAACGGTCGTCCGCAGGGTTCGCCCATGTTCTCGGACGGGCGATCTCGCCGGGTCGGACGCTCGGTCGTTGAACGCAGGCTTGCATCCAGCCGGCTCTGGAAGGAGTCGGACTCACGGTGTCGACGGATAGGGGGCGTGGGTCGACGCCGCGGGGTTCACTGGCGCATGAAGACGACGACGAAACGGTTCGACCGGCTGCGGCGGCGCCGCCTCCTCGGTGTCGAGGTCCCGGTGGCCACGACGGTTCGATCGAGGCTGCTCGGACTGGCGATGCTCCCCCGGCGGGCGGCCGGAGACGGGCTGCTGATCCCCCGCTGCCGGTCGGTCCACACGTTCGGGATGCGGTTCGCGATCGACGTCCTCTTCCTCGATTCCGAGGGGAGGGTGCTGCGACGCCGTCAGGCGGTGTCGCCCTGGAGGGCCGTGGCATGCCGGGGCGCCGAGTCGGTGCTCGAGCTCCCGGCCGCTCCGGTCCGCCGGCCCGGTACGAGCAGCGCCACGACGAAGCCGACCGCGAGCACGGCCGCGGCGACGGGGAGCGCGGCGGCGACGCCGTCGGAGAACGCCTGCGGGGACTCGAAGCCGCCGTGAGCGGCGAAGACCGACGCGAGCACGGCGACCCCCATCACCCCGCCGATCTCACGGATGGCGTTGTTGGAGCCGGAGGCCTTGCCCGCCTCCTCCGGGCGGGAGGCGGAGAGGATCGTTGCGGCGGCCGTCGGGAAGACGAGGGCCATGCCCGAGCCGGCGATCATGAACGGGGGCACCAGGGGCCAGAAGGAGACGCTGGGATCGATGATCAGCGCCAGCCAGGCCATCCCGAGGCACTGCATCCCGATGCCCAGCGCCATCAGGGGCTTGGTCCCGACCCGATCCGAGAGCAGGCCGGCCAGCGGGGCCACGAACATCGGCATCAGGGTCCACGGGAGGGTGCGGGCTCCGGCCTCGAAGGCGCCGTAGCCCTGGGCAGTCTGGAAGAACTGGCTGAGCAGGAAGATCGCGCCGAAGGTTCCGAAGAACATCGCGAAGGAGAGCGCCTGGGTGGCGCTGAAAGCTCGCGAGCGGAACATGTGCAGCCGCAGCATCGGCTCGCGCTGACGCGACTCGTAGGCGAGGAAGGCGGCGAGGGTGACGGCACCGAGCGTGAGCGCGGTGAGGACGGTCGTGCTCGTCCAGCCGAGGGCCTCCCCGCGGATGATCCCGAAGGTGAGCCCGAACAGACCCAGCCCGCCGAGCACGAGCCCGCCGAGATCGAGATGCCGGTCGGGCCCGTACGACTCGCTGAGCAGGCGCGAGGCGAGCGGGATCAAGGCGAGGCCGACCGGCACGTTGAGGACGAAGATCCACTGCCAGGCGATCCCCTCGACGATCGCGCCGCCGACGAACGGGCCGAGCGCGACGCCCAGGCCGCTGATCCCGCCCCAGATCCCGAGCGCGGCGCCACGCCGCTGAGGCGGGAACGCCTCGCTGACCAGGGTCAGGGTGAGGGGGGTGACGATCGCCGCGCCGATCCCCTGAAGGGCGCGCATCGCGATCAGGGCGTCGATCGAGGGCGCGAGGGCGGCGGCGGCGCTGGCGGCGGTGAAGACCCCGACGCCGATCGTGAACATCCGCTTGCGACCGAAGCGGTCGCCGAGCGCGGCGCCGGTGAGCAGGAGGACGGCGAAGGCGAGGGTGTAGGCGTTGACCGTCCACTCGAGCGATTCGAGCGAGCCGCCGAGGTCGGCGCGGATCGACGGCAGGGCGACGCCGACGACGAGGTTGTCGAGCGCCGTCATGAACAGCGCGGCGCCGGTTATCGCCAGCGTCCAGCCAGGGTGGATCTTGCCGTCGCTCATCGGTCGTCCCCTTCTTCGGTGCTGGTGCTTCCGGCCAGGACGACGGCCCAGGGCTCGTCGAGCTCGCCCGCGCCGATCGTCGCCATCACGTTGATCAGCATCCCCGCGGCGAACCAGCCGCGCAGATCCTCCTCACTCGCACCTGAACGTTCGCGGGCGAGCGCGTAGAGCTCGCGGAAGGTGCGCTGCATCGCCGCCGCGATCTCGGGCTCGCCGCTCACCGCCTGGGACTGGATCTGCAGCCTCAGGAGATCGGGCTCCTCGGCGAGCAGCTCGTCGTAGGCGCAGCCCATCTCCGCCAGCTCCTCGCCCGGCGTGGCGGCGTCTGCGGCCGTCGACATGCGCTCCAGCAGGCGCGCTCGGACGAGCGAGCAGGCGGCCAGGAAGAGGTCGACCTTGGTCGGGAAGAGCTTGAAGAGGTACGCCTGCGAGATCCCCGCGGCTTCCGCGATTCGCAGCGTCGAGGCCGTGCGGAACCCCTCCTCGGCGAAGATCGGCAACGCCGCTTCGACGATGGCGTCCCGCCTCTCCTCGGCCGTCGAGAGGGTTCGTGTGGATGGTTGTGACATCTGCTCCGGGGTGGGTCGCGGTCGAAGGGGAGTGCGGTGGGGCGCTGGGCGACGAGGGTCGGGAGGTGGGTGTCGAGAGGAGTGAGTGTGTACTCACTCTTCAATGTAGCACGAGATCGGCCCGGTGGGAGGGGGGCACGGATCGGGGTGCCGGGATTTACGGGGCCGAGATGGTTGCCGCCACCGAGAAGCTCGCCACCCTGGTCGTCTGCGAAGACGACCAGGCCACGCGTCAGACCTTGTGCGAGAACCTCGTCGCCGACCGCTTCGAGGTACTCGATGCGGGCGGCGCGGAGGAGGCCCTTCGCCACTGCCGCCTCGAGCGGCCCGACGGCTTGCTGCTCGACATCAAGCTTCCCGACGCATCGGGCCTCGACGTCATCCGCGAGATCCGCGGGACCTCGTCGGCGGCCTCGGTCTACGACCCGCAGCTGCCGATCCTGGTGCTGAGCGGGCGGGCCGAGGTGGCCGATCGGGTCCGTGGGCTGCGGGCCGGAGCCGATGACTTCCTCGCCAAACCCTTCGCCTACGAGGAGCTGCTCGTTCGCCTGCGGCGGGTCGTGCTCGGTCGCCGGCTCAGCGGCCGCGGTCCGATCCGGGTCGGCGCGCTGGTGCTGGACGCGGACAGCCGCAGCGTCACCGTCGCCGGGCGAGCCGTCCGCCTCGCCAACAAGGAGTTCGAGCTGCTCCGGACCCTTGCCGAGGATCCGCGCCGGGTGCACACGAAGGCCGAGCTGCTGCAGAGGATCTGGGGTTACGCGCCGGGCGCCACCACGCGGACCCTCGACTCGCACGCCAGCCGCCTGCGCCGCAAGCTCGATCCCGAGCGGGGCCGCTTCGTCCAGAACGTGTGGGGAGTCGGGTACCGGCTCACCGACGGATGAGCTCGCTAGGTGCCATCCCCATCCTCCTCGTGGCCGCCGTCGCCGTGGTCGAGGCCGCTCGTGCGGTGGCGTCCGTGAGACGGGGCCGGCGGCTTCAGCGGGCCATGCACGAGCTGCGCAGGCCGCTGCAGGCGCTCTCGCTGATCGTCGAGCGCGGCGCCTCCGACTCGCAGGCCGCTCGTGCCTGCATGGAGCAGGCACGGGTCGCGATGGCCGAGCTCGGCGCGATCGTCGATCGCGCCCACTCACCGCTTCGGCGCCGGACCGGCGAGCTCGCCGACGTGATCGATGCGCTGGGGGCTCGCTGGCGAGGGGCGGGCGTGGAGGTCGGTGGCGCGGGGCTGGACGGCTCGGTCGCGGACCCGGAGCGACTGGGCGCCGCGCTCGACAACCTCGTCGCGAACGCGATCGAGCACGGGGGCCGACCCGTGAGCGTGAGCGCCTCCCATGACGGCGGCGCGGTCCGGGTCGAGGTCCGCGACGCGGGGGCGGTCACGCCGCGACCGCGTCGGCGCGATCCGCGCCGCGGGCATGGGCTGCCGATCGTGCGCGAGCTCGCGGCGGCAAGCGGCGGTTCCGTGGAGATCGGTCCCGACGCCGCGGACGGCGGAACCAGGGCGACGATCAGGATCCCGGTCTCCCGCCAACCGGGTCCGGGACCGGACCCGGGGATGGGAACGGGGCCCAGGGACGACCGGCCGCGGGGAGCGGCGTGAGCAGGAGGGGCCGTGCGCTCGCCTTCGGGCTGCTCGCGGCGATCTGCGCGGTCGCCTCGGCGAGCATCGCCGCCGGCTACCGCGACAGCGTCGACCAGCAGCTCGGGGAGCTGCGCGAGGTCACGGTCTTGACGGCCCCGCTGCGGGCAGGGATGAAGTTGAGCCGCCGGGCGCTTCGCGGAGCGACCGAGGCGCGATCGGTGCCGGTGCGGTTCCTGCCGCCGGATGTGCTCACCGATCCGATGGCGGCGCGCGGCCGTCGCCTCGCGGCATCGGTTCCGGCCGGCTCCTACCTGCTTGCCTCCCACCTGCGCCAGCCGTCCGCGGGCGCGGGCAGCGGACCGACTTTGCAGCGCGGCAGGCATCCCGTCGACATCCTCGTGGCGGGTGCCGGGTCGGTGGCGGCGCGCGGTGGCGGGGTCACGTTCGTCGACGTAGTCGTCGCCGCCGAGCCGATCACCGGCGGTCGGTCGCGGGTCGAGGTCGCGGCCGAGGGGGTCCAGCTCCTCGGCCTCGAGCCGGCCGACCCGGCGGCGGCCGCCGAATCGGGGGGTGACGCCTGGATGGCGACCCTGGCCCTCGAGCGTGGTCAGGCGCTGGAGCTGATCGAGGCCGAGAACTTCGCGCGCCAGATCCGGATCATCCCTGCCGGCGGGGGTGGGTGAGATGTCCCCGGATCGAGTCGGCGCACTCGCTCTGGAGCTGCGCGGAGAACTGGTCGAGCGCCGCCATCGGGCTGCGGTCGCGGGCGAGTCACCGCCGCCCCTGGAGGCCGCGGTCGCTGAGCTGGTCGCGGATCGGGCGGCGACGCTCACCGCGGGGAGTCGCGCCGAGGTGATCGAGCGGATGCTTCGAGACACGGTCGGCCTCGGCCCGCTCGAGCCGCTGATGTGCGACCCGGAGGTCGAGGAGGTCCTGGTCAACGGTCACGAGGAGGTCTGGGTCGAGCGCCGCGGCAGGCTCGAGCTGAGCGAGGTCGTGTTTCCCGGCGAGGCGGAGCTCCGAGACGTGATCGAGCGGATCCTCGGGCCGATCGGTCGCCGGGTCGACGAGCTCAGCCCGATGGCCGACGGTCGCCTCGCGGACGGATCCAGGGTGAACGTCGTGATCCCGCCCCTGGCGGTCGACGGACCGACGATCTCGATCCGGAGGTTCGCCGCCTTCCGGCCCGACCCGGAGGCGCTCGTGGCCGCCGGCTCGTTCAGCCAGCGCCTGATCTCGATCCTCGCGGACGCGGTCGCCGAGCGGCGCAGCCTGATCATCAGCGGCGGCACCGGCTCGGGCAAGACCACGGTTCTCAACGCGCTCTCGTCGTTCATCTCCGCGGGGGAGCGGGTGATCACGATCGAGGACGCGGCCGAGCTCGACCTCGCCCAGCCACACGTCGTGCGGCTCGAGAGCCGTCCGGCTGGGATCGAGGGCAGGGGCGCGGTGACGATCCGCGACCTGGTCCGCAACGCCCTCCGCATGCGGCCCGACAGGATCGTGATCGGCGAGGTCCGTGGAGCGGAGGCGATGGATCTGCTCATCGCCCTCAACACCGGCCATCGCGGGGCGCTCTCGACCGTCCACGCCAACGGGCCCGAGGACGCGCTGCGGCGGCTGGAGACGCTGGCGATGATGGCCGACCTCGGCGTGCCGCACGCGGTCGTGCGCGAGAGCCTCGCCGGGGCGGTCGACCTGATCCTTCATCTCGGCCGGGGCGAGCGCGGGGAGCGCTTCGCGGTCAGCCTCTCCGAGGTGACGCGCCTCGCCGGCGTTCCCGCGGTGCGCGAGATCTGGAGTCGGGCCGCGGATCGCGATGGCTGAGGCGCTGCCGGTGCTGCTTGCCGCGCTGGGCGGTGCGGCGGTGGTGGTCGCGATCCGCGAGCTGCTGCCGTCCTTGCCGGAGCTGGCGGCGTGGTTCGAGCGGGCGGCGGCACCGCTGTCGAGCGCCGGCAGCGAGAACCGCTCGCCGAGCGAGGCCGAGCGTCGCCGTCTCGGCTACCTGGCTGCTTCGGCGCTCGGGCTCGGCGCGGTGGCGGTGACCGGCTCGTTGCCACTCGCCGGGCTGGCAGCGGCCGGACCGGCACTCGCCGGCCGGGCGGTAGCGGCGCGCCGGCGCCGCTACCGCAGGCGCGTCGAGGACGACATCCCGCTGATCGCTACCTCGATCGCCGACGCCGTCGCCTCCGGCGGCTCGTTGCGCGTCGCCCTGCTGGCGGCCGGGACGGCGACGAGCGGTCCCACCGCGATCGAGCTGGCGAAGCTGGCGACCGACTTGCAGCTCGGCGTGCCGATCAGGACAGCCCTCGGAGACCTGGGTCGGAGGGTCGGCTCGCCCGGGGTCGAGATGCTGCTCGCGGCGATCCTCTCGCAGGAGCGAACGGGAGGGGATCTCGCTCATCTGCTTCGTCGCCACGCGGCCGCCGCGGCCGAGCGGATGCGGGCCGAGCGCGATGCCCACGCTGCGACCGCCCAGGCGCGGATGACCGGGGGGATGGTCGTGGCGATGCCGCTGGTGATGGCGCTGCTGGTGGAGCTGGCGGCGCCGGGGTTCCTCTCCGGTCTGCTCTCCGATTCGATCGCGACCGTGCTGCTGGTCGTCGCCGCGATCCTCCAGGTCGGCGGGTTCCTGCTGATCCGCAAGCTCGGCGAGGTTCGCCGGTGAGCGCGCTGCTGGCGGCGCTCTGCGCCGTGCTCGCGGTGGCGACGGCCTGGGAGCTGCTCGGCAGCAGGGGCGAGCGGGGTGGGGAGGTGCTTCGCCGGCTCGTCGAGCGGCGGGCTGGATCGGGCGCCGCCGGGCCAACCCGGCTGCCGTCGGGAAGTAGGCGCCGACTCGCGGAATCGGGCCTCGAGGGCCGCGTCGGCTACCGCCGCCTGCTGCTCGCCAAGCTCGCCGCCGCCGCGACCGCCGCCCCGCTCGGGGCCCTGCTCGCCGGGGTTCTCCCGGAGCGCCTGCAGCCGCTGCTCGCGATCGCCGTCCCGGTGGCGGCGTTCTGGGTTCCCGACGCCTATCTCGCGCGGATCGCCCGTGGTCGCCGCGAGGCGCTGCTGGCGGAGCTGCCCGCGGCTCTGGATCTGATGGCGACCGGGGCGGTGGCCGGCCGCGGGGTCAGCGCCCTGCTCGTCGAAGCGATGAGGCATGCCCGCGGCCCGCTGCGCGAGGAGATCGCCCGGGCCGTGGTCGCGATCGAGTGCGGAACCTCCCAGCAGGAGGCGATCGCGGCCCTGCGCGAGCGCGCCTCCGGCACCCGACTCGGATCGGTCGCCGCCGCCCTCGAGCGCTCCCGCCGTCACGGCGCCCCGCTGTCCAGGTCCCTGCACGAGCAGGCATCGACCCTGCGCGCCGACCAGCGCCGCGACCTCGCCGAGCATGCAGCCCGAGCCGCCCCGAAGATGCAGCTGGCCGTCGCCCTGATCCTCGTCCCCTCGGTCCTGCTGATAGTCGCCGCCGCGATCATCGCCAGCGCCGACTCCCTGCTGCCGGGGTTCTAGAGAACAATCGCCACCCGCTGCGTCTATTACAAGGAGAGATCAGGGCATCAGCCCGTCGTGGAGTTTCTGGACGAGACCTTCCCGAGGGCTCGACGCGATCGATTACTCCCTCCTCGGCGCTCTATACGCCGAGCAGATCCTCGATCTCGTCGACGGCCAGGTCGCAAGCGCGATCGGCGGCGATCGCGCTTGCGATCCGCTCGGCGCCCTTGCGGTAAGACGGATCCTCCAGCACCGACCGCAAGGCGCGTTCGACTCCCGCCGGACGGGACCCGGCGCGTATCCGGACCCCAGCTCCGGCGGCGACCACGCGGGCGGCCGTATCGGGCTGGTCGCGGCCGACCGGCATGCAGACCAGGGGCACGCCCTGCGAGAGCGCTTTGATCACCGTGCCGTGACCAGCGTGAGTGACCACCGCCGCGGCATGGGGAAGCACCTGCGAATGAGGGGCCGAGGAGACGACCATGACGTTGGCGGGAGCGTCGAGGTCGTCGGCGGAGTAGCTCGGGCCCGCAGTCACGAGCCCACGCACCGGCAGGCGCCCGAGCGCCTCGACCACGCGGAGGATCATCGGGCCCTGGTTCTGCGTCGTGGTGCTGAGCGAGACGAGTACGAGGGGATCATCTCCCGGCGGAGGCTCCCACCGCTCGGTCCATCCCGGATCCTCCAACCGCGGGCCGCAGTAGCGGATGTTGTCCGGCGCCTGGGCGCCCGCGCTGAACTCGAAGGACGCGGATGTCAGCACCAGCACCCGATCGGGGCGGTCGAGCATCTCGAAGGCGCTCGCCACCGGCGGCAGCCCGAAGTCGCCGCGGACCGTGTTCAGCTCCCCGAGCCGCTTGTCCCACATCAGCTTGCCGAGCTTGCGGACGATCCGGTCGCGGAGTCGGCCGAGCGCGTCGTCTCTCGGCATCAGGCCTGGACCGAACGGCGGGACGCCGCGGACCTCGCCGGGGTAGAGGTTCGGCACCAGGGTCATGTTCGGCACCCCCTCCGCCTCGGCGGCGATCTGCGAGCCGAACAGCAGCGTCTCGGAGATGACCGCGTCGACCGGCTCGCGTCGGATCTCCGCCCTGACATCGGCGGCGTAGGCGCCCGCGGGCCCGACCAGCAGCCGATCGCGGATCCTCGCGTTCGCCCCGATCGGCGTCCTCGCCTCGAAGTCACGGACGAACTCGCTCTCGACGCCGGCCGTGTCCCGCTGCGGCGCGGTCGTCCAGGCCACGTGCCGGGCGTCGGTCCTGAGCACGGCGTCGCCGAGCACCCGGTCGGTGAGGACCCTGACGTCGTGACCGCCCCGCACCAGCGCAGCGACGACGCTGAGCACCGGCGGCACGTTGCCGCCGCCGTCCCAGAGGGTGACCAGCAGCCGGCTCATCCGCCGGCCTCGCGGGCGGCGATCAGCGCCGCGACCGTCGCCTGCATCGCGCACTCGGCCCCCTCGCGGTCGAGTCCCTGCTCGCGGCGCAGGATCTTCCAGCTCAGCACGTCGGTGGCCGCGATCAGCATCGCCGTCCAGCGCTCCCTGAAGGGGTCGCCGGAAGGAAGCACCTCGGCGAACACGCGCTCGACCCACGCCCGATGGACGGCGCGCCCGTAGGCCAGCAGCGGCACGAGCTCCTCGACCCGGTCCTCGAGTGCGATCATGCGGACGATGCCGTCCCCGATCTCCTCGTACTCCTCGAGGAGCATCGCGACGCCCCCGACGGCGTCGCCGGGCTCGATCTCGTCCCGCCGCCGATCGATCCGTCCACCGACCCGCTCGGCGACCGCCGCCAGCAGGCCGCCCTTGGTCTCGAAGTGGTTGACGATCGTCTGCACCGAGACCCCGGCGGCGCCGGCGATGTCGCGCAAAGTCACCTCGTCGTACCAGCGCTCGAGGTAGAGGCGCTCGGCGGCGGCGAGGATCGCCTCCCGGGTCCGATCCTGAGTCTCGGCCCGCTTCCCCTGCCGGTAGGTCCGCGTGGGTGCCATCCCCGTCCTCCTGTTGGCCGCCGTCGCCGTGCGAGCTCGTCGTCCGGGCTCAGCCTCGTCGCGGGATCGGTGTAGCAATTTCACTTGACTCTTATTACAGCGAATTCCAGGGCCTGTCAAGGGAGGGAGACGCGGAAACAACGTTCCGCTCATTCCGGCGAGGAGCGTGAGAGGAACGAAACCCGTCTCCCTGGGGGAACTTCGTTCCCGTCGATGGCACCGTCGTCTCGAGGGGAACGTTTCTGCGGCTGATGACCCTCTGGGTGCCTACGTGCCGCCGCCTCGGATGTGCCGCGCTCAGCCCGAAGGCGTTCGCAGGGAGGTCTGCGCGGCTTCCTCGGTGAGGCGGCGGACGACCATCGTGGCGGCTTCGCAGAGCTCGTCGAGCTCGACCGCGCTGCTGTGGTGACCCTTGACGTTGACGCAGAGCGCTCCGGCGGAGAGCTCGAAGGCGAAGCCGTCCGGCGCCTGCTCGGCGAGCCAGACGATGAAGCTGGGGGAGAAGAGGCGCTTCAGCCAGACCTCGTCGTCCTCGGGGCCGAAGAAGACCTCGTAGCGCTTGTCGTGGGCCTCGCTCTCGAGCTCGAGGCGGCGCATCTTGCGGAAGGCGTCCTCGGCGCCGTCCATGAAGCGGAAGCCGGAGCGGCGCTGACAGTAGACGTCGGCGACGTGGACGGCGAGGTCGGGGAGGTCGAAGAGCGCGACCGTGAACCGGTAGTAGTCGGTGTCGCGGTCGCCGTCTGAGTCGCGCGACTCGACCTCGTAGGTGTAGAGGCCGAGGGAGCCGGTCATCCCGCCCGGCAGGGTGCCGCCCATCACATGCTCCGCGTAGCGGCGGTTGCCCTTGCGCAGGAGTGGAGTCACCGGTGGGATCGGCGTCTTGCCGGGGATCCGCTGCAGGCCGCGAGAGTCGGCGTAGGTGCGGAAGAAGTCCTCCTTGGCCGCGTTCGAGGCGAGCGCGAAGGCGATCAGGACGACGAGCAGCGTCGCGACGGCGAGGGCGATCAGCCCGGCCACCGCGTTCGCGGCGAGGGTGCCGGCGACGAAGACGCCGATCGCGAGCGTCGCCCCGAGGCTGAGCGTGACCGGATGGCCGAGCAGCCGCTTGAAGTGGTGACCGCGCGTGTCGTCGGTGTCCAGGGCCAGGGGGATCTCCGGGTTGGATAGCTCTGTCATGGTGCGTTCCGGACCATATCTCCGCCCGCGGGTCCTGTCGCGGTGGACACCCCCACGGCGCCCGGCGCCGCGGGGATCCCCCACCACCGCGCCACCCGCAGAAGGACGCGCCCACCAAGCGCTCCCAGGCCACGTAAGGCTCCTGCTTCACCCAACCCTGCGACCACGCCCCTGCTTCCAACGTCGTTGGGCAACCGTGGTCGCGCGGACGGAGGCGGAGACGGCTCTGCGTGAGCCGATGTCCCCGCGGCGCCGACGGAGCCCGCCGCGGCAGTTGTCTCGAGCGTGCAACCCCGCTTGCAGTGGGAGGAAGCCCCACCAGGGGGGACTACCCTAAGAGTCGCTTGTCCAAGCGGTTTGACGCTGGATCCGCTGGCGGCTAACAGCTCCGTCCGACGGACGATGTGGAATGCGCGAACAGAGTTGTGTTGCAGAGTGGGGCGTTGTGGGTTACTGTGGCGCCCTAGTTGAGACACCAGGACCGGGGAGGCGAGGTTCCTCCCACCTCACCTCTCCGGTCTGTCTTTCTCACCGGGCACCGGATCCCCTCGTCGACATTGACCTTTCGCGGCTTACATGAGCACTCACTCGATTCGAAGGACCGGATCACCGTTCCCGCCTCCTACCGCGGGCCCCTCTCGGAGGGCGTCGTCCTGATGAAGGGCCTCGAGCACTGCGTCGAGGTCTGGCCCGCGTCCGCCGCCGAGGAGATGGAGCGTCGCACCCTCTCCTCGCTGAACCCGATGAGCCGCGACGCCCGTCGCATCCAGCGCCGGTTCTTCTCCCACTCCGAGGCCGTCGAGCTCGACTCCGCCGGTCGCGTTCGCCTCGGCAAGCAGCTGATCGAGCACGCGGGCCTCTCCGGACGCTGCGTGATCACGGGCATGGGGGATCGTCTCGAGATCTGGAACCCCGACGAGTGGGACCGCGAGGACGTGGAGAACGACGAGAAGGCGCCGGCCCTCGCCGAGCAGCTGGCCGAGGCTCAGGCCGCGGTGCCGCTTCTGATCAACGATCCACAAGGACACCGCTGAGGGCCCGAGGTGGTGACACTTACCTACATGCCACTCGAGCACGTCCCAGTCCTCGCCGCGGAGGTCATCCGCGACGCCGACCCCCAGCCGGGGGAGACGGTCGTCGACTGCACCTTCGGCGGTGGTGGGCATGCGCGCCTGCTCGCCGAGCGGATCGGCCCCGAGGGCACCCTGATCTGCATCGACCGTGACCCGGCCGCCGCGGAGCGCTTCGAGATGCTCGCTCCCTCGTTCGATTGCGAGGCTCGGTTCGTCCACGCCGACTTCGTCTCGGGCCTGGCCGAGCTGGCGGCGGAGGGCGTCCGAGCCGATGTGATCCTCTTCGACTTCGGCGTCTCCTCGATGCAGATCGACGCCGCCGAGCGCGGCTTCTCCTACTCCTTCGACGCGCCCCTCGACATGCGCATGAACCCCGACGACGAGCTCACGGCCGCCACGATCGTCAACGAGTGGCCGGAGGCGCGGATCGCCGAGATCCTGCGCAACTACGCGGACGAGCGCTTCGCGCGCTCGATCGCCCGCCGGATCGTCGCCGAGCGGCCGCTGGCGACCACCTCCGAGCTGGTCGAGGCGGTCAGGTCAGGATTGCCCGCATCCGCCCGCTTCGCTCGCGGCAACCCGGCCAAGCGCACGTTCCAGGCGATCCGGATCGCCGTCAACGACGAGCTCGGCGCGATCGACGCGGCGCTGCCGACCGCGTGGGACATGCTCGCTTCGCAGGGACGGCTGGCCGCGATCTCCTTCCACTCCCTCGAGGACCGGCGGGTCAAGCACTTCTTCGTCGACCGCGCCCGCGGTTGCGTATGCCCCCCGGAGTTCCCGATCTGCACCTGCGGCCTGGAGCCCGAGGCCGAGCTGATCAAGCGCGGCGGAGTCACCCCGACTCCCGGCGAGATCGCCGACAACCCACGTTCCACCTCCGCTCGTCTGCGGGTCGCCAGGCGGATCGACGATGGGGTGGGCGTCTGATGGGTGCCCCGGCCGTCGCCACGCCGAAGCGCGCCCGGACCGCGCCCAAGCGCCGCCCGCCCGCACATCGTTCCCGCAGCGGCAAGCAGCGCTCCGGCAACGTCGTCCGCTTCCCGGTCAACGCCGTGGGCGATCTGGCCGATTCCGGCGTCGTCGTCGGGATCTCCCGGGGACGCGCGTGGATCTTCGTCGTCGGCATCCTGCTCTGCGGGATCGTCGCCGTGAACGTGCTCGGGCTCAGTCTCAGCGCCGCCGGCAGCGAGACCGCGCTCAAGATCGACGACCTGCAGCGTGAGAACAGCGTCCTGCGCGGCCGGACCGCCAACCGTCTCTCCAACGACAAGGTCTCGGCGGTGGCCGCCCGCCTCGGCCTCGCCGTGCCCGCCGCCGGCGACGTCGGCTACCTCGACGCCGGTCGGCGCGACGTCGAGGAGGCCGCTCGCCGCCTGGCCGCGGGCGAGATCGCGCTCGCCTCGCCGGTGGCTTCGGTCCCCCTCGAGGATGAGCTTGCGCCCGCCGTCGACCCCGTGAGCGGCGAGCCGCTCGCGGCCCCCGTCGAGCCCGACCCGGTTCCCGTCGAGCCGGCCGCACCCGCCGTCGAGACGGCGACGGGCGTGGACCCCACCGCCGCCGGAGGAACCCCGGTCCCGTGATCGCGGCGCGAACGGAGCCCCGGTGAAGCTGATCGAAAGACGCGTCGGGCTCCTCTTCGCCCTCTTCGCGATCGCCTTCCTGATCGTGCTCATGCGGGCTGCCTGGCTGCAGGCGGTCAAGGGCGGCGAGTACAGCGCCGATGCGCGCAGCCAGCAGGTTGCGACCGTCCACGTGCCCGGCATCCGCGGCTCGATCCTCGATCGCCGCGGCAATCCGCTCGCCCTCTCCGAGGAGGCCGCCACGGTGATCGCGACGCCCTACCAGGTGGAGGACCCGACCAAGGTGGCGACCAAGCTGGGCGAGCTCCTCGACACCTCGCCGGAGGAGATCCTGCGGCCGCTGACCGCGAGCACCGGCTTCGAGTACGTCGCCAAGGACGTGGATCTGGTCACCGCGCGGCGGATCGAGAAGCTCGAGCTTCCGGGCATCGCCACGCTCCCCGACTCACGCCGCGTCTACCCGCTGGAGGGGAGCGGCGCCCGCCTGGTCGGCGCGGTCGGCGCCGAGGGACAGGGCCTCTGGGGCATCGAGCAGTCCGAGGACGCCACCCTGAGCGGGGTCGACGGGGAGATCTCGGTGACCAAGGACGCGCTGGGCCAGGAGATCGGCCGCGACGTCGAGACGGGCGCGGAGGTCGGGGGAGACGTGCAGCTGACGATCGACGGTCGCATCCAGGCCTACTCGGAGAAGGTCCTGAACGGGATCGCCGAGAAGTACTCGCCGAAGCGGGCGACGACGATCGCGATGGACCCGAAGAGCGGCGAGATCCTCGCGATGGCGAGCTGGCCCCCGATCGACCCCAACGATCTCAGCGGGGTCGACCCCGACGAGCTCAGCAACATGGCGACGGCGTTCACCTACGAGCCCGGCTCGACCTTCAAGGCCTTCACCGTGGCGGGCGCGCTTCAGGACCGTCTCGTCGACCCGGGGACGCGCTTCGACGTGCCGCCGACGATCCAGGTCGCCGACCGGGAGATCGGGGAGTCGCACGAGGTCGGCTACCGGAACCTGAGCGTGGCGGACATCCTCGCTCAGTCCTCCAACGTCGGCACCGTGATGATCGGCTCGCAGCTCGGCAAGGAGGGTTTCGGATCCTGGGTCGACCGCTTCGGCTTCGGTGTGCCTACCGGCGTCGACTACCCGGGGGAGGAGCAGGGGATCGTCCCGGCTCCGAAGGAGTACTCCGGCTCGTCGATGGGCAACCTGCCGATCGGCCAGGGGCTCTCGGTGACCCCGCTGCAGATGATGGCCGGCTATGCGGCGATCGCCAACGGGGGCACCTTGATGACTCCGAGCCTGGTCGAGAGCGTCGACGGCGAGCCCGTCGCCCGCGACGAAGGCTCCCGCGTGATCGGCAAGCGCACCGCCACCGAGGTCCGCAGCATGCTCGAGGGCGTGACCGCCGCCGGCGGTACCGCCTCCGAGGTCGAGGTTCCCGGCTACGTCCTCGCCGGCAAGACCGGGACCTCCCAGAAGGTGGAGGACGGGACCTACTCCGAGACCAAGTTCATCGCCTCCTTCGTCGGCTTCGCGCCCGCCGCCGACCCCAGGCTGCTGGTCGCCGTGATCGTCGACGAGCCGCAGGGCGACTACTACGGCGGCAGCGTCGCCGCCCCCGCCTTCGGCGAGATCGCCAGCTTCGCCCTCCCGTACCTCGGCATCCCACCCACCAGCTGATCCGCGATGACCCCAGGGAGCTGGGGTGTTGGCGAGAAGGGGAAGTAGGCGGGGGTGTGGGGTCCCCCTGCGGGGACTGCAGCCCGAGCGAAGCGAGTGGCCCCCGCAGGGGGACCCCACACCCCCCGCCGGGGCCGGCTGCATCCCCGACCGACGCCGAACCTAAGATCCACCCCGTATGAAGCTCGAGGAACTGAGCTCCGCGCTGCCCGATTCCTCGGCCGTCGAGCTGATCGGAGGACCGACCGACGTCGACGTCGACGACGTCGCCTTCGACAGCCGCAGGGTCGGCCCCGGAACGCTCTTCGTCTGCGTGCCCGGCATGGTCAGCGACGGGCACGACTTCGCTGCTGCCGCGATCGAGGCGGGGGCGGTGGCGCTGGTCGTCGAGCGGGTTCTCGACCTCGACGTCCCGCAGCTCCTCGTTCCCGACGCGCGCGCGACGATGGGACCGCTCGCGGCGCGGCTGTTCGGCGATCCCAGCCGCGAGCTGACCGTGGTCGGGATCACCGGGACGAACGGGAAGACGACCACGACCTTCCTGGTCCGCTCGATCCTCGAGGCCGCGGGGATCCGGTGCGGGCTGCTTGGCACCGTCAAGCAGGTGATCGGCGGGGTCGAGGAGGAGGTCGTACGGACGACCCCGGAGGCGATCGACGTGCAGCGGCTGATGCGCCGCATGCTCGACGCCGGCGATCGGGCATGCGTGATGGAGGTCTCCTCGCACGCGCTCGCGATGGGCCGCGCGGCGGCGATCGAGTTCGACGTCGCCGCGTTCACCAACCTCACCCAGGACCACCTCGACTTCCATGCCGACATGGAGGACTACTTCGCGGCCAAGCGGCTGCTGTTCGCGCCGGCGGATCCGGCCGCGAGCCCTCCCGGTGCCGCGGCGGTGAACGTCGACGATCCGTTCGGGGAGCGGTTGGCCGGCGATCTCACCCGCAACGGACTGCGCCGCCTGATCAGCTTCTCCGCGCAGGGACATCTCGCCCACTACAGCGCTCACGAGGTCCACTTCGACGTGGCGGGGACCAGCTTCCTCCTGCACGGACCCGCCGAGCCCCGTCGCGTCGAGCTGCGCCTGCCCGGCCTGTTCAACGTCGAGAACGCGCTCGCCGCGATCGCCTGCGCCTCGCTGCTGGGGCTGGACCTCGACACGGCGATCGCGGCACTCGGGCAGGCGGAGCCGGTGCCGGGGCGGATGGAGCCGGTCACGGCGGGGCAGGCGTTCGACGTGATCGTCGACTACGCGCACACCCCGGACTCGCTCGAGAACGTCCTCCGCGCCGCGCGACTGCTCACCCAGGGACGCCTGATCTCGGTGTTCGGCTGTGGCGGCGACCGCGACGCGAGCAAGCGCCCGCTGATGGGGCGGGCGGGGGCCGAGCTCTCCGACCTGTCGATCGTGACCTCCGACAACCCGCGCTCGGAGAACCCGGACGCGATCATCGCCCAGATCCTCGAGGGGATCGCCGAGCGGGAGCGGACGATCGTCGAGCCGGACCGGCGCCAGGCGATCGCGCTGGCGCTCGGGCAGGCCGGCGCGGGCGATCTGGTCGTGATCGCCGGCAAGGGCCACGAGCAGGGGCAGGAGCTCGAGGGCGGGCGGAAGATCCCCTTTGACGATCGCCGGATCGCCCGCGAGGAGATCGGCAAGCTGGACGCGAGCGCATCCGGGGGTGGGTCGGCTTGATCGACCTCGGCCCCGACCGGATCGCGGCGGCGATCGGCGGCGAGATCCTCGTCGAGGGCGCTGCGGGCACCCGTCCCGAGCGCGGGGCGATCGACTCCCGTTCGGTTGGCGCCGGCGAGCTCTTCTTCGGGCTGGCGGGCGAGAACGTGGACGGGGGCCGTTTCGCGCCTGATGCGATCGTGGCGGGTGCCTGGGGTGTCGTCCTCACCCCGGCGGCGGCGAGGGCGACGACGGAGTCGCTCTCCGTCGAAGCCGGGGGAGCGGAAGACGGCGCCTGGGTCTTCTCCGCGCCGGATCCGCTGGCAGCGCTGCAGCGCTTGGCTCGCGAATGGAGGCGGGCGATCGGCTGTCCGTTGGTCGGGATCACCGGATCGACCGGCAAGACCTCGGCGAAGGACATCACCCGGGCGTTGCTCGCCGGCAGGGTCCACGCGAGCCCGGAGAACTTCAACACCGAGATCGGGATGCCCCTCGCCCTGCTCGACGCGCCGCCTGAGACCGAGGTGCTGGTGATGGAGATGGCGATGCGCGGCAGCGGGCAGATCGCCGAGCTCTGCGAGATCGCCGAGCCGGACGTCGCGGCGATCACGAACGTCGGTCCGGTGCATCTGGAGCTGCTGGGCACGATCGAGGCGATCGCGGCGGCGAAGGCGGAGATCCTCGCCGGCCTCGGGCCGAACGGGAAGGCGGTGCTGCCGGCGGACGCGGAGGCGCTGCGGCCACATCTGGGCGAGGTGCTCGACGCACTCACCTTCGGGCCCGGCGGGGATGTCTTCGCGGCCGGACGCGAGGTCGTCGACGGCCGCACGCTGGCCCGGATCGAAGCCCCCCTCGCAGCACGGCCGGTGGCTTTCGACTTCCCCTTCGACGAGGCCCACAACCTCGTCAACGCGCTCTGCGCCGTGGCGATCGGGATCTCCCTCGGACAACCGCTGGAGGAGATGGCCGAGCGGACCCCGCGCATAGGGTTCTCGCGACTGCGCGGCGAGAAGGTGCAGTTGAAGGACGGGATCCTGCTGCTCAACGACTGCTACAACGCCAATCCGATCTCGATGCGCGCCGCGATCGAGGATCTCGCGGCCCGCGAGGGAGGGAGGAGGTTGGCGATCCTCGGCGGCATGGCGGAGCTCGGCCCCGACGGGCCCGCCTACCACGCGGAGATCGGGGCGCTGGTCCGCGCCCGTGGGATCGGCCCGCTGATCGGCGTCGGCGACGCGGCGCGGGACTACTCGCCTGAGCTGTGGGCGCCCGATCCGAGCTCGGCCGCCGAGCTGGTGGCGGAGGAGCTGCGCCCCGGCGACGTCGCCCTGGTCAAGGCTTCCCGCTCAGTCGGGCTCGAGCGGCTCACCGATGCGCTGCGCGCCAGCCTCGGCGGCGTGGCGGCGGCCGCGGGGGACGATCATGGGTGAGCTGCTGGCGGCGGTGATGCCTCATCTGCCGCTCACCGTCGCCCAGACCGAAGGGCTGAGCACGGTCCCGATCGACCGCGGGGCGGTCCTGATCGCGGGGATGGCCGCGATGCTGATCACGATCTTCCTCGGCCCGCGGTTCATCGAGGTGCTCAGAAACCGCGAGTTCGGCCAGCAGATCAGGGAGGAGGGTCCGCAGGGGCACCACACCAAGGCGGGGACCCCGACGATGGGCGGGCTGATCATCTTCGCCGCGATCGCCGTTCCCTACCTGGTGCTCTCCGACCGCGACACCGAGAGCCTCACCGTCTTCGGGATCGCTCTCGGCAGCGCCGCGATCGGCTTCGCCGACGACTACATCAAGATCGTCAAGCGACGCTCCCTGGGCCTCTCGGCGCGCTGGAAGTTCGCGCTCCAGATCGTGCTCACCGTGATCCTCTGGTGGATCGCCTTCCAGGTGCTGGACCTCGAGGCAAGCCTGCAGCTGCGCATCTTCGACACCGATATCTACCTCGGTCCGGTCCTCTACCTGATCCTCACCTTCCTGGTGCTGTCGGGCTTCAGCAACGGGGTCAACCTGACCGACGGCCTCGACGGCCTGGCGGCCGGATGCTGCGCGATCGTCTTCCTCTCGTTCCTCGTGATCACGATCACGGTCGGTCAGGCGGACATGGCGATCCTCGCCGCCTGCTTCGTCGGCGCCACGGTCGGCTTCCTCTGGTTCAACTCGCACCCGGCCTCGATCTTCATGGGCGACACCGGCTCGCTCGGGCTGGGGGGCGCGATCGCGGCGATGGCGATCATGACCCAGACGGAGATCCTGCTGCTGATCCTCGGCGGGATCTTCGTGATCGAGGCGCTCTCCGTCGCCATCCAGGTCTTCACCTTCAAGAGCTTCCGCAGGCGGGTGTTCCTGATGGCCCCGCTGCATCACCACTTCGAGATGATGGCCTGGTCGGAGACGAAGATCATGATCCGCTTCTGGATCGTGGGCGCCGTCCTCGCGGGCATCGGCTACACGCTGTTTCAGAACTCGATCGGGAGCTGATCCGGGTGGCCCGCCGCCGGCCGCCGCTGCCCGCCGGCCCCTACCTGGTCGTCGGCCTGGCGCGCTCCGGAATCGCGGCCGCCGAGGCTCTGGTCGGCGCGGGCGAGCGCGTGTACGGCACCGATTCCGGAAATCCTGCGGACGCCGGAAGGCTTGCAGCACTCGGTGTCGAAGTGAGCCTGGATGGCGATGGCATCGATCTGCTGGAGCGCGTGAACGCGGTGGTGAAGAGCCCCGGCGTACCCGTCGACGCGCCGGTCATCGCGGCGGCAAGGGCCGCGGGCAAGGAGGTCCTGGGGGAGCTCGAGATCGGCTGGCGGCTGCTTCCGAACAGGTTCGTCGCGGTCACCGGGACGAACGGCAAGACGACCGTCACCGAGTGGCTCGGACACGTCTGGGGCGAGGCCGGGGAGCCGGCCGAGGTGGTCGGCAACGTCGGTACTCCCGTCTCGGCGCTCGCCGCCGGCTCGCCGGAGGGGCGCCCTGAGGCAGGGACGACCCTGATCTGCGAGTGCTCCTCCTTCCAGCTGGAGGATTCCGTCGCCTTCGCCCCCGACGTCGGCGTCCTGCTCAACCTCACGCCCGATCACCTCGACCGCCACGGCGACCTCGGCTCCTACCGCGATGCGAAGCTGCGGATCTTCGCCCGTCAGTCGGCCGCGGACGTGGCGATCACCGATCTCGACGAGCCCGCGTTGCGGGACGTGGACCTCCCCGGCGAAGGACGCCGCCGGTGCTACGGGATCGAGGCCTGCGACGGGAGCTGCGCGGTCCGCGTCGCCGACGGCGCGATCCACGACTCCGAGGGACCGCTGATCGCCCTCGAGGAGGTCGCGCTCGGCGGCGAGCACAACCTTCGCAACGCGATGGCGGTCGCGGCGGCGGCGCTCGCGGCCGGAGTGGAACGTACTGCGGTCGCGGCCGGCCTGAGGAGCTTCACGGGCGTCCCTCACCGGCTCGAGCGCCTCGCGACCATCGGCGGCGTCACCTACGTCAACGACTCGAAGGCGACGAACCCGGCGGCCGCGGCGGCGGCGCTCGGCTCCTTCGAGCACGGCGTCCACGCGATCATGGGCGGCAGCCTCAAGGGGGGTGGGTTCGAGCAGCTCCGCGACCCCGTAGCCGGATCCTGCCGGGCCGTCTACCTGATCGGTGAGGCCGGCGAGCGTCTCGCCGCCGACCTCGCCGCCACGGGCGTCGAGCTGATCGGCTGTGGCGAGCTGCGCGCTGCCGTGCACGCGGCCGCTTCGCGGGCCGTCGCCGGGGAGACGGTGCTGCTGGCGCCCGCCTGCGCGAGCTTCGACGCCTTCCGCGACTACGAGCATCGCGGCGAGACGTTCCGGGAGATCGTCGCCGCCCTCCGGGTGGAGGGCGGATGAGCGCGCTCACCGCCTGGATCGGACGCGGCAGGAAGGCGAAGGCGTCGAAGCGGAGCGCGCACACGGTCGAGTACTCGCTGCTTCTGACCGCGACCCTGGGCCTCGTCGCCTTCGGCGCGGTGATGATCTTCAGCGCCAGCTCGAGCGCTTCGGTGCTGAACGGCGGCGACAGCCTCTACTACTTGAAGCGGACCCTGATCGCCTGCACGATCGGCCTCGTCGCGCTCAAGGTGCTCTCGTCGGTGCCGCTCACCAGGATCCGGCAGATCACGCCGGTCTTCCTCGCCGCCGCCTTCGTGCTGCTGCTGGCGACACACGTGATCGGCTCCGCGGCGAACGGCGCCCAGAGCTGGATCGTCCTCGGTCCGTTCCAGCTGCAGGCCTCGGAGATCGCGAAGCTCGCCCTGGTCCTCTACGGGGTCAGCCTGCTGGCCGACCGCCCCGAGATGACCCGGGATCTGCGTGGCCTGATGCCGTTCCTGCTGATCGCCGGCGCGGCATGCGGGCTGATCGTCCTCGAGCCCGACCTGGGGACGGCGCTCGTCACCTCGTTCGCGCTCGCCGCGTTGCTGATCGCGGCGGGGATGAAGCTCCGCCACCTCGCCATGATCGTCGCGGTGCTGGCGTTCGTCGCCCTGATCGGGATCCTGATCGAGCCTTATCGCCAGGATCGCCTGCTCAACTTCCTCAACCCCGCGTCCGACACCGGCGGGTCGGGGTTCCAGGCGGTGCAGGCGAAGATCGCGATGGGGTCGGGCGGGATCTTCGGCGTCGGTCTCGGCGAGAGCGTCCAGAAGGCGTTCTACCTGCCCGAGGCCCACAACGACATGATCGTCGCGGTGATCGGCGAGGAGCTGGGGATGATCGGCATGCTCCTGCTCGCGGGCCTGTTCATGATGTTCGCCTTCGCCGGCTTTCGGACGGCGCAGCAGGCGCGCGACCGCTACGGTCGCCTGCTCGCCGCCGGACTGACGGCGATGATCATGGTCCAGGCCACGATCAACCTGTTCGCGGTGATGGGCCTCGCCCCCCTGACCGGAATCACGCTCCCATTCGTCTCTTACGGAAACAGCAGCTTGGTGATCACCCTGGCCGCCGTCGGCCTGCTCCTCAACGTGGCCTCGGGCGGTCGCGCGGCGTCGTCGCGGTCACGGCTAACCCCACAGCGGAAGACGCGAGCGACGGCAGCGCCGCAGCGCCGCAGCTCCCGGGCGAGCGGCGAGATCCGCGTGACCGACAACCGGCCGAAGCGGCACACCGCACGCCGCGCCGCGGGGACGGCATCGAGAGGAGGCTCCCGTGCCAAGAGCGCTGATCGCGACCGGAGGGACGGCCGGGCACGTGGTTCCGGCGCTGGCCGTCGCCGACGCGCTCGCTGAGCGTGGTGCCGAGGTCAGCTTCGTCGGGACCGCTGAGCGAGCGGAGGCAACCCTGGTGCCCGCCGCCGGCTACGAGATCGACTTCCTCGCGGTCGAGGGGCTGGATCGGAGAAACCCCCTGCGGGCCGCGAGGGCGATCTGGCGGTCGGCCGCGGCGGTCCGGGTTGCTCGCCGCATCCTCCGGGAGCGCGGCGCCGACGTCGTCATGGGCGGCGGCGGATACGTCGCCGGACCGGTCGGCGTCGCGGCGATCGGCGCCGGACTGCCGCTCGTGCTGACCGAGGCCGACAGCCATCTCGGCTTGGCGAACCGCCTCCTCGCGCGGCGAGCCAGTCGGGTCTGCCTGGCGTTCCCGATCGAGGGGCGCGAGGGGGTGAGGTACCTCCACACCGGGAGGCCGGTCCCCAGGGCGGTGCTCGATGCCGAGAGGACGGGAGCGCGCGAGCGCCTGGGCATCGCGGAGGGGCGCCGCCTGCTGGTGATCTTCGGCGGCAGCCTCGGCGCGCGGTCGATCAACCGCGCCGCCGTAGGGGCGTTCGCCGGGCGTCGGCCCGATCGTGGCTTCGACGTCCTTCACATCACCGGCTCGCGCGACTTCGCCGAGATCGAGCCGCAGGTTCGCGGGGTCGGCGGCTACCTGGTGCGCGAGTACCTCCCGGATCTGGGCGACCCGCTCGCGGCCGCCGATCTGGTCCTGTCGCGATCGGGCGGGTCGGTGTTCGAGCTGACCGCGGCGGGCCGACCGGCGATCCTCGTTCCCTACCCGCACGCCTCCGCCCGCCATCAGCACGCGAACGCGGAGTGGATGAGCGCGGCGGGAGCGGCCGTCGTCGTCGAGGATCACGAGCTGGCCGCCGAAGGGCTCGGCGAGCTGGCCGCCGAGCTGCTTGGCGATCCGGCCAGGCTGGCCGCGATGAGCGCGGCATCCGCCTCCCTGGCGATGCCGGACGCCGCCGGGCGGATCGCGGACGAGGTGCTGGCCGCCGCCGCCGGGCGGATCGGGGTGGCGCGATGAGCCTGCCCGAGCGCATGCACTTCATCGCCGTCGGCGGCGCCGGGATGAGCGCTCTCGCGATGGTCTGCAGCGAGCGCGGGGTTACGGTCAGCGGAAGCGACCGGGCCGAGTCCGCCTACCTGCGAAGGGTTCGTGACGCGGGCGTGACCGTGTACATCGGCCACGACGCCGACCAGGTTCCCGGCGATGCGACGGTCGTCGTCTCGACCGCCATCCCCGAGGACAACCCGGAGCTGCTGCGGGCGCGCGAGCTCGGCTTGCGGGTGCTCCACCGCGGTGAGCTGCTGGCGGAGATCTGTGCCGAGCGGCGGCTGATCGCGGTCGCCGGCGCCCACGGCAAGACGACGACCTCGGGGATGATCGCCCACGTTCTCCGGGCTGCGGGCGGGGAGCCGTCGTTCCTGCTCGGCGGCGATCTTCCCGGCGAGGGAGGCGCGACCAACGCGGCATGGGGGAGCTCCGAGTGGATCGTCGCCGAGGCCGACGAGAGCGACGGGAGCTTCCTGCGGCTGCGGCCGGCCGTGGCCGCGATCACCAACGTCGAGCTCGACCACCACTCCCACTGGGGCGGGGAGCGGGAGCTGGTGCGGGCGTTCGCCGAGTTCTCCGCACCCGCGGAGGCCGTGATCCGCCCGGCGGAGGAGAGCCTTGCCTCGCTCGACGGCGCCGGGCGGGTGCTGACCTTCGCGGTGGGTCCGGGCCCCGGTCGACGGCGCCCCGCCGCCCTGCTCGCGACGGACGTCCAGCACGTCGACGGGGGGATGGACTTCACGCTGGCCGGGGCGGTCGTCGGCGGCGAGCACCGGGTCCGCCTTTCGGTCCCCGGGCTGCACAACGTCGTCGACGCGACCGTCGCCCTCGGCGCCCTGGCCGCGGCGCGGGAGCTCGGGCCGGGAGCGGATGCGCTGCCGCCTCTGGAGGAGCTGATCGCGGCGCTGGCGAGCTTCCCGGGGATGGCGCGCCGGCTCGAGCTCAAGGGGAGCGTCGGCGGGGCCCGCGTCTACGACGACTACGCACACCATCCGACCGAGGTTGCCGCCTCGCTGGCGGCCCTGCGCCCGCTGGTCCCGGACGGCGGTCGTCTCGTCGCCCTCTTCCAGCCCCATCTCTACTCGCGGACGAAGGCGCTCGCCACGCGCTTCGGTCGCGCCCTGGCGCTGGCCGACGTCGTCGCGGTCCTGGACGTCTACGCGGCCAGGGAGCAGCCGGTCGGAGCGCTCGAGGGAGTCAGCGGTCTTCAGGTCGCACGGGCCGTCGCCGACGCGGCGCCCGGCCGTGACGTGATCTGGGCGCGCGAGGCCGATGCCGCCGTCGGTCTGCTGCCGGGCCTGCTTCGCGACGGAGACGTGCTGGTCACGATCGGCGCCGGGGACGTGTTCGGCGTCGGCGAGCGGCTGCTCGCGGAGGTGGGCAGCGGATGAGCGCCGAGGGCCTTCCGATCCAGGTGGACTTCCCGCTGGCGAGGCTGACCACGGTCCGCGCCGGTGGCGCTGCCCGCGAGTTCGCCCGGGTCGACGACGAGGCGACCCTGATCCGCTTGCTCGCCCACGCCGAGGGGCGGGGCCTCGCGGTCGGGGTGGTCGGTTCCGGTTCGAACCTGCTGGTCGCCGATTCCGGCTTCGACGGGCTCGCCTTGAAGTTGAGCGGCGAGCTCGCCGAGCTCGCTCGCGACGACGCCGATCCGAGGCGGCTGCTGTGTGGGGGCGGCGTGCGCCTGCCCTCGGCGGCGGCGAAGTCGGCCGGCTGGGGGCTGGCCGGGCTCGAGTTCGGGGTGAACATCCCGGGGACGGTCGGGGGCGCGGTCCGGATGAACGCGAACGCCTACGGCGGGGAGCTCGCCCGCACCCTCGAGTGGGTTGACGTCTGCACCGGCTCGGGCGCCGAACGGCGTATGCCTGACGCCCTCGGCTTCGGCTACCGGCGTTCCAACCTGCAGGAGGGGGAGGTGGTCTCGCGTGCGTCCTTCCAGCTCGAGGAGGCCGATCCCGCGGAGGTCAAGGCCCGGCTTGCCGCGATGCGCGCTCGCCGCAGGGAGGCGCAGCCCTCCGGGATCAAGACGTTCGGCTCGACCTTCAAGAACCCCGATCCCACGTCCCCGGGGGTGGAGGGACGATCGTCGGGCCAGCTCCTCGACGCGGCCGGCTGCCGCGGGCTCGTCGTCGGCGGGGCCCGGTTCTCGGAGAAGCACGCCAACTTCGTCGAGAACGGCGGCGAGGCGACGACGGCCGACATCCTCGCCCTGATGGCCGAGGGCCGACGCCTGGTGTACGCGGCAACAGGCGTGGTCCTCGAGCCCGAGGTCCAGATCCTCGGTGAGGTCGAGTGGCCCCGCGGATGGGATCTCGAGGAGGGCGCCGATGGCTGAGCGCGCGCCGCGCGGGGCGAGGAGCAAGCGGCCCGCCGGGAAGGCGCGTCGCGGCGACTCGCGGCGCCGGTTCGGCGGGGTGACGCGCTGGCTGCTGGTAGGCCTCCTGGTGGCGATCGTCCTCGTCGCCGGCTACTTCTTCTGGTTCAAGGGCTCGTCCCTGGTCGCGGTCGAGGACGTGGAGGTGACCGGGGTAGACGTCTCGCCCAGCGTCGCCGCGCGGCTCGAGAACACGGCGCTGGGGATGAGCACGCTGGATCTGGATCGTGGTGCGCTCGAGGCCGCGGTCGCGGACGATCCGAGCGTGGTCGGGTTGAAGATGGAGACCGATTTCCCCCACGGGCTGACGATCGACGTGCAGTCGCGGCGCGCCGTCGGATGGTGGGACGTCGACGGGGGGACGGTCGTCGCCGCCGACGGGGTGGTGCTCACCGACGGGATCGACAGGCCCGACGGAGTCCCCGTGATCGAGGCCGACGCCGAGGGCGAGACGGGCGAGCGGGTGAAGGGGCCGGCGCTGGCGCTGGCGAAGGTTCTGGGTGGCGCGCCGCAGCCGCTGCTCGAGCTCAGCGAGAAGGCCTGGATGGATGGGGAGATCGGCCCGGTGGTCGAGGTCGAGGGTGGGATCGAGCTCCGCTTCGGCGACCCCTCGAGCGCGGCGGCGAAGTGGCGGGCGGCAGCGTCGGTGCTCGCCGATCCGGAGTTGACGAGCGCCCGCTACATCGATCTCTCGGCCCCGACCAGGCCCGCCGCGGGTTGACCCGAGGGTGCTGTTCTGGGCCGGTTCTCAAGCCTCGAGTTGTGATCGAAGGTTCGGAAACTCTCAAGTCCTGCTTGAGACAGGGATCTTGCAGCGAGCTGCGCGGAGCGTTGACAGACGTCAGTATCTGACTTACTTTCATTGCACTTTGCGGGTCGACCGTCCACGACCCTCAAGGCTCACTCAAGCTCCGGGCGGAAGAGAGAAAGGCGAGTGAAGCTCAGATGGAGGCTTCCAGTTACCTGGCGGTGATCAAGGTCGTCGGCGCGGGAGGCGGCGGTACGAACGCCGTCTCGCGCATGGTCGACGCAGGTCTGAAGGGCGTCGAGTTCCTCGCCGTCAACACCGACGCACAGGCGCTTCGCTCCTGTGAGGCGGACGTCAAGCTCGCCATCGGTCAGGAGCTGACGCGCGGCCTCGGTGCCGGTGGTCAGCCCGAGGTCGGAGCCGGCGCAGCGGCTGAGAGCCGCGACGACATCAAGGAGGCGCTCAAGGGCGCGGACATGGTCTTCGTCACCGCCGGCGAGGGCGGAGGGACCGGTACCGGCGCCGCGCCCGTGATCGCCGAGATCGCCAAGCAGGAGATCGGGGCCCTGACGGTCGGCGTCGTCACCAAGCCGTTCGAGTTCGAGGGCTCCCGCCGGATGCAGCAGGCGCTCGACGGGATCGAGAAGCTCCGCAACGAGGTCGACACGCTGATCATCGTCCCGAACGAGAAGCTGCTCGGGATCGTCGAGCGGCGCGAGCCGATCAGCGAGGCCTTCCGCAAGGCCGACGACATCCTCCGCCAGGGCGTTCAGGGGATCACGGACCTGATCACCGTCCCGGGCCTGATCAACCTCGACGTCGCCCACGTGCGGGCGGTCATGTCCAACGCGGGCTCGGCGTTGATGGGGATCGGGACGTCGACGGGCGAGACGCGGGCGGCCGACGCGGCCAAGGAGGCGATCTCCTCACCGCTGCTGGAGTCCGCGATCGACGGCGCGACCGGGATGCTGCTCAACATCACCGGCGGCGAGGAGATGGGTCTGTTCGAGGTCAACGAGGCGGCCGAGGTCGTCTCCAGCACGGCTGACAAGAACGCCAACATCATCTTCGGCGCGGTGGTCGACAACTCGATGGGCGAGGACATCCGCGTCACCGTGATCGCGACCGGCTTCGAGGGCTTCGAGATGCTCGCGCGCCGGCCCGCGCAGGTGCGGCGCGAGAGCCGCAAGCGCGGGGTGCGCCCGCCGACGGATCGCGAGATCCGTCAGTTGGAGGTCTCCGACGACGACATCGACATCCCCCCCTTCTTGAGGTAGATAACTGCCGGGCAGATCCTCCGCTTCGCGTCCGGTCTGCCCGGTTGGCCAAAAGAGATGACTGCCGGGGAATGCTCCGGCTTCGCCGTCCGCTTCCCCGGTTGGCCAGTGCAAACGGGAAGCAGGGGCGAGGGCGGGCAGTGCACCGGAGTCCCGGACGGAGGCGTAGGCGGTCCTGCGTAAGCCGGCATCTACTCCGGGCCGACGGAGGACACTCCGGCAGTTATTCATGCGAGCGCTTCTATGAGCGCTCGCATCGCCGCCGGGTAGCGGTGGGCGTTGCCGCCGTGGCGGCCTTCGAAGAGCTCGAACTCGTGGGCGACGCCGATCTCGTTCAGCTCGCGGTGCAGGGCCGTCGCGGCGAGGTCCATGTAGTACTCGTCGGCGCGGCCTGCATCGATGCGGATGTGGCGCATCTCGCGCAGCGCCGCGACGTGGTTGGGGATCATCCGCACCGGATCCTTCTCCAGCCACGTCTCCCAGACGTCCGGGACCAGGGCACCGGTGCCGATGTCGAACGGCAGCAGCGCCTTCCCGGCCCGGTTGGGATCCGGTGAGTAGCAGGCGGCGCAGCCGTAGTTCATCAGCGCGTGTCCGTAGGTCGGGAAGTCGAAGCGGTCGGCTTCGGCGAGCCGCTCGAAGAAGACCTCGAAGCTGCCCTCGAAGCGGTCGCGGATGATCCGCGCCGTCTCCAGGAAGCCGGGGGCCATCGTCACCTCGAAGAGCGCGTCTCCGGCATGGGTGACGAAGCCGCCGAACAGGTCCGGCCGCGTCATCGCGGTGACCATCGCCCCGTAGCCGCCGGAGGAGTGTCCGCTGAGGCCTCGCCGCTCGGCCGCGGTCGGGTAGCGCTCGTCGACCAGCGACACGATCTCCTCGCAGAGGTAGGAGCCGTAGCGCCCCGTGCCGGAGGAGTCGAGGAACTGGGAGCCGCCGTAGGTCGTCCAGCAGTCGGGGAAGACGACGATCGCGTCGGGGCAGTCGGGGTCGGCGAGCAGCTCGTCGAAGCGCTCGATCCCGGTCGGGGAGAAGAGCTCGACGCTGCGCCACTTCTCGAGCTGGCCGAAGTAGCCCTGCAGGACGTAGACGGTCGGCAGCGGCCGCGGATGGTCGAGCTCGACCCCGGGCGGGCGCAGCACGAACAGGGGGCGCCGGATCGGGTCGCCCAGCGGGTTGTCGGCGAGCAGATCCGACTCGACCACGAGCCGGTCGAGCGTTCCCGCGAGCGGTCGGTTCCAGGGAAGGCCGAGCAGCTCGTCCCCGCTCGTCGACTCTGCGTGGAGCAAGCGCATGAGCCAGACAGTAGCCGCAGCCGTCGTCACCGCTAGATTGCGGCCGCGATGACCGAGTCCCTGCGCCGCACACCGCTGTATGAGGAGCACGTCGCCGCGGGCGCTCGCCTCGTTCCTTTCGCCGGCTGGGAGATGCCGGTCCAGTACGAGGGCGTGGGCCCCGAGCACGCGGCGGTGCGGGAGGCGGCCGGGGTCTTCGACGTCTCGCACATGGGGCTGATCAAGACCTCCGGCCGGGACGCGTTCGACTTCCTCCAGCACGCGGTCAGCAACGACGTCGGGACGCTCGTCCCCGGCGGCGCCCAGTACTCGTGCTTGTGCGCCGACGACGGCGGGATCCTCGACGACCTGTTCACCTACCGGCTCGACGACGACCCGGCGGGCGGGCCGGAGTACATGACGGTCTCGAACGCCGCCAACCACGAGACGGACCTGGCGCGGCTGGCGGAGCTCGCCGGGCGCGGTGGGTACGAGGTCGAGATCGAGGATCTGGCGGAGGGGCACGCGATGCTCGCGGTGCAGGGACCGCGGGCGCGGGCCGCGGTCGAGCGGCTGGCGGAGGGGGAGCTGCCGCCCCGGATGCGGTCGGCGCGGATGCGAGTCGCCGGGTATGAGGCGCTCGTCTGCGGGACCGGGTACACGGGTGAGGACGGGGTGGAGGTGATCCTCGCCGCGACCGCTGCCGCGGATCTCTGGCGCGAGCTGCTCGCGGCGGGGGTGCAGCCCTGCGGCCTCGCGGCCCGCGACACGCTGCGGCTGGAGTCCTGCTTCCACCTGCACGGCAACGACATCGGCCCCGGCCGCGACCCGATCGAGGCCGGGCTGGGGTGGTGCTGCAAGGAGGCGACGGGGTTCGCCGGATCGGAGGCGGTTGCCGCGGCGCGTGAGCGGGGCCCGTCGCAGCGGTTCGTGCCGTTCGCGATCGAGGGCAAGGGGATCCCGCGGCCGGGGAACCCGATCGTCCTCGACGGCCAGCCGGTGGGCGTGGTGACGAGCGGCACCCACTCGCCCTCGCTCGGCTTCGGAATCGGGATGGGCTACGTTCGCCGCGACCTGGCGGAGCCGGGTACGAGGATCGGGATCGACGTCCGCGGCAAGATCCGCGAGGCCGAGATCCGCACGAAACCGCTCTACCCGCCAAGCTGAGGGCCTGCGGGGACCAACCAAGAGGAGAGAGAGGAAAGACCGATGGCCACTGAGGAGAGCTTCCCCACCGACGTCCGCTTCCACCCCGAGCACGACTGGGCGCGGGTCGAGGGGGAGGAGGCGACGATGGGGATCACCTGGTACGCGCAGGACTCGCTCGGCGAGGTCGTCTTCTACGAGCCGCCATCGGTCGGCGCGACGGTGAGCAAGGACGAGCCCTACACGGAGATCGAGTCGGTCAAGGCCGTCTCGGACGTGATCGCGCCCCTGAGCGGCGAGGTGATCGCCGTCAACGAGGCCGCCGAGACGAATCCCGAGTTGATCAACGACGATCCCTACGGCGAGGGCTGGCTGGTGAGGATCAGGCTGAGTGATCCCGCCGAGGTCGAGTCGCTGCTCGATTCCGCCGCATATCGCGAGCTGCTCGCCGACTGAGGGCGATCCCGGCGTGGACCGCGCCGCCGCGAACCGCCGCCCGCGGGCGGCGGTTCGGTCCAGCCATCTGGTTAGCATCGGAGCGGTGAGCGGCTACACCTCCGTCACCGACCGCGACCGCGAGCAGATGCTCGCCGCCGTCGGCGTCTCCTCGATCGACGAGCTGTTCGAGGGCATCCCCGCCGAGGTCCGCTTCGATGGCGCACTCGATCTTCCCGACGGCCTCGGCGAGGCGGCCGTCTTCGCGCGTCTGCGCGAGCTCGCCTCCCGCAACGCCGACGCCGACTCGGAGATCTGCTTCCTGGGCGCCGGCATGTACGACCACTACGTCCCGGCGATCGTCGACGCGATCACCTCGCGCTCGGAGTTCCTGACCCCGTACACGCCGTATCAGCCCGAGATCTCCCAGGGCGGGCTGCAGGTGATGTTCGAGTTCCAGACGGCGATCTCGGAGCTGACCGCGCTGCCGGTGGCGACCGCCGGGCTCTACGAGGGACCGTCCACCGTCGCTGCTGCCGCCTACCTCGCGATGGCGGCGACCAAGCGCGACCGCTTCGTCGTCTCGCAGGGGCTGCATCCACACTCGCGCGAGACCCTCGCCACCTACGCGGTCGGATACGGCGCCGAGGTGGTCGAGGTGCCGATGCGGGACGGGGTCACCGACGTCGAGGCGCTTCGCGACGCTCTCGACGATCGAACCGCCGCCGTCCTCGCGCAGTACCCGAGCTTCCTGGGTGGCGTCGAGGACCTGGAGGCGCTCGCGGACGCCGCGCACGGAGCCGGCGCGCTGATGATCGCCGCCTGCGATCCGATCGCGCTGGGGATCCTGCGGCCGCCGGGCGAGTGCGGGGTCGACATCGCCGTCGGCGAGGGCCAGCCGCTCGGCAACCGTCTCGACTTCGGCGGCCCCTCCTTCGGCTTCTTCGCCGCCACCGAGGCCCAGCTGCGGCGGATGCCCGGCCGGATCGCCGGGGAGACGACCGACGTCGACGGACGCCGGGGGTTCGTCCTCGCGCTGCAGACCCGCGAGCAGCACATCCG
>CAZXKG010000002.1:0-66764 GCA_964641695.1 uncultured Conexibacter sp.
GGTTGGCCAGTGCAAACGGGAAGCAGGGGCGAGGGCGGGGAGCCGGGTGGGCAAGGATCTGTGGGGGTTGCATTTTTGGAGTGCATCGAGAAATGGACGGAGTTGGAGGCGGTTCTGCGCCGGCCGGCAGCCCCTCAGGGGCCGACGGAGGGTTTCTTGGTGGTTATCCTCAGTGGGCATGGAGGGGTTCGAGATGTTTGGAGCGTTGAAGCGGCGGGGTGCTGTGCTTGCTTCTTTCGTCGTCCTCGGTGGACTCGGGGTGGCCGGGTGCGGTGGCGGGGGCGACGACGAGGGCAGCGTGTCCACCGTTGCTCCGGAGGCGGAGACGACTACCTCGGCGAGCGTTTCGCTGGAGGAGTTCATCGACGAGGCCGACGGCATCTGCGCCGAGGCGAACGCCGCGATCGCGAACCTGGCCGGCGCCGAGTCGAGCGCTCCGAGCTCGACCGCGGTCACCCAGGAGCTCGAGATCACCCAGGGCGTGGAGAGCACCCTGAAGGCGATCGGGACCCCCGACGATCCTGGCGGGGAGGTCAGCGGCTTCATGACCGCCCTCCGCCAGCAGATCCGCGCGCTCAAGGCTCAGCAGCAGGCGCTCGCGAGCGGCGACACGACCGCCGCGGAGATCGCTGCCTCGGAGCTTGCATCGGCGCGCAACGCCGCGGCGACGGCGGCCGCAGATGCCGGGTTCGAGGACTGCGGGGGTGAGGGTGAGGTGCTCTCCACCGACACGACCACCGGCGGTTCGGGATCTCCCGACGACCCGGTCTCCAGCGACCCCGCCCCGGCCGATCCAACCCCGGCCGAGCCGGCAACCCCGGCCGAGCCGTCGAGCCCGGCTCCCCCGAGCAGCGGTGGAACCGGGACCGATCCGGGCGGGACAGCTCCCGGCGGCGGCGGTGGCGGTGGCGGCGGCTCGAGCTCTTCCTCAGGCGGCATCGGGCCCGGCTGAGCCGGCCCAGGTCCCGTACAGCTCCGCGTAACGCCCGCCCGACTCGGTCAACTCCTCGTGGCTGCCGGATTCCGCGATCCGGCCATGCTCGATCACGACGATCCGCGAGGCTCGCCTGATCGTCGAGAGGCGATGGGCGATCACGATCGCCGTACGGCCCGCCAGCAGCCGCTCCAGGCCCGCCTCGATCAGGCGCTCGGTCCGCACATCCACGTTCGAGGTCGCCTCGTCGAGGATGAGCAGACGCGGTTCGGCCAGCAGTGCCCGGGCGAAGGCCACCACCTGCCGCTCGCCGGCCGACATGTGCCCACCACGCTCCCCGACCTGCGTCTGCAGGCCGTCCTCGAGCCGGTCGAGCATGGCACCGCCGCCGACAGCCTCGAAGGCGGCACGGATCTCCTTCTCGCCCGCATCGGGATGGCCGAAGGCGATGTTCTCGGCGATCGTGCCGCCGAACAGGAACCCCTCCTGAGGGACGATGCCGAGCTGCCTGCGCAGCGCCGTTGAGTCGAGATCGCGGAGGTCGTGCCCGTCGATCCGCACGTGCCCGCGCTGGGGATCGTAGAAGCGGGCCACGAGCTTGGCGAGAGTCGACTTCCCCGCTCCGGTCTCCCCGACCAGGGCGATCGTCTGCCCGGGCTCGACGTGCAGATCGATGCCGCGCAGGGCCCAGGTAGCTTCCTCGCCACCACCCCCGGCTCCGCCGGTATCAGTCTCGTCGTTCTCGGTTGCCTGGCTGACCGGGGCGGCGTAGGAGAACCAGACGTCCTCGACCGAGATCTCGCCCCGGATCCGGCCGGGGTCGATCGCGTCCGGCCGGTCGGTCGTGTCCGGCGCGGTGTCGAGCAGGTCGAAGATCTTGTCCAGCGCCGCCATGCCCTGCTGGTAGGTGGTGTAGAGCTGGCTGATCTGCTGGATCGGGTCGAAGAAGGTCTGCAGGTAGCCGACGAACGTGATCAGCACGCCGATCGCGATCGCGCCCTCGATGTACTGGTAGCCGCCGTAGAGGAGGATCGCGGCGGTGCCCAGCGCCGAGAGCAGCTCGACCGCGGGGAAGTAGGCGGCGTTCAGGTAGACGGTCTTCATGTTGACCTGACGGTTGGCCTCGTTGAGGGCGGCCATCTCGCTCAGGTGCCGCGGCTCCTGGCCGAAGCTGCGGACGACGCGGACGCCGCTCAGGGTCTCCTGCAGGTAGGCCGTGATGTCGGCGATCCGCTCGCGCGTCTGCCTGTACGCGCTGGCGGAGACGACTCGGAAGATGACGCTCGCGATCGCCAGGATCGGGAAGGTGAGGAAGGTGATCAGCGCCAGGTCGAGATCGATCGTGAGCAGGATCACGACCACGCCGAGCAGCGTCAGCACGCTCGAGACGAGGGTGATGATCCCGTCGGTGACGAGCGAGTCCAGGGCCTGGACGTCGTTGGTCATCCGCGAGATCAGCACGCCCGGGCGGTTGCGGGTGTAGAAGCCGAGCGACTGCGACTGCAGGTGCGTGTAGATGCGCTCGCGCAACGTCTGCAGCGCGCGCTGGCCGACCCAGCCGACGAGGTACGTCTGCGCGTAGGTCGCCACCCAGTAGATCGCGGCCGAGAGCAGGAAGACGATGACGATCACCGTCAGCGCCGACATGTCCCCGGCGGTGATCCCGTCGTCGACGGCGCGGCCGGCCAGGTACGGCGGGGCGAGCGCGGCGGCGGTCGCGATCAGCAGCGCCACCAGGGTCAACGCGACGCGCGCGCGGTAGGGGCGCAGGAGTCCGAGCATCCATCGCACCTTGCGACCGCGCTCGTCGTTGCCGCGGAGGAGGGAGAAGAGGCTCTTGATCAGCAGCCACGCGTCGCCGAGGCCGGAGGAGCGCTCGTTCACAGGCGTGCCACCTCCTCGCGTTCCTCCAGGTCACGCTGCAGGAAGCACCGATCCTCGAGGCCGTACTCGGCGATCTCGCGGTAAAGCGGGCAGCGATCGATCAGCTCGTCGTGGGTGCCGCGGTCGACGATCCGTCCCTGGTCGAGGACGACCACCTCGTCGGCGAGCGAGATCGTCGAGAGGCGGTGGGCGACGATGAAGGTCGTCCGTCCCGCGAGCGCCTCGCCGAGCCCGCGGCGGATCTCCGCCTCGGTGTTGGAATCGACGGAGGAGGTCGCGTCGTCGAGGATCAGGATGCGCGGGTCGGCCAGCAGCGCCCGCGCGATCGCGAGTCGCTGGCGCTGCCCACCCGAGAGGGTCAGACCCCGCTCGCCGACCATCGTCTCGTAACCGTCGGGCAGTGCCTCGATGAAGCCCGCTGCCTGCGCTCGCCGCGCTGCGAGCTCGATCTCGTCGGTGCGGGCGTCCGGGCGGGCGTAGGCGATGTTCTCGGCGATCGTCGCGCTGAACAGGAAGCTGTCGTCGGCGACGAAGGCGATCTGGCGTCGCAGGTCGGTCATCTCGACCTCGCGCAGGTCGGCGCCGTCGATCCTCACGACTCCGCGTGTCGGGTCGTAGAGCCGGGCCAGGAGCGCCACCAGGCTCGTCTTCCCGGATCCGGACGGCCCGACCAGCGCGATCGTCCGCCCGGCGGGAACCTCGAGATCGATGCCGCGCAGGGCCGGCTCGGAGGTGTAGTCGAGATCGACCCCCTCGAAGCTCACGTGGCCTCCGCCCGATGGCAGCGGCGGTGCCCCAGGGGGAGAAGCGATCTCCGGCTCGGTGTCGAGCACCTCGAAGAGCCGGTTCCCGGAGGCGATCGCGCGTTGCAGCATCCCGAGCAGGGTGCCGAGCATCCGCATCGGCCCGATCAGCATGATCAGGTACGTGTAGAAGGCGGTGAAGTCACCGAGGGTGAGGTTGCCGTTCATCACCTGGCGCCCGCCGACGAGGAGGACGACCGCGAGGCCGATGTTCGGCAGGAACGCGATCAGCGGGTTGTAGAAGGCGCGCAGGCGCGTCGCGTAGATCGTCTGGTCGAAGAGGCGTCCGACTCGGCTGCGGAAGCGGTCGAACATGTGCTCCTCCCGCGCGAACGCCTTCACCACGCGAATCCCCGAGACCGCTTCCTCGGCCTCTACGGTCAGCTCTGCGATCCGCTGCTGTACCTCCTGCTGGGCGGGGCGCGAGACCTCGTTGTAGCGCGATGCCGCGTAGATCACGATCGGGATCGGCAGCAGCGAGAGCAAAGCCAGGACCGGGTCGATCACGAACATCACCGCGGACGCGAGCACCAGCGTCAGAGCGCTCTGCGTGATGAAGACGAGTCCGTAGCCGAGGAAGAACCGGATCGACTGCAGGTCGACGGTCGCCCGCGACATCAGCTGGCCGGTCTGCTGGGAGTCGAAGTAGCCGAGCTCGAGCTTCTGCAGGTGCTCGTAGATGCGCTCGCGCAGGTCGTACTCGACCCCGAGCGAGACCTTGCCGGCGATCAGGCGCCGGGCGACGGTGAGCCCGAGCCGGACCACGCCCGCGCCGACGATCGCCAGCGCCAGGGGAAGGAGGTCCGCCCGCCGCTCGTCGATGATCGCGTTGACCGTCGCCCCGATCAGGAGTGGGATCGCGACCGTGAAGGCCATCGCGGCGGCTGCCAGCAGGATCGCCAGCGCATTGGCCCGCTTGTAAGGGCCGAGGAACGTGAGGAGTCGTCGGAACGTAGGCATGCTGAGCGGGGCCGCCTTCCGGCCGGCCCTTGGTCCCGGCAGGCCGCCCTCGACCCGACCCGGACCTCCCCACTATACAAAGTGAAGTTATGGGATCGGGCTCGTGGTTCGGTCCCGACCCTGAAGTCGGACTACGCTTGCCAGATGACCGCTGAACCAAGGCGAGCGCAGGCTGTTCACGGCCTCTGCGACCGCTGCCGCCTCCAGCGCCTGATCAACAACACGCGTGGCTCGACCTTCTCGCTGTGCATGCGCTCGAAGATCGATCCGACGTTTCCCAAGTACCCGCGGATGCCCGTTCTCGAGTGCGCCGGGTTCGAGCCTCGCAACGCTTAGACCTGAGGAGGCTCGTTCACCTCCGGGGCGCTGAGCGCGCCGGCGCTGGCGACCACGACCAGCGCGATCGCGACGAGCTCACGGGCCACGAGATGCTGGTTCAGCAGCAGCGTGCCGAACAGGGCCGCGACCGCGGGCTCGAGGCTGAGCAGGATCCCGAACGTGCCCTCGGGGATCCGGCGCAACGCGGTCAGCTCGGCTGCGTAGGGAAGCACCGAGCTGAGCAGTGCGATCGCCAGCCCGACCGCGATCACGTGGGCGTCGAGCAGGTCGGTTCCGCCAGAGGGGAGGCCGAAGGGAAGCACCAGCAGGACCGCGAAGGCCATCGCGTAGGAGAGGCCGCCGAGGCCCGCCGGGCCACGGCCGACGCGAGCCGAGACGAGGATGTAGGCGCCCCAGAAGCAGCCGGCGATCAGCGCCAGCACGACGCCGACCGGGTCAAGCCCGTTGCCGAGGTCGGGAGCGAACAGCAGGACCCCGCCTGCGGCGAGGGCGACCCAGATCAGATCGCGGGGCCGCCGCGAAGCCCAGATGGCGACGGCGAGCGGACCGACGAACTCCAGGGTCACGGCGATCCCCAACGGCAGCCTCTCCAGCGCCGCGAAGAACGGCAGGTTCATCCCGGCGAGGGTGATCCCGTAGAGGGCGATGTCACGTACCGAACGGCGGGTCAGCGCCTCCCGGGCGGGGCGAACGATCGCCATCAGGATGATCGCCGCGAACAGCGTCCGCAGCAGGACCGTGCCGGCGGAGCCGACCTCGTCGAAGAGCTCGGTCGAGAGCGCCGCGCCGAGCTGGATCGACGTGATCGCGATCAGGACGAGCCCGATCCCCTCTCCGCGGGAGGTCCGCATCCGGATCACTCAAGCACAGGCCGCCGTCGCCCCTTGCTCGTCGCCGCCATCCTCGTTCTGAGTATCGTGCCGGGTAGGGAAATGCGTCCGGGGCACTCGGGCGGTTCGGGAGAGGAGAGACTCTTGAGGAGAACTACCGGTTCCAGGCGGGTATGGACGGCTCGGAGCATCGCGACGTTGACGCTGGCGGTGCTGGCGACACTCGCTGCGGCGAGCAGCGCGAACGCAACGAAGGACTACGCGGCCACCGCGCTCAACATCATCCCCTCGGGTCAGTACGGGAGCTTCCCGATCCCCGCCGGAGGAGACGAGCAGGCGCTGATGTACGACGGGCTGACGCCGCTCTTCGACCAGGTCGGGGACTCCGACCTGACCAGGTACTTCAAGTCCGAGGCGCTCGGCGGAATTGGAACCGATGGTCCGGGAACGGTCGAGGCGACCCCCAATCCGGACGTCGCGATCGTTCGCGATCGTTTCCACGTCCCACACGTGAACGCGTCGACGTATGACGCCGGGATCTGGGCCGCGGGATGGATCGCCGCCGCCGACCGCGGCCTCTTGCTTGCCCAAGCGCGCTACAACGCTCGCGTCGCCGCGATCGACGTCCCCGGGCTGAGCGCGATCGGCCTGGTCTCGTCGCTGCAGAACTTCCAGCCGAGCGAGGAGACGGAAGCGGTCGTCGCCAAGCAGGCGAACGTGCTCGCGAAGAAGGGCAAGGAGGGCAAGAAGGTCCTCGCCGACATCGACACGTTCATCGAGGGCATCAACGCCTACTACGAGCTCCACAGCCCATCGACGGCGCCGTTCACGCGCAACGACATCTTCGCCCTGAACGCGCTCAAGAACCAGTTCCTGGGTACCGGTGGCGGGGACGAGGCACGGCGCTCGCAGTTCCTCGGCGGGCTGCAGGATCGGATCGGCAAGAAGCGCGGGATGAGCGTCTTCAACGACCTCCGGCAGTTCAAGAACAAGGACAACCCGGTCTCGGTCGACGGCAAGTTCCCATACGGATCGATCCCGAAGAAGGCGCCGGGCAGCGCGGTTCTCGACCACGAGAGCTTCACCGAGAGCCCGCCCGTCCCGGCGGCCGCGCTGCCTCGCTCCTACTACGACTTCGTCGAGAACGAGCAGGTGGAGCAGGCCTCGAACACGCTGATGATCACCAAGAACCACTCGACGACCGGCAAGCCGCTGATGGTCGGCGGCCCGCAGATCGGCTACTTCTACCCGGGGCTCACCTACGAGATCGACATGAAGGCGCCCGGGTTGAACTGGCGCGGCGCCACCTCGGCGCCGTTCCCCGGCTACCTGCTGATCGGGCGCGGTGAGGACTTCGCGACGACGCTCACCTCCGCCGGCGCCGACGTGATCGACCAGTTCGCGGAGAAGCTCTGCGGCGGCAGCGACACCAAGTACAAGCACAAGGGCAAGTGCCGTGAGATGGGCGACTTCGACGCGGGGACCCTGAACGGAGATCCGGTCTCGTTCAAGACCACCGTGCACGGGCCGGTGATCGGCTACGCCACCGTGAACGGGAAGAAGATCGCGCTCGCCTCCCAGCGTTCGAGCTACGGTCGCGACACGCTCGATCTGCTCTTCAACCGGCGCCTGTCCACCGGCAAGGTGAAGAGCCCGAAGACGTTCTTCAACGCTGCGGCGAAGACGCCGCAGACGTTCAACTCGTTCTACATCGACAACAAGCACGTGGCGATGTACACCAGCGGCAAGCTGCCCAAGCGCAGCCCGAAGGTGGATCCCGGCCTGCCCACCTGGGGAACCGGCCAGTACGAGTGGCAGGGCTTCATCGGCAAGAAGAAGCACATGCAGGGCACCGACCCGCGTGACGGGACGATGACCAACTGGAACAACATCTCCGCGCGCGGGTTCGGCGCCGCCGACAACCAGTGGGGCGGCAACGGCTCCGCGGGGCGCGTCGATCTGCTCGACAAGAACCTGAAGCGGCTCGCCAACAAGCGCGGCAAGTGGTCGATGGCCGCCGTCGCCTCGGCGATGAACGCGGGCGCGACGCAGGACGTGCGTGCGATCGGCACCGTGCCGTTGCTCTCCCAGCTGCTGAAGGGATCGACGCCGCCGAGCGAGCGCGCCGGGCAGATGCTCCAGCTGATGAAGCAGTGGCGGAGCGGGGGCGGGAGCCGTCTCGACATGGATCTGGACGGGAAGATCGACGCCCCGGGCGCCGCGGCCATGGACGGCTCGTGGGACGCGATCGCCGACGCGATCATGCGGCCACGACTGGGCAGCCAGCTCGACGAGCTCGACTCGCTGTTCAACCGCTTCGATCTGCCGCCCAGCGGGCAGTACTCGGGCTGGTACCAGTACTTCGACCGCGACGCCCGTTCCCTGCTCGGCAAGAAGGTCAAGCAGCCCCTGAAGAACGCCTACTGCGGCAAGGGCAAGCTGAAGGCATGTCAGCAGGCGATCTGGGGTGCGATCGAGGCGTCAGGAGCCGCGCTCGCCGCCGAGCAGGGCAGCGAGAACCCGGCGGACTGGCGCGCGGACGCGACGCGCGAGCGGATCAGGTTCACCCCGGGGCTGCTGCCGACGACGATGCGCTACGCGAACCGCCCGAGCGGGATCCAGCAGGTGATCTCCTTCAAGGGTCACCGCTAGAAGGGAGCCGTCGGGGTGGCGGCATGAGCCACCCCGGTCGGCCGCGCCTTCCAGCGGGGTGGGCGGCCCAGGCCGGGAGTCGATCGGCAGCCGGCGTCCGGCCGGCGCGCCGTCGGCGTTCGTTCACACGTCGGTTGGGCGCGCTCACCCAACTTGACGTGGGCCGGGCTAAGACTTCTCGCGCGTCCGCCGATAGGTAGGGGGATCCGGGATGAGTCGATCGAAAGAGAATTGAGCCTGCGGTGACGAAGACGTACATCTACTACCGGCTGGCCGGGGTGTTGTTCATCTCCGGCGGCCTGATCGCGGTCCCGCCGGATCTGCTGATCGAGCCGCCCCTGCCGCGAACGATCCTCCTGCTTCCCCTGCTGGCGATCGTCACCGGCGCGATCTGCTGGGCGGTCTCCAAGCGAGCGCCCGCCTGGGGCCTTCACGTCGTCTGCGTCGTCGCCACCCTCGAGGTCTCGCTGACGATCGCCGAGGCGAGCAGGATCTTCACCGCCTACTACGTCCTCGTGGCGATCTTCATCGCCTACGGGATCAGCGAGCGGCGTGCCCTGATGGCGCAGGTGGCCTTCCTGGTCGCCTCGGCGGCGATCGTCCTGCTCTATGACCCGGAGACGTTCAGGCAGAACCTCCCGCTCGCCCTGGTCCTGATCCCGGTCCTGATCGTCGTCGCCGGGATGATCGCCTACCTGCGCGAGCGGCTGACCGCCAGCCAGGAGCGCTACCGGGCGCTGTCGGAGAGCGATCCGCTCACCGGGGTCGGCAACTACCGGATGCTCACCAACCGCGTGCCGCGCGAGATCCTGCGGCACATGCGCCATCAGCGGCCGCTCGCGTTGCTCGCGATCGACCTCGACCGCTTCAAGCAGATCAACGACGTTCACGGACACCATCGCGGCGACGAGGTCCTGCGCAGCGTCGCCGACGCGCTCGTGCAGAACGTCCGCAATCATGACGTGGTCGTCCGTCAGGGTGGCGACGAGTTCGCCGTGGTCGCCCCCGAGACGGGGCCGGAGGAGGCCGCGGCCCTTGCGGGACGCCTGCAGACAGCTGTCGCCGATCTCGGCATCGACGAGATGAGGCTCGGCGCCTCGGTCGGCCTGGCCTACTTCCCCGCTGACGCGATCACGCTCGACGACCTCCTGGTCGTCGCCGACCGCAACCTGCGTAAGGCGAAGGTCGAAAGCCGCGACGCCGGTTACGTACGGCACGCGCCCGCGCAGGTCGGCGGCCGGCGGTAGCTACCAGGCGCCCCCGCCGCCCCCGCCGGAGAAGCCCCCGCCGCCCCCGCTGCCCCCGCCGCCCGAATCGCTGGAGGGGGGTTGCACCTGCGAGGAGATGCCGGAGGAGAACGAGCCGAAGTCGTGCCCGAACGAGCCTGAGGCGACTGCGTACCCGGCCCAGCCGCCGGCGCCTGCGGCGGCCTCGCCGACCGGCGCCGGGATCCGGCCGGACTTGACGATCCGCTCCGCGGTGCCGAACCCGACCGCGTGGACGAGGATCCGACGCCAGAGGGCGAGCGTGGCGGGTGGATCGTCGTCGAGGCTGGGGAAGTCCTCGGTCCAGCGACGGAACGCTTCCCAGCCGGCGTTGCGCTCGCGCCCGACCGCGTCCAGGCGGCGGAGCATGTTGGCGGGGGGAGCGAACGAGAAGGCGAGCGTGCCAAGCCAGAAGGTCAGGGGGATGCCGATCCGGTGGGTGCGGATGAAGACCAGGATGGTGAGCACGAGCATCGTCGCGCTGAAGCAGAGCGCCGCGAGCCGGCGCGCGGAGCGGAGATCGAGGTCCCACTCCAGCTCGTGATCGTCGGCTGCCCCCAGGATCGAGTTCATCTGATCCCAGCGCGCCTTCCAGGTGGTCGAATGACGGGGGATCAGCTCCTTCATCGCACCGAGCGTCGACCAGCCCCCGTCGAGGAGCAGGTCGAAGAAGTCCCTGACGCTGACCTCGTGCGCCAGCAGCCGCTCGCCGGCCGGGCGGCTCTCCGCGGCCCGGATCTCGAGGTCGAGGCCGTCGGCATCCGCCGACTGCGGCGTCCTTGCCTCGTAATGGCCCCGATCGACCAGGTCGAGCAGCGTCGCGAGCACGAGCCGCTGGTCGTACCCGCCCTCGGTCGCCAATGCGTAGGCGACCGCCGGCGAGGAGTCGTCGGGCGGCTCGTGGAGGTACTTCGGAATCCCCGTGGGACGCTCGCGGGCCCGCAGGGCGAGGATCGTCGTCAGCAGCAGCATCGCGGCGGCGAGCCCGATGCTGACGGGAAGCTGGACGGTGGTGGCGAAGTTCGCCGCCCGGTCGACGAAGCCGTACTCCTCGTCGATCTCCCGTTCCTCGTTCTCGATCGACTCGGCTCCGTCGAGGGGCTGCCGGACCGTTCCCGCGTATCGGGAGATCGCCTCGGCGGGGAAGGTCGCGCGGAAGCCGACGTCCTCGCCCGCCGGTACCCGTTCGACCGAGACGCTCGCCTCGGCACCGAGCTCAGGGTCGGCGCCGAGCGACCGCGGCCGCAGCCATGCCGCCTCGGGCCGGGCGCCCGAGGCGGCGGAGATGCGCGCCTCGAGATCGCTGAGCCAGAAGGGCCACTGATCGCCCCAGACGTTCCAACTCACGTCGACGACGTCCTCGTAGGCGGTGGTCGCGTTGACGACCCGGTAGCTGAGGTCGAACGTCCTCGACCCGCCGTCGGCCCGGTAGTGCCAGACGATCCGAAACGGAACCCCCTGCTCGTTGACGACGCCGTAGCGCCCGGGGAGGTCGTAGGAGCCGAGTACGGTGCTCCCACCGGGCTCGTAGTCCTTGCCGTCCTCGCTGACGACGGCCTCGACGACCCGGGCGTCGCCGTTGAGGGGGAACTCGCGGTAGGCGCCGCTGAAGCTGCCGGTGAAGTCGAACGTGAGCCGCTCATGCACGAGCAGGCTGCCGTCCTCCTGCAGCTCCACGTCGACGTCGGCGCTGCTCACCTCGTACTGCTTCTCCGCGGTTGGGACCTGATGGATGACCGACATCAGCAGCGCCAGCAGGGCGGTGAAGATCGCCGCGGCGACGAGGCGCCGGATCAGCTTCCGTCTCATCTGGCGCCCTCGCCGATCGCGATCGACGGCGCGAGGTGGGCTTCGACCTCGGCGCTGAAGAAGGCGCGGGCGTCGAAGCGGAACGCGCGGGCGACGACTGACGGCGGGAAGACGGCGATCGCGGTGTTATAGCGCTCGACCGTGTCGTTGTAGACGCGCCTGGTGATCGCGATCCGCTCCTCGACCGCGCCGAGGTCGGTCTGCAGGCGGGAGAAGCTCTCGCTCGCCCGCAGATCCGGATATGCCTCGGCGACTCCGAGCAGGCCGCTGACGCCGCTCGCCAGCAGCCCCTCCGGGCCGATCCGCGCCCGGGGCCCCTCCTCGGCCACCGCGATCGCCTCCGCGCGCGCCTCGGCCGTCCGCTCGAACGTCGTCCGCTCGTGGGTCGCGTAGCCGCGAACCGACTCGACCAGCGCCGGAACCAGGTCGTGACGCTGCTTGAGCGCGACCTCGACCTGCGCCCAGGCGTTCTCGCAGGTGAGTCGCTGCGCGACGAGACGGTTGTAGGTCAGCAGGACGAAGAGCGCGGCCGCCAGGACGACGGCGATGACCACGACCACGACGATCATCCCCCTGTCCCCGCTGCTCGGACGCGTGAGTCGCGCATATCCATGTGCGCAAGCTACTGGGAGCAGGGGGCGTCGAATAAGGTCGGACCGTGAGCGAGGGGCGCATGGCGAGGAAGACCGCGATCGTGACCGGGGCCGCCGGGGGTATCGGCGAGGGGACCGCGCGGGCGCTGGCGGCGCGCGGGGCGACGGTGCTGATCGCCGACGTCGACGAGCGCGGGGCGGGAGTCGCGGGCGAGATCGGAGGGATCTTCGTGGAAGCGGACGTCTCCGAGTACGAGACGAACCTCCGCCTGGTCGAGGTGGCGATCGAGGAGACCGGCAGGCTGGACCTGGTTCACCTCAACGCGGGCATCGCCAGCGGCGTCAGCCTCGGAGCCGACTTCGATCCGGTCGCTTACCGGCGGGCGATGTCGATCAACCTCGACGGCGTCGCCTACGGGATCGCGGCGTCCTTGCCGGCGCTTCGCCAGGGCGGCGGCTCGATCGTCGCGTCCGCCTCGCTGGCAGGCCTGACGGCGGTTCCGGTGGATCCGATCTACGCCGCCAACAAGCATGGGGTGGTCGGGATGGTCCGCTCGCTCGGCCCTGGGCTCGCCTCCGAGGGGGTACGGATCAACGCCGTCTGCCCGGGATTCGCCGACACCGCGATCATCTCGTCCTTCAAGGAGGCCCTGGTCGGGGGCGGCCTGCCGATCATCCCGGTCGCGGCGGTGGTCGACGCCGTGATCGCGCTGTTCGAAGGCGAGATGGCGGGGGAGTGCTGGTACGTGCAGGCCGGGCGTCCCGCGGAGGCGTTCGCCTTCCGCAACGTGCCCGGGCCGAGAACCGGCGAGGACGCCTGAGGCTCAGGTCCCCTCGGTGCCGGGCGGATGCCTGGTGATGCCCGGCGAGCGGCCGCACGTCTCTGGGACCGATGGATGGGAGCAGGTCGTGAGGCTCGGTTCGGGGATCGTCGCGTGTTTCGCGGCGGCGAGGTCGACGCGAGGTGATCGGGCGGCGTCGAGTCGTAGCGCGTCCGCCCCTCGCGCTGGGCGAAGATGTCGGCGATGCCTACGAACGGACCACCGCTGAGGCGGCTTGCGGCGCTCGTCGCCCTCCTCTTCCCGCTTGCCCTCGCCGGCTGTGGGGATGACGGGGAGGGGGCGAGCACCGATCGGGAGGCCGGCTCCACCCGGGACGCGACCCTCGTCCTCGACTTCGTTCCCGGTCCGGTCCACGCCGGTGTCTACCGGGCGCTCGAGGCCGGGTACTACGAGGATGCTGGGATCGACCTGCGCGTGATCGAGCCCACCTCCACGGCCGACACGCTGAAGCTGATCGACTCCGGCAAGGCGGACTTCGGGCTCGCCGACGGGATCGACGTCGCCACCCAGATCGACATGGAACGAGGCGCGAAGGCCGTGATGGCGATCGCCCGACGCCCGCTCGGGGGCTTGATCACGCGTGTCGAGGACGGCTTCGAGAGCCCGGCGGACCTCGGTTCGGTCGGGGTCACCGGGGTTCCCTCCGACCAGGCCCTGGTCGAGACGGAGATCGCCGACGCCGGCGGCGATCCCGACGAGGTCGAGCTGGTGACGATCGGCTTCAACGGGGTTCAGGCGCTGGAGAACGGCAAGATCGACGCGTTCACCGGGTTCGTTCCAGCCGACGGCATCCAGGTCGAAGTCGACGGTCACCCGACGCGCTCCTTCCCGATCGACGAGCACGGTGGGCCTTCCTACCCGGGTCTCGTCGCGTTCTCCACCGAGGACGCGATCGCCGCCGATCCGCAGCTGACCGCGGACTTCGTCGCGGCCACCACCCGCGGCTACGAGGGCGTGCTCGCCGATCCGGCGGTCGGCCTCGACGCCCTGCTGGCGGCGAACCCCGCGATCCCCGCCGAGTTCGCCAAGGCGTCCCTGGAGGCGTACATGCCGTACCTGGACCCGGCCGGCGCGCCGTTCGGCACGATCGAAGCCGCGCAGGTCGAGGAGCTGTCGCGGTTCCTCGTCGACAACGGGCTGATCGACGCGCCGATCGCTCCGGAGCGTTACGCCCTCGATCCGGGACAGGGATCGTGACCGGGGTTCGATTGCGCGCGCGGGGACTCGGACGGTCGTTCGAGGATCGCTCGGCACGTGGCGCGCGGCGCTGGGCGCTGCGGGGCGTGGACCTCGACGTGGAGGAGGGGTCGTTCGTCTCGATCGTCGGCCCGTCCGGGTGCGGGAAGTCGACGCTGCTCGAGCTGATGGCGGGCCTCGAGCGCCCCACCGAAGGCAGCATCGAGATCGGCGAGGCGGGCTCTCGGGAGCTGCTGGGGATCGCCGGTCTGATGCCGCAGGCGGATCTGCTGATGCCGTGGCGGACGGTGCTCGCCAACGCGTCGCTCGGCCCCGAGCTCGACGGCATGCCCCGCTCCCAGGCGCGGGCCCTCGCCGCCGAGCAGCTCGCCCGCTTCGGACTCGAGGGCTTCGGCGATGCCTGGCCGCACGAGCTCTCGACGGGGATGAGGCAGCGCACGGCCCTGCTGCGGACGTTCCTCACCGGCAGCGACCTGCTGCTGCTCGACGAGCCGTTCGCCGCGCTCGACGCGCTGACCAGGGCCTCGCTGCAGCAGTGGCTGCTCGAGGTCTGGCAGCAGGAGAGGAAGACGATCGTCTTCGTCACCCACGACGTAGAGGAGGCCGTCTACCTCTCCGACCTCGTCTACGTGATGGCCGGTCACCCCGGCAAGATCGTCGCCGCCCACGAGATCACCTTCGCCCGCCCGCGCGACCGCGACCGGTTGATCGCCGAGCCGGAGTTCGTCGCGACGAAGGCGGCGGTCCTCGCGCAGCTCAGCGGTGGATGAGGGGTGCAGGAGCGGGGCAGACCGGTAGGGCGCGTCGGGGCGGTGGTGGCCCCGATCGTCTTCGCGCTCCTCGTGCTCGGCGCCTGGCAGCTCTACGTGGAGCTCTCGGGGGTCTCGGCTGCGACGCTTCCCGCCCCGAGCGAGATCGCCTCGGCCGGCTGGGAGCAGCGTGCGTTGCTGCTCGACAACGCCGGTGTGACGATCGTCGAGATCCTCCTCGGGTACGGGGTGGCGATCGTCGGTGGTCTGCTGCTCGCGCTGCTGATCCGCAGCTCGGCGACGATCGAGCGGGCCGTCTACCCGTGGCTGGTCGCCTCGCAGATGGTCCCGATCGTCGCCGTCGCCCCGATCCTGGTGCTCTGGCTCGGCTTCGACCTGGGGCCGAAGATCGTGGTGATCGCGCTGGTCAGCTTCTTCCCGATCGCGGTCAACGCGATCGACGGCTTGCGAGCGGTCGATCCGAGGCTGCTGCGCCTGACCCGGACGATGCGGGCGAGCGCCGCCCAGCAGCTGCGCCACTGCCGGATCCCGGCGGCGCTGCCGTTCGTCTTCAGCGGGCTCAAGATCGCCGCGGCGCTGGCCGTGATCGGCTCGGTCTTCGCCGAGTGGGTAGGGGCGTCGGAGGGGCTCGGTCACCTGATCCTCGTCCTCAACAACGCCACCGAGACGGCGACCATGTTCGCCGTCGTCGGCCTGCTGGCTGCGATCGGGATCGGCCTCTTCCTGCTCGTCCTGCTGGCGGAGCGGCTGCTGCTGCCCTGGTACCACGGGCCGCGCCAGGACGGCGACCGCTGAGCCCGCGGTCTCCCGGAGCTCAGTTCGGCTTGCCCCAGCGGGAGTCGCCCCAGTTCCGGTCGCGCTCGTCGGAGGTCGCGTCCGCCTTGGGGCCGTATCCCGCCTGTTCCAGCATCCGCCGCAGGTCGACGACGACCTGGCGATCCAGGTCCTTGTCCTTCGGCAGTTCGAAGACCTCGGTCTCCGGGCCGACCGTCACCTTGAGCTTGCCGTTGTGCTGCTCCTCGATCGTGCCGACGGCCTCCAGCAGCGAGCGGGCCTTGCGCCACTCGATCGACCCGCTCGCCTGGTGGTCGAAGATCTCGGCGAGCGTCGTGCGGTGGTGGTTGCTGAGCTGATCCATGCGGCGGATCCTAGGGGTCGCGCACCCGGCGACCGTGGCTCGATCGCCATAGGCTGCCGTGCCGTGGCGGACTGGCCCAAGGATCGAACCAACGCCTGGATCGGCACGCTGTTCGCGATCGGATCCGCCTGCTTCCTGGTCGGCCCGCTCCCCGGTTACGTCCAGCTGGTCGGCTCCTCAGCGGACGGGATGACGTTCTTCGTCGGCTCGATCTTCTTCACCAGCGCGGCGTTCCTGCAGCTCGTCACCACCGGCAAGATGGGCGGGGGACGAGGAGATTGGTGGGCGTCGGGGATCCAGTTCGCCGGCACCCTGTTCTTCAACCTGAGCACGCACGCGGCGCTCCAGTCCGCCTTCGACACCGCTGCGACCGACCGGCTCGTCTGGCGACCGGACTTCTACGGCTCGGTCTGCTTCCTCGTCTCCAGCTACATCGCCTTCCACATCGCCGCCCGAGGTAGGTTCGTCTGGGATGTCGAGAACGACCAGTGGCGGATAGCCGCGGCCAACCTGGCGGGAGCGATCGCGTTCGGTATCTCCGCCGTGACCTCGTTCGTCGTCCCGAAGACGGGGAACGTCGTCGATCTCGCCGCCTCCAACCTGACGACCTCGATCGGCGGCGCCTTCTTCCTCCTCGGCGCGATCATGCTCTTCCCGCGCTTCAGCGATCGGCGAGCGAGCTGAGCCCACCCCGTCAGCCGTCGATCGAGATCACCTCGGCGACCTGCTCGAGACCCTCGCGGCGATGGGTGATGAGGACGATCGAGCGGTCTCCGGCAGCGGTGAAGACGTCGTCGATCAGCTCCTGCGCCGTCTCCTCGTCGAGGTGGGCCGTCGGCTCGTCGAGGAGGAGGACGGGGGCGTCGCCGAGCAGCGCCCGCGCGACGATCAGGCGCTGGCGCTGTCCCCCCGAGAGCGCCTCTCCGGCTTCTCCGACGAAGGTGTCGAGTCCGTCGGGGAGGCTGCGAACCCAGTCGGCCAGCCGGGCCGCCTCGAGCGCGCTCCAGAGCCTCGACTCCTCGGCGTCGGGACGTGCCAGCTGGAGGTTGGCGCGGATCGTCGAGCTGAAGACGTGCGCGTCCTGGCCCGCGAGGCCGTACGTCGCTCGGACGTCGCTCTGGGCGAGGGAGCGGAGGTCGGTGCCGCCGATCGTGACTGCGCCGGACGCCGGGTCGAGGAATCGCAGGAGCAGCGCGGCGATCGTGCTCTTGCCGGCGCCGCTGGGGCCGACCAGGGCGACCCGACGACCGGAGTCGACGCGGACGCCCAGGTCCTCGAAGACCGGCTCGCTCGAGCCCGGGTAGCGGGCGGTCACATCGCGCAGCTCGACGTCGGCGACGGCAGGGCACGGTGCCGGGGACTCGGCGTCCTCTATCAGCGGTTGCTCCTCGGTCAGCTCCAGCACCCGCCGGCCGGCGCTCAGCGTCCCGGTCATCTCCTGGGCGGTGTCGGCGAGCACGCTCGTCGCCTCGAAGCTGGCGATCGTCAGCAGGGCCAGGGTTGCGATCAGCACATGATCGAGGGACCCGGAGTCGTGCGCGGAGATCGCCAGCACCAGTACCGCGACCGTCGTCAGCCCAGCGATCAGGACCGAGATCGCGCCACTGGCCCCGGAGACGAAGGCCTCACGGCGGCCAAGGCTCGCGAGCTCCCGGTCGTGGGCCTCGATCCGCGCGACGGCCTCGCGATCGCGTCCGTAGAGCAGCAGCTCGCGGCCGCCGCGGAGCGTCTCGACCAGGTCGGCGGAGAGCTCCGCTCGGGCGGCGTTGCGCCGGCGTCCGGCCGAGCGGTTCCAGGTTGCCGCGATCGCCGGGAGCACCACTCCGTCGAGGATCAGGCCGACCGCGAGCGCGAGGCCGGCGACGGGGAGGAGCCAGGTGGCGAACCCGACGGCCGCGATCCCCGCGATCAGCGCGATCAGCGGCGGTGAGAGCCCTCGCAGGTAGAGGTTCTGCAGGGCGTCGACGTCCCCGACCATCCGGCCCAGCAGCTCGCCGCTGCGGTAGGCGCCGAGCTGCACCGGCGCCAGCGGCTCGATCCGGCGGTAGAAGTTCGCGCGCACCTCGCCGAGCGAGCGCAGGGCGACGTCGTGGGACGCCAGCCGCTGGAGGTAGCGCGTCAACGGTCGCGCGATCCCGAAGAAGCGGACGCCGACGATCACGACCGTGAGCGAGAGGATCTCGGGCCGCTCCGCCGAGCGCGAGATCAGGTACCCCGCGGTCGTCATCAGCGCGATCCCGAAGGCGATCGCGGCCACGCCGAGGGCGATCGAGAGGGCGAACCGCCCGCGACCCGCGGGAGCCATCCTGACCAGCTTGGCGATGGTCTCCCTCATCGAGCCATCCCCTCCTCGCCGACCGCCGCGGCTGCGGCAGTCGTGGCAGTCGTGGTTCCGGTCTCGGGCGGGCTCATCCGCACGATCCGGTCGGCTCGCGCCGCCAGCCCCGGGTCGTGGGTGATCAGCAGGACGGATCGCCCCGCCGCCACCTCGACGATCGAGTCGGCGATGCGTTCGGCGTTGGCCGGATCCAGGTTCGCGGTCGGCTCGTCGAGGATCAGCAGGTCGGCGTCGCGCAGGAACGCACGCGCCAGCGCCACCCGCTGTCGCTCACCCGCCGACAGGGCTCGCGCTCCCTCGCCCACCGGCGTCTCGACCCCTCCGGGCAGGCGTTCGAGCAGCTCGTCGAGCCCGGCCAGCCGCGCGCACTCGGCGAGACGCACGTCGCCCGCCTCCGGATCGCCGAGCCGGATGTTGTCGGCGATCGTGCCGCGGAACATCGTCGGCGACTGGGGCGCCCAGGCGATCCGCGAGCGCCACCGCTCGGGATCGCAGGCGGCCAGCCCGACGTCTCCGATCGTGATCCGGCCGGCGAGGGGCCGCTCGATCAGCATCAGGAGCTCCGCGACGGTGCTCTTGCCGATCCCGCTGGGACCGGTCAGCGCGAGGCACTCGGCGGGCTCCAGCTCGAGCGAGATCGAGTCGAGGACGACGACGTCCCGGTCCGGGTAGGAGAAGTGGACGTCGTCGAGGCGCACGGCGTTCTCACGAGGGGAGGGGGCGACGACGAGGTCACTCCTCCGGCCGACCTCGATCGACTCGGCGTCCTCGCGCTCCTCGCCCAGGTCGAGCAGGCGCCCGGCGACGGCCCGGCCGTCAGCGCTCGCGTGGTAGTGGACCCCGAGCTCGCGCAGTGGGACGTAGAGCTCAGGGGCGAGCACGAGCACGGTCAGCGCCGCCTCGAACCCGATTCCCCCGTCGACCAGGCGGACGCCCACGGTGACGGCCACCAGCGCCACTCCCAGGGTCGCCGCGAACTCCAGCACCGCGCCGGAGAGGAAGGCGACGCGCAGGGTCCCCATCGTCGTCCGCCGGTACTCCTCGCTGACCTCGCCGATCCGATCGGCCTGGACCTCGCCGCGGTTGAAGGCCCGCAGGGTAGGCAGGCCGCGGACCACGTCGAGGAAGTGGCCGGCGAGCAGGTTCAGCGCCTGCAGCCGCTCCCGCGAGCGCTGCTCGGTGTAGCGGCCGACGAGCCACATGAAGACCGGGACCAGGGGCAGCGTCAGCAGCATGATCGCTGCCGAGAGCAGATCCATCGCGGCGACGAGGACGAGGACGGCGATCGGCACCGTCATCGCCAGGAAGACCTGGGGGATGTAGCGGGCGAAGGTCGCCTCGAGGGAGTCGATCCCGTTCACGGCCGCCGCCGCGACCTCGGCCGCATCGGCTCGCGCGCTGCCGCGGGCGCTGCCCGGCTCGCTGACCTGTCGCCGGACGAGGTCGAGGCGGAGCTTGGAGAGCACGCTCGTCGCCGCCCGCCGCCCGACCACCTCGAACGCCCAGCTCGAGAGGGCGCGGAGGCCGATCACCCCGCAGAGCGCGATCGCCGGAAGCAGGAGGGAGGAGACCGACTCGCCCTCGAACCCGCCGGCGGCTACGTGCGCCAGCAGCACCGCCTGGGCGAGCACGAGGAGGGCCGAGACCAACCCGAGCACGGAATCGGCGACGAGCATGCCGCGGATCGCCTTCACCCGCGACATCAGCCGGGGGTCGAGCGCTCGCATCATCGGGTCACGTCAGCGTTTGCCGGCACGGTCGAGGAGCTCACCCGGGCTCGATGGGGACTCGTCCTCGCCGAGGCGGGCGCGCAGCACGTAGTAGCTCCACCCCTGGTACATCAGCACGATGGGCATCAACACGGCGGCCACGACGGTCATCACCGTCAGCGTGTAGCTCGCCGACGAGGCGTTGTCGATCGTCAGCGAGAGATCCGCGCCGAGGGAGGAGACCATCACGTTCGGGTAGAGCAGGGCGAAGAGGCAGGCGATCCAGAGACCGATCGCCAGCGCGGTCGCCGCGAACGCCGCCCGCTCGCGGCGGGCGCGAGTCAGCGGGATCGCCGACAGCACCGCCAGCCCTCCGACGGCGGCGATCGCGATCCCAGGGCCGAGACGGTCCGAGCCGGCGTCGCTGCCGTTGAGCACGGTCACGACCATCAGGGCGACCACGGCCAGCGCCGTCGGGATCGAGATCGCCGCGGCGACTCGCTGCACGCGTTCGCGCAGCACACCCTTCAAGCGCAGCCCGAGGAAGGTCGCGCCGTGCAGGGCGCAGGCGGCCCCGACCGCGACGCCCGCGAGGACCGTGAACGGGGTGAACAGATCCCAGAAGCTCCCGGCGAACTCCTGATCGCCGTCGATCGGAACCCCGGAGAGCAGGCTCGAGAGCGCGACGCCCCAGAGCACGGGCAGTAGCGCCGACGTGCCGAAAACGGTCCGGCGGGCGATCGACTTCCAACGTGAGGACTCGGTTCGCCCTCGCCACTCGATCGCGAGAACGCGCACGATCAGCAGCAGGAGGATCAGCAGCAGGGCGATGTAGTAGCCGCTGAACATCGTCGCGTACCACTGCGGGAAGGCGGCGAAGGTGGCGCCGCCCGCGCTGATCAGCCAGACCTCGTTGCCGTCCCAGAAGGGCCCGATCGACTCGAGGATCGTCTCCCGCTCCTCCTCGTCGCGGCCGACGAACGGGGAGAGGATGCCGACGCCGAAGTCGAAGCCCTCCAGGACCAGGTAGCCGACCCAGAGGACGGCGACGATGATGAACCAGAGGGTCTCCAGCGACATGGTGGCTCAGTATCCCGGCGCGGGGAGGGTCGAGGTTCGCTCCGGCTCGTCGTCCTCGGGCGGGTCGGCATCGGGCAGATCCATGCGCGCGTACTTCCGCATCAGCACGAAGTCGGCCGCGGCGAGCGCCCCGTAGAGCAGGACGAACGCGCCGAGGCTGGCGGCGACCATCGCGGTGCTGGCGGTGGGGGAGACGGCGTCCTCGGTTCGCAGAAGGCCGTAGACGACCCATGGTTGTCGTCCGGCCTCGCTCAGGACCCAGCCGGCGAGGCTGGAGAGGTAGGGGAAGGCGATCCCCGCCAGGGCAGCGCGCGCGAACCACTTCGAATCGGCGAGGCGGTCCTTGCGGAGCAGGTAGGCCGCCCACAGGGCCAACAGCAGCGAGAGGGTGCCGAGGTAGGCCATCACCCGCATGCTCCAGAAGACGAGCTGGACGTTCGGCAGGTAGCTGCCGGCTCCGAACTTCTGCTCCGACTGGGCCTGGAGCTCGTTCAAGCCGACGACCTTGCCGTCGAAGGAGTTCGTCGCCAGGAACGAGAGCACCGCGGGTATCTCGATCTTGAAGTCGGCGTCCTGGTCGTCCTCGTCGAACCCGCCGATCTGGAACAGGGTGAAGCCGGCCGGCTGCTCGGTGTTCCAGAGCGCCTCGGCGGCGGCGATCTTGACCGGCTGCGCGTCGGTGATGACGCCGCCGAACTCGCTGCCGACGATCAGGTTCACGGTCGAGACCGGGACGACGACGATGATCGCCAGCTTCGCGGCCGCGCGGAAGGCGGGGGCGTTGCGTCCGCGACGCATCTGCCAGATCGAGACGCCGAGCACGAGGAAGCCCGCCGTCATCAGCCCGGCCAGCAGCGCGTGGCCGAAGGCGAACAGCGTGAAGCGCTGGAAGAGGATCTCGAAGATGTCGGTGGAGTAGGCGCGGCCGGTGGCCTGATCGATCGCGTAGCCCACCGGGTGCTGCATCCACGAGTTCGCCGCGAGGATGAAGAAGGCGGAGAGCCACGTGCCCGCCCAGACGAGGTAGATGGTCGCGAGGTGGAGCTTCGGGCTGAGCCGGTTCCAGCCGAAGATCCAGAGGCCGAGGAAGGTCGACTCGAGGAAGAAGGCGCCGAGGCCCTCGATCGCCAGCGGGGCGCCGAAGACGTCGCCGACCACGCGGGAGAACTCCGACCAGTTCATCCCGAACTGGAACTCCTGGACGATCCCGGTGGCGATGCCGATCGCGAAGTTGATCAGCATCAGGAGGCCGAAGAACCGGGTCAACCGCAGCCACTTCTCCTCCCGGGTCCGGTACCAGAGGGTCTGCATCGCCGCCACGAGCGGCGCCATACCGAGGGTCAGCGGTACGAAGATGAAGTGATAGAGGGTGGTTGCCGCGAACTGCCAGCGCGACAGGTCGAGAGCGTCCACCGAGGCGCTGACGATCGCGTCCGGCATGCGGCGCGGAACCATACGCCCCGCGCGGTTCGCGGGGCGTCTCCGGGCGGTGGCGGGCCTTCGTTACGCCCGGGCGCGCTTGGCGAGCTCGACCGTCGCCGCGCGGAGACCGTCCGGGGCGCTCACCGGCTCGGCGAATCCGACCCGAGTCGGCGCGTGTCCGCGTGGGGTCTCCATCGCCAGATCGAGGCCGTAGCGATCGATCGAGGTGCACTTCGCCGAGAGGGCGTCCGGGTAGCCGCCGAGACTGCGGGCCATGTCGAGCAGGGAGTCGGCGTGGTCATCGTTGAGATGGGAGACCGCGCGACCCGCGGTCGGCGCGGTGGGATCCGTCTCGGCATCGGCGTAGTCCTCGATCGTGACCCAGTCCATGCGGCCGTAGCCGCCGACCCAGCGGACCCGGTCCGCCTTGATCACCCAGATCCCGAAGTCGCCGAAGCGCTCGTAGGCGTTCGCGGCCGGGATCGCGGTCAGGTAGGCCGTCCGTGCATCGGCCCAGAGATCGCTGCCCTCCTCGAGCAGCTCGGCGTCGCCGGCGATCGTCACGCGCCCGTGGGCGAGCTGGTCGAGCTCCTTCGGGTCGTGGGCGACCATCAAGCTGGCGCGCTTGTCGCGCTGCAGGTTCTGGCCGTGTTCGGCGAGGGTCGAGATCATCAGCACCGGGTTGCCGTCGGGTAGCGCCGCGTAGGCGACGAGGGACGCCCAGGGGGTGCCGTCCTCGCTGGTCGAACCGAGCGCCGCCACGTGCGAGTTGGCGAGCAGGGTCCGGGCTTCCTCGGCGGGGCTGCGGCGACGACCCTTCTCGGCTTCCGTCAGGGGCGGGGGAGGCGGTGGAACCACGTTCTCACCCTTGAATGAATGGTTCGTCGGTGCGCTGGTCGTGGTCGACATCTGGGTATCTCCGGGTTCGTTGCTCGCTCGTCGGCAGGGTCAGGATCATGCCTGGTCTCGGGGCGAGGCGCTGTTGTCATTCTGCGTTAGGCTTCCCTAACATGTTGACACGGTGGCCGCCGAGGAACAGCCCGCAAGCCTCGCCCACCTGATTCAAGCGCTTCCTCGACCAAGGAGTAACCCAGCCGTGCTCACCGCCAACGCGCCGACCGCAGTCAGATCCGTCGCCGGGCCGGAGCGGCGGCGTAGATGGGCCGTCGCGCTGCTCTGCGCAGCCCTGTTTCTCGTCGCTCTCGCCCCGGCTGCGGGCAGCGCCGAAGCGGCGAAGAAGAAGAACCTGCGGATCGCGGCGTTGACGCCGTTCTCGGTGCAGACGTTGGCGAAGCTGGGTGTGAAGCCGGTCGTGATCGGAGAGACGGTCACGGGAGACGCGGGTATTCCGAAGAAGTTCCGCAACATCCCGCAGATACCGCTCTCGCATGCGTCCAACGGCCCCAACCCCGAGCAGTTGGTGCAGCGCAACGTCAAGACCGTGCTCTCCGAGCGCACCTGGAACGGTGGCCACAAGGCACTCGAGGGCTTCGGGATGAAGGTGCACGAGTTCGATCCGACCGCGCTCGCCCAGTACGGGGCGAAGATCAAGCGCATCGGCAAGTTCGTGGGCAAGCAGAAGAAGGCCAAGAAGCTCGCCAAGTCGATGAAGAAGAAGATCCGGAAGTCGACCCGGGGGATCACGAGCAGGCCCAAGACCCTGGTTCTGCTCGGAGTCGGTGCGGCTCGGTACGCGTTCCTGCCGAGCAGCTGGGGCGGGAACCTCTTCAGCCAGGCCGGGGCGACCCTCGCGACAGACGGCCTCACCGCCGACGGTGGGACGAACCTGATGATCTCCGGCGGGTTCGCGCAGCTCTCCCTGGAGGAGATCGCCGTCCAGCAGCCCGATGTGATCGTCGCGATTCCCCACGGCAACGCGGATGATCTCGATGAGATCGAGGATTCTCTGCGGGAGGACACCTGGCTCAAGGACACGAACGCCGGTCGCAACGACCGCATCTACGTGACCGGCAACAACTCGCTGCTTCAGCCGGACCTCCGGGTTCCGGCCGTTCTCAAGATGATCCGCGGCGACTACCTGCGGAACCGGTAGGGCCGGTTCTCGTCCGGGAGTGATGGAAACGGGTGATCCTACGACGGGCAGCGGTGTTGATCGTCGCTGTCGCGGCGTTGGTCGCGGCGTGCGTCGCCTCACTGGCGTTCGGCGCGGTCGACATCCCGGCGGGCACCGTGATCGATGCCATCCTCGGCAAGGAAACCCCGCCCGAGATGGCCAAGATCGTGCTCGAGCTACGGCTCCCGAACCTGGTCGAGGCGATCCTGGTGGGCGCGGGGCTGGGCGTCGCCGGAGCGGTCCTGCAGGGATCGTTGGGCAACCCGCTGGCATCCCCCGACGTGATCGGTGTGACGGCCGGCGCGGGCTTCGGCGCAACCTTGATCCTGCTGGTCTTCCCGGCGTCGGCGGCGCTGCTGCCGATCGGGGCGTTGGCCTTCGGCTTGTTGGCTGCGGGACTGGTCTTCATGATCGCCTGGAGCGGCCGCAACCGCGGTGGGATCGGGAAGGTGATCCTCGCCGGGATCGCGATCGCGGCTCTGTTCGGCGCGGCGACGACGAGCCTGCTGACCGCGTTCCCGGACCGGGTCCAGTCGGTGCTCTTCTTCCTGGCGGGCGGCCTGACCCCGAGCGGATGGTCCGACCTGAGCGAGTTCTGGCCCTACCTCACCGCCGGCTTCGTGATCGCGATCGTCTTGATCCGGCCGCTGGACAGACTGGCGCTCGGGGACGACGTGGCGGCCTCCCTGGGCAGCCGACCGGCGGTGATCCGACTCGGATCGGGCCTGGCGGCGGCGTTGCTCGCCTCGGTTGCCGCCGCGCTGGCGGGGCTGCTCGGCTTCATCGGCCTGATCGTCCCGCATCTGATGCGCCTCGCGGGCGGTACGTCTCGCCACGCCTTCGTGGTCCCGGCATCGGCCCTGGCCGGCTCGACGCTGCTGGTCGCGGGAGACGTCCTGGCACGAGTGGTGGCCGCCCCGATCGTGCTCCCGGTCGGGCCGTTCATGGTGATCCTCGGCGTGCCCGTCTTCCTCTACCTGCTGCGGAGGGTGGCATGAGCGCCACGGCCGCATCGTCGACGCCGCTGCCTCCCGAGCAGGCGTGGCCGGCCCTGGTCGTCGATTCCGCCCGGGTCGCCATCGACAGCAAGGAGATCGTCTCCCATGCCGAGCTCGTCGTCGGCCACGGTGAGCTGGTCGCCGTCGTCGGGCCCAACGGCGCCGGCAAGTCGACGCTCGTTCGCGCCGCCGCCGGCATCCAGAAGCTGAGCGGGGGAATGGCACGCTGCATGGGAGTCGACGTCACGAAGGCGCGTGGCCGCCATCTCGCCGCACTGCGCGCTTTCGTGCCTCAGCGTCCGTCCGTTCCCGAGGGGATCACCGTCAACGAGGCACTCCAGATCGGCCGCTCGGCGCGGATCAGCGCCCTGCGGCGTGCGACGAAGCGCGATCGTGACGCGATCTCGGCGTCGCTTGAGCGTGCCGGTGTCACCCATCTCTCCAGCCGGATGCTGACGACCCTGTCCGGCGGCGAGCTGCAGCGAGTGCAGATCGCGATCGGGCTCGCCCAGGGCACGCCTTTGCTGATCGCCGACGAGCCCACCTCCCAGCTCGACCTCGGGGCTACGGTCACGGTGGCGAGGCTGCTGAGAGATCTGGCCGACGACGGCATGTCGGTGTTGCTGGTGGTCCACGACCTGGCACTTGCGGCTGCGGTCGCCGACACCGTCGTCGTCATGTCCCGGGGGGCGTCCGTCGCCAGCGGGGCTCCCGACCAGGTTCTGACCGAGCAGCAGCTCGCCGAGGTCTGGGGGGTCTCAGCCCGGCTCGACCACTCGGCGGAGGCGACCGCACTTCGGGTGCGCTGGCTGGATCAACTCGAAGGATGGGAAGGAACCCCGTGAAGCTGCAGGACGAGATCACGACCGGCGGGATCCGCCGGACGGGTATGCCGCTGTTGACAGCCCTCGCACTGACTCTCCTCAGCGCCTTCCTGTTCGCGGATCATGCGGGGGCCGGGGAGGTCCCGCCGGCGGAGACCCAGGCATCCGGGGCCGTCAAGATCCAGCTCAGCGGCAAGACCGCCAAGCAGATGCGCAAGCGCGGCCTCAGGCTCCAGGGAAAGCGCGGGGCGAAGATGCGTGGCAGGACCCTCTCGCTGCCGGTCCGGGGCGGCGAGGTCACGAAGCTCGCGAAGGTGCGGCTCGGCGGCGTCGTCAAGATCGTCAGCAAGCCCAAGGCGAAGCGGGGAAAGCGCGCGAAGAAGCGTCGTGTGACGCTGGGTAGGTTCGGCGGAGTGGTGATCGCCGGAGACGGCAACCTGGTGGCGACGATCAAGGGCAGCCAGGTGACGCTGCTGACGCTGTCGAACGTCGGCGATCAGCCCTTCAACCCGGTCAGCGGTGAGATCAAGCTGCGCAAGGCGGGCGCAACCCTGACCCCGAGCGCGATCTCGGCGATCGCCGCCGCGCTCGGGGGCGCGAAGCTGCCGAAGCGGCTTGGGAAGCTGTCGGTCGACGGCAACGTCCCGGTGAAGCCGACGGAGAGCACCAACGCCACCGTGCGCGTACGACCCGCCGGCGCCGTCGACTTGGTCGATGCGGAGATGACCTGGCGCCCGCGGGAGTCGTTCGTCAACTACATCCACTCGGCCGGCGGCGGTGACGGCGGCGCGTTCGCGGTCGCGCCCGCGATGCCCGGCCCTGCCGAGCCGATCGTCGACAGTGGCACCGGCGAGCCGATCGTGCCGAGCCCGGGAGATCGCGTCTACGAGTTCGACCTCCCGTTCGAGGGGGGTTGGTACGACCAGGCGTCGGCGGCGGTCAACGTCGAGCTGGCGGGCGGGGTCAGGTTCGCGAAGCCCGACTACGGGATCGATCTGGATGCGATGGATCCCGTCGTCGAGCTCGGTGGCGACGCCCCGCGGGTGATCGCCGATCTCCGCGGTCGGGCGTCGACCTCCGATCAGGATGGACGTACGGCCTTGGCGGTGGATCTGGATCAGGCGGCGATCGCCCCGGAGACGGAAGCGGTGCCCGGCGGCACCCGCTACACCTACGAGGACATCCCCGCTCGGGTACCCGATGGCCCGACCGCCTGGGTTCTCGCCACCTACTACTCGGTCGGCAGCCCGTGGGGGGAGGTGAGCGTCTCCTACACGGTCCCCAATGACTGACGGTCGCAGCTACATCGCGCCAGCTACATGCCTGCGGACTGGGTTGCTGACCCTGCTCGCCGCCTTTGCCGCCTTCGCGATCGGCCCTGCCTTCGCGGCCGCGGCGCCGATCGTCGAGGTCAAGCCGATCGGCGGCGGCAAGAACGACGTCGACCTTCGAGAGCTGCGTGGAGAGGAGGACGTCAACAGCGTGGGCTACGCGATCCGCTCCAAGAGCGGCAGCGACACGGAGACGATCACCGGCTTCTCGCTCGAGAAGATCCTGATCGAGGGCAGGGTCGACATCTACACCTTCTCCTACGTCGAGGTGGTTCGGCCGAGCGGCGGCTCGGTCCTGCTGACCCGCTCGCAGGTGCGCGACGACGGCGCCTTCCCGGACGGGCAACCCGTCGTCTTCGACCACGGCGGCAGCTCCGGGTTCCTGCGTCCGAGCCTGGGCTCCAGCGACTTCAACAAGTCCGACTTCTTCTCCGGCTCGCCACTTCGGGTCATCGCGCACGAGGGGAAGCTGATCGAGCTCGAGGCCAGGGCCTCCAAGGACGAGGTCGAGGTGGGGGAGAAGGTGACGTTCACGGCGACGATCACCCAGCAGGCCGCGGGCAGCTCCCCGGAGATCAACTGGAGCTTCAACGACGGCAACAGCGCACCCGGCGCGAAGGTGACGCACACCTTCCAGCGCCCCGGGAGCTACAACGTGGCGGTCAGCGCGACCACCGACGACGATCGGACCGGCGGCTCGGCGATGGTCAGCGTCCGGGTGGGCAAGGCGAAGAAGGGCGGCCCTGACCGCGACGGCGGCGGCAAGGACAAGAAGAAGGGTGCGCCCGACAGCGGTGCATCCGACGGCACCGGCGGTCAGGACGGCGGAACGGGCAGCTCCGACTCGACCGGGGCGAACCCGTCGGCCTCCCCGTCGCAGGTCTCACCAGACAGCGAGCGCGCCGGCGGCAAGACGGACGACGCCCCTGAGCCCGACTCGCAGGGAGAGCGGATCACGGGTGAGCTGCTCAGCGGCGACGAGCTGAAGCGTGCCGAGGTGATCGACGATCCGGCTGCGGCCCAGAAGGAGCAGGAAGAGGCGCCGGCGCCGACCCTTCGCACCGGCACGCCCTCCGAGGAGAGCGGCTTCACCGTCCCCGGGGCGGCTCTGGCCGGAGTCGGCGCCCTCGGCCTGGTCGGGCTCGGCGCCCTGGCCGAGATGGGTGCGCTCGCCGGTGCAGGCGCGGCGATGCGACGGCGCTTCGGCGGGATCCGCGCCAAGATGGGCGCGTGACCTTCTCGCCGGTGATCTTCGCGACCTTCATCGAGGAGCTCCTGTTCGATTTCACGGAGCTCCTGCTCTATCCGGTGCTGATCCTCGCGATCCTCGCCTTCATCGCCGTGGTCATCGACATGGGCGGGCTCTTCGCCGAGCTCTACAGGCGCCGCGGGCGCAGCTCCACCCGGCTCCGCCTGAGGACCGATGCGGCGATCCACGCCCTCGCGGCGGGAGACACCGAGCGAGCGCGGACGATCGTCACCGAGCGGGCGAAGAGCAAGGCGATGGCGCAGGCGCTCTCGTCGATCATCGACCAGTACGGGGGGCATGACCCCGAGACCGAGGTCAACAAGTGCCTCTCCGACTACGACTACCGTTCGATCAAGCGCCTGGAGCGATCCCGGATCCTCGTCCGAATGGGTCCCGCGCTGGGGCTGATGGGGACGCTGATCCCACTCTCGCCGGCGCTTGCGGGTCTCGCGAGTGGCGACATCGACACGCTCACCGAGAACCTCCGGGTCGCCTTCAGCGTCACCGTCGCGGGGCTGATGATCGGCGCTCTCGCGTTCGGGATCTCGTTGGTTCGGGATCGCCTGTACGGCCAGGACTTCAGCGACGTCGAGTACGTCGCGACCCGGCTGCTGCCGTATCTGAAGACCCACGGTCACGGTGGCTCGGGCCATGCTCACGGCGCCGATCACGCTCACGCCTCCGAGCAGGCGACGGCTCACGCGATCGAGCATGCGCAGGGGGTGACGACGTGAAGGTCTCCGCCCGCGCCCGTCGCTACGAGGATCGCAACGGCGATCCGCTCGACGGCCTCGTCAACCTCTTCGACCTGGGGATCGTGCTCGCGGTCGCGTTCATGCTGGCCGCCCTCTCGTCCCTCGATCTGGAGTCGGTCCTGACCGATCAGGAGGCGGCCCGCGCTGCCTCGCAGGCTGCGAACACGGTCACCGCCGCGGAGGACCAGAAGGTCGAGCAGATCGAGCTCGACCCGGGGGAGAGGGTCGTCGGCAGCGGCCGCGAGGTCGGCACCGTCTACAGGCTCGACGACGGTCGCACGATCATCGTCAGGCCGCAGGGATCGGGGAGCTCCCCCTAGATCGCCGCTCCTCACGGCTCCTCGAGCGGGGGTCGTTGCATGTGCAAGCAAATCGTGGTACATTGCTTGCACATGCAACTAACCCTCCCGAAAGGCGTGATGAGATGAGCACTGCAACTGAGACGAAGATCCCCGTCGGCACCTGGGCCCCCGACAAGGCGCACGCCAGACTCGGGTTCGCGGTCAAGCACATGGGCGTGACCACCGTTCGCGGCGAGTTCCGCGACTACGACGGCGAGCTGAAGGTCGATGAGGACGGGAACGTCTCGGTCGAGCTGGCGATCAAGGTCGCATCCGTCGACACCGGGCAGGAGCAGCGCGACGACCACCTACGCTCCGACGACTTCTTCGGCGTCGAGGAGTACCCCGAGATGACCTTCAAGTCGACCGACGTGAGCTTGGTCGACGACGAGCTGAAGATCGTCGGCGAGCTGACGATCCGCGACCAGACCCGGACCGTCGAGCTCGAGGGCGAGTACGGCGGCACCGACGTGGGCATGCAGGGCGAGGAGCGTCTCGGGCTGGAGGTCTCCGGCAAGCTCTCCCGCAAGGACTACGGGATGAAGTTCAACGCTGCGCTCGGCAGCGGCAACGCGGTCGTCGCGGACAAGGTCCGGCTCGACCTCGACATCGCCGCGATCAAGCAGGCCTGACCCCGGGGGCGGCTCGCCGATCATGCGAGCGTGTGGTGATGGCGCCTCAGAGGGCGCTCAGATCCACGCGCTCGCCGATCGGCAGCCAGTTCACCTTCCGGCGGAAGTCCTCCGGGGCCCGGTCGAAGACCCGCTCTATCTCCTCCCGGCCCTGCTTGAAGTGCTTCCAGCCTTCGTAGTGGATCGGGATCACCCGCTTCGGCTCGAGCTCCTCACACAGCTCGACCGCGTCGTCGGCGGTCATCGTGTAGCGGAAGGGCCCGGTGTGGGGGAACTGGACGCCTCCCAGGTGAAGGACCGCGGTGTCGACGTCGATCCGGTCAGCGACCTGGCGGACGCCGTCGTAGAGGACCGTGTCGCCGGAGATCCACAGCGAGCTCTCGCCGTTGGACTCCCAGCGGAGCGCGAAGCCGATCACCTCGCCGACGATCGGGCGGCTCAGCGGCGGACCGTGGCGGCAGGGGGTGGCGGTGATCTCGATCGAGGGCTTGCCGGGGGCGCGCAGCGTCGTGCATTCCCAGGGACGCAGGCCCTTGCTGTTGCCTCGTAGTCGCTTCGCTCCCGAGGCGGTGGTGATCACCGAGCCGGCGCGAGGGAGCAGCGACCTGCCCGCCGTGTCGAGGTTGTCGTCGTGGTGGTCGTGGCTGAGCAGGACGGCGTCGATCGGTCCGATCTCAGAAGGTTGCAGCGCCGGTCCTTCGAGCTTCTTCGATCGCGCCCCCCAGCCGAAGTGGTACTTGCGGCCGGGCGTCTCGAAGGTCGGGTCGGTGAGCAACCGCCACGGCCCGATCTCGATCAACGCGGTCGGCCCACCGACGTGCGTGATTGCAAGGCCTTTCATCTATCCCCCGTCTGTTTGAGATCAACGTGCATGTCCGAGTACCCACTCGCGGGCGCGGTAAGCGCACATCTTGCCACTCCGGCCCCAGAACGATCGCATCGCCTGCGCGGGACGGACGCCGGAACCGCTCCGTTGAGGCACCGAAGCCGCTTGCACAAGGCATTCCGGGAGCCTCCGGGAGATGTTCTTGCGGGCGGATCGTCGGCAGAAGTCAGGCTCGGTGCTGCTCCCAGAAACGCAGGTACTCGGTTTCGAGCTTGATCCCCAGCTCGAGCGCGAGCCGCATCCCTGGATCCATCTCGAGCTTGGCGGTCATCTCGTACTCGGCCTTCTTCGCCTCGTGCAGGGGGATCTGCTGGGCGGCCAGCTCGGCCGGGTCGGCGCCGAAGAAGAGCTTCAGGGTGCCGAGGTCACGTAGCTCGGTCAGCTGCCCGGCCGGCTTGGCGAGCCAAGCGGAGAGCGCGTCCTGCCCGGCGGTGGTGAGCCGGTAGATGCGCCGCCGTCTGCCGGTTTCCTCGCGTTGCTCGTCGAGCAGGCCGGCTTCAGCGAGGCGGGCGCACTCGGAGTAGAGCTGGGTGTGGGGGACGGTCCAGAAGTTCGAGGTGCTGAGCTCGGCGAACTTCTTCAGGTCGTAGGGAGTTGCCGGTTGGCAGTTCTTGACGAGGCCAAGGACGATGTAGGAGGTCGGCGTGAGGTTCGGTGCCGACGGCGACGGGGTCGCTGAATCCGAGGTCGCTGAATCCAGGGTTGACATAGGCGGGCAGCCTAACCTATGGTTCGCATCGTTCGGAAAGAACTATTGAGGAGGGTGACGTGCCTGCGACCGAGGAGGCGACCAGAACGAGGGGCGGCGGTGTGGGTGCGAGTCCGGAGTACGCGATCGGGTTCCAGACGCTCGAGGACGAGCGCACGATTCCCACCCTGGAGCTGGACGGCGAGCTGCCCTCCTGGCTGAGCGGTTCGCTGCTGCGGACCGGTCCCGCCAGGTTCGAGGTGGGCGAGCAGAGCTACCGGCACTGGTTCGACGGCTTGACGATGCTGCATCGGTTCACGTTCGGCCAGGGGAAGGTCTCCTACGGCAACCGCTACATCCGCGGCAAGACGTGGACGAAGGCCGAGGAGACGGGGAAGATCCCCTACGCGGAGTTCGCCACCGATCCCTGCCGGACGTTCTTCAAGCGCGTGCAGTCGATGTTCGCCGGGCCCGAGTTCGGCGACAACGCGAACGTCAACGTGATGAAGCTGGGGGAGAGGTACTTCACGATGACCGAGGCCCCGATCTCGGTCCAGTTCGACCCCGACACGCTGGAGGCCGCCGGGGTGCCGTTCATGCCGCCGGGCGTGATCACGACCGCTCACCCGCACCTGCAGCGCTCGACTGGCGGGATGCTCAACTACGCGGCGAAGCTGGGGCCGAGGAACGAGTACCGCTTCTTCCACCTGGCCCCGGCGAGCAACGAGCCTGAGGTGATCGCCAGCATCCCGGTCAAGAAGCCCGGGTACGTCCACTCCTTCGGCCTGACCGAGAACTTCATCGTCTTCGCCGAGTTCCCCTGGGTGGTCAACCCGCTCGAGCTGGCGCTCTCGGGCAAGCCGTATGCCGAGAACTACAAGTGGGAGCCGCAGCGCGGAACGAGGTTCTTCCTGATCGACCGCCGGACCGGGAAGGCGAGCAAGCCGATCGAGACTGATCCCTTCTTCGCCTTCCACCACCTGAACGCCTACGAGGACGACGACGGCACGATCGTCGCCGACATCCAGACCTACCCCGACGCGAGCCTGCTGGAGCAGCTCTACCTGGACCGCTTGCGGGGAGGTGGAGGTCTGACGGCACCGGAGCTGCGCCGGTTCCGCATCGACCCCGGGGCGCGGAGGATCGAGCACGAGCGTCTGGTAGAGACCCCGATCGAGCTCGGCAGGATCAACTACGGCCGCTGCAGCGAGCGCAAGTACCGCTACGCCTGGGGAGTCTCAGCTCAGCAGGATCACTGGATCGACCGGCTCGTCAAGGTCGACGTCGAGGAGCGGACGAGCAACGAGTGGCGTGAGCCCGGGATGTACCCGGGAGAGCCGGTGTTCGTGAGGCGACCCGACGGGAACGCCGAGGACGATGGCGTCATCCTCTCGGTCGTCCTCGACGCCGAGCGCGAGACCTCGTTCATGCTGGTGCTCGACGCAGGCGATCTGAGCGAGATCGCGAGGGCGTCGGTCCCACACCACATCCCGTTCAGCTTCCACGGCCAGTTCAGCCGGGACTAGGACCCCGGGGCAGGTCCGGGGCCGTCGATGCCTCACGAGCGTCGGCGCCGGACCCGTGCCTTCATGGTCAGGAGCATCGTCGCCGCGGCGGTGACGCCTACGGTGAAGCCGATCGCGACCTCGCGGCGCTTCTCCTGCCGGCGGACCAGGTTCCGTGCTCCGGCGATGCCGATTGGCATGAACAGAAGCGCCGCTGTCGCCAGCCCCGGGTTGTAGCGGCGGCGGCGTACGCCCTGGGCGATGTGCAGGCCGGCGTTCCCCACGTCCATCGCGAGCTGCGCCGCCGCGACGCCGGGCCGCGACGGACCCAGCAGCCCTGCGGCGAGCGCCGTTCCCCAGCCGAGCCCGACGTTGATCGCCAGCCCGTCGCGCCGGGTGATCGGCCACTCGTCGGCGTCCGAGTCCATCACCTCACGGTTGAACCAGGGCAGGAACCCACCCGGGTACATCCATTCCTCCGTCTGGTGGAGCAGCAAGGCGGAAAGCGGGAGCCAGTAGACCCAGGAGCCCTCGGCGCGCAGCTCCGCCCGTGCTCTCCAGGCCAGCGCAACCGAGGGCGCGGCCATCGCCGCCGCTGCCCAGGGCCAGCGCCCGTGAGTGCGGTCGAAGCCGGATTGACCCCGGTCGATCTCGACGTCGATCTTCGGCATGGGCTGAAGCGTAAGCCACGAGACCGATTCCGAGCTTCGACTCCCCGGCGGAGCAGCCAATAGCCTTCTCGGGGTGAGACGAGCAGGGATGCAAGCGGTCGGGGCCTTCGGAGTAGCGGTCCTGGTGCTTGTGGGTGCCCTGCTGCTCGCTGTGCTCGCGCCGGCTGCAGATGCCCGATCGCCGAGGATCACCGCGCCCAGGGAAGGCGCGCTCGTCAAGGGGTCGGCCCTGCGCGTCCGGGTCGAGCGAACCGGGCCGGGCTTCCGGGCCCTGATCGGCTCGCGCGACATCACCGCGCGCTTCGAGCGCCGCGGTGGGAGGGTATGGGTCGCCAAGTTGCGGCTGGGGCCTGATTTCAAGACGGGCGACCGGCGGCTCATCGTCTCCTCCGCCGGCCGCTATGACGCGGTTCACTTCCTCGCGGCCAGGCAGCGGGGCAGCGCGCTCCGCCTGCGCCGCCTGCCCCGGCGCTCTGGCCGTGCGCCCCTGCACGTCCGCGGCCGCGTCGCCATGGACTTCGACGACGTTCGCCTGCTGCTCAACGGCAAGCGGGTTCCGCGGCGGGACTGGGCCCGCAGCGGCCGCAGCTTCGATGTCCTTCTCGGCGCCGACGAGGGTGCTCGGTTCGGCCGCAACGAGTTGGTGGTCACCGTCGCGCACTCAGCGGGTGTCTACGACCGGCTCGTTCGCCGGTTCTGGATCTCCCGTCGTGCCCCGCTGGCGGGAGCGGGCGCCGATCGAAGGGCGCGCGAAGGACGAGCGGTGCGCCTCGACGGCACGTCTACCGATCACCGTCGCGGCGGTCGAACCGCCTACAGGTGGCGAATCGTCAGCTCGCCGCGAGGGTCGAAGGCGAAGCTGCGGGGAGCGCGGTCGGCGAAGCCGCGCCTGCGCACCGATCGGCGAGGCAGGTACGTGGTCGAGCTGACCGCACGCTCGCGGCCCATGGCGCGCAAGGCCCGCGGCGCGAAGCGATTCGCTGGATCGGGCTCGCGGGCCCGATCGACGGATCGGACGACCGTCACCGCCGCCCCCGACTACCCGCCGATCGGACCGGCGATCGAGACGATCGTGCCCGGGGGCGGTATCGAGATCGACGGCAAGGTCTACACGTCCGCCGATGCGAGTTGGGTTCAGGTCCTGACGCTCGATCGAGCGACGCTGGAGGTGGGCGACAACCTCGGGTTCGCCGTTTCGCAGTCGGGTGAGCTCGCGACCACCCTCGCCAACCTGGCGGCCTCCGGCTCCGACGATCTCGTCATCCTCAGCGGCGGTGGGCGCAGCTTCTCCTCCGGCGGGCAGCCGACCAACGGCTTCACCGCCGCGACCGCGCAGGATCTTGGCAAGGCGATCGCGAGCATCGGGGGCGACCTCGACCCCGACGGTCCGCTCGGTGGCGGGTTGGCGGCACTCGCGGACGGCGCCTGGTCGTTGATCGGCCTGCCCGGATTGCCCGTGGGAACCGCTCATCTGAGCCGCGCGATGGTCACCTCCGAGGAGGGCGAGCCGGGGAGCCTGAGCGGCTACCTGCAGCTCGATCAGTCGAGCAACTACGGCTTCGTCTCGCCCGATTACGAGACCATCGACACCAACGTCCCAGGCGCGCCCGCCGGCATCAACCGGATGCAGGTCGGCAGTCAGGTCTACGAGACGGAGGCGGCCGTCGCTCCCAACATGGCCGGGTTTCACGTGGTCGTGCTCGACGGCAAGCTCGACCTGGTCACCAACAGGCTCTTCCTCACCAACCTGCCGACGCAGTCGAACCCGCAGGGGGTGGCGGACATGGCCGCGCTGCTGCGCGATCAGGCGAGCGGCTCCGGTGGGCCGGGCCAGAACCTGGTGCTCGTCCAGAGCATCGGCTCACCGGGCGGCTACGACGGGGATTGGCTGCAGGACACCAACACGGTCTCCAACTCGCCGCAGAGCTGGGGTGGGAGCCTCGCCGGCGCGTTCGGCCTGCTCGCCGGCCCCGGCGCCCACGACCAGCTCGCGCAGATGGTCGCCCCGTCCCTGACCCAATCGACGCCGTCGTTGGAGGGCGGCTACTCGCTGGTCGCCAGCACGAAGCTCAGCGACCCCTACGGGGACGCGTGGTCGCAGAGCCAGGCCGGTTCGGGGCTGGCCAGCTCGCGGGTGGTGGGCGTGATCGCCCGCAACCGTGATTCGCAGTGGCAGGTTCAGTCCCCCTCAGCCGTCTCCGGCTTCGACACCGGGAAGCTCCCCGAGCTCGCCTACCGGGCGCCGACTGCCTGGCCCCTGAACAGCGGGGACTACCTGGCCGCGAGTCGGTGGATCGCCTCCCAGCTGGGCTTCTCCGCGCCTGACGTGCGGGCCGCCTACTACCAGGACGAGGACGGTGAGTGGGGCTCCGACCTCTACAGGAGGCTGCAGCAGCTCACGTTCGATGACGGCCAGGGGTTCACCGAGGCTGAGTTCGACCAGCTCCGGACCCAGCTCGAGACCGAGTTCACGATGGTCTCGGAGGTTCGGGCGATGGTCGCCGCCTGGCAGCAGACCTTCGGCGATCCGAGCTTCCAGGACTACGTGGACCTGCAGGGGATCGCCCAGCGGATCGAGTCCGACATCAACGCCGAGCAGGGGATCGACGACTCGAAGCCGTCTTTCGACGTGCTGGCGGTGATGGAGTCGACGCTCGACATCGCGCAAGGGATCGCCGGTTTCAGCGGACAGGAGGAGGTCGAGGTGCCGCTCGGGGTCGTCGCGGGAGCCGTCGAGATGGCCGACACGGTGGCCACGCAGGGTCCCGACGGCACGCCCTCGACGGCGACGATCGTGACCGCGGCCGACGGCCTCGGGGAGCAGCTCGCGGCACGCTACGAGCAGCTCTCGAGCGGGATGGATCAGCTCGGCGATCTCCTCGTCAGCGACTGGGGCAAGCTCCAGCAGGCGGCGGCGAACGCGAACGGCGTCTGGGAGACGAACCGGAAGACCACGGGGCTGATCGAGACCGGGCTCGGACGCGCCGCCCAGGCGCGCTTCTACGCGGCGCTGCTGCCGCTGGCCTACGGGCAGTACGTGATCGACCACCGGGCGACCTCGATCAACTCGCGGCCCTGGGAGCATCCGTGGAACTACCGCTGCCAGAGCAGCGACGGGCCGAACAACTTCACCGAGCCGTTCAACCCGAGCGAGGGCAACCCCGCATCCTGGGTCGTCTCCGCGATGGGCTTCAGCGACTCGCTCGAGCTGGAGCAGCAGGTTCGCCTGATCTCCACCGGGATCGACTGGGCCAGCGAGACCAACGGCGAGGTCGGCCACGAGCCCCAGGTGCTGCCGCGCGGCATCTCCTCGATGCTCTTCCAGTCACCTGCCGCCGACGCGGGGCTCGGCCAGGATCAGTTCCGCTTCTTCGGCGACCCGGCCTTCAAGCGCTGGGCGATCAACTGCAACAACGACTGAGGTTGGCGGGGGTTGCTCGGGCCTGACCCACCGACCGAGGAGGAGCTCGCACCGATCGAGGCCGATCCCGCGCTGCGGGTGGTCGAGGAGGGGCTGCCGGCGGCAGTGCCCGAGCGCTCGTGGCTGAGGCGGCATTCCAAGGGCGTCAGCATCGCCTTCGGGCTCACCGTCTTCGCGGCGCTGATCGTCGGCCTCTACAGCAAGCGGGACGAGTTCGTGGAGGCGATCGGGGCCGCATCGGTCACGGTCCTCCTCGGCGCCGTCCTGCTGCAGATCGTCTGGCTGGGTCTGCGCAGCGAGGCTTGGTACGTCTGCGTCGATGCGGCGGGTGGCAGCTGCGGCCGCCGGCCGCTCTACCGCGCCGCTGCGGTCGGCTACCTCGGCAACCTGCTCAACAGCAGCTTCGGCCTGGCCGTCAGGATCACCGAGCTGCGCCGGACCGCTCCCACCACGGCGCCCAGCGCCGGCGCCCTCGTCGCTGCCGAGATGCCGATCGTCGTGATCGAGATGGCCCTCGCCGCGATCTGCTCGTTCACCCTGATCGGGCCGCTGGGAATCCCCTGGTGGGTGCCCTTGATCGCCCTCGCTGTGGCGGCCGGCATCGTCTTCGGCTTCACCAAGCTCGCCGACAAGAAGCGGGAGGGCATCTGGTCCGGCATCGCGGTGATGCGCGGCCTCCGCCACCGCAGCCAGATCGTCGCCCTGACGGTCGCCGCCGTCCTCGCCCAGGTCTTCCGCAACTGGCTGGTCCTCGAGGGCATCGGCGTCGACGTGACGATCATCGACTCCATCGCCCTGCTCGTCGCGACCGCGGCGATCGGCCTGCTCCCGGTCGGCCCCAGCCTCGGCGTCACCAGCTCGATCCTGATCCTCGGCTCGAAGGGGGTGGCCGCCGTGGCTGCCGCAGGAGCTCTGCTCACCGCGACTGGCGCGGTGGGCGCCCTGTGCTTCGCATCGTGGGCCTTGGCGGACCGGTTCCGGGCGAGGAGGCAGCCAGGCTGACTTCCGAAGCTCTCAAGGGGAAGAGTCCAGAACGATCGATTTCCAGGAAGTTCGTCGATGCCGGAGGAGAGACTCGAACTCCCGACACGCGGATTATGATCGATGACGAGCCATGCGACCTGACTTGGTAACGCGGTTCCGTACCCCGGGCGCCCCCAGAACCCCGAGTGACCCAGTTCGGCGCTGCGCCGCGCGGACGGCGGGAAGTACAGGCGGCGCAAGGGCTGATCGCGCACCCCGGCCGGGTCGTCCGGAGCCGGGCGAGCGAGGCGTCGAGGTCCGTCGTCTCCGCGTACGCGCGGGGGGTAGGTGGGGTCGAATAGCCGTTTGGTACTCCCAGTTTGCGTGACGAACTGAGACTGATCGACTCGCAGGCATCCGGCGTTTCGCAGCCGCGCCGCGTCGGCGCCGGGCCGGGCAATACGATTTGCTCTATGACGCAGGGATCCCTCTACTCGACGGTTTCACTCTTTTCCGGCGCAGGCGGGATGGACGCAGGGTTTGAGCGCACAGGCCGCTTTCAGACGCTCGCGTGCGCCGAGTTGGAGGATCCGTTTTGCGACACCCTGGAGGCCAATCGGGACGCAGGGCACATCGGCTGCCCAGAAATGCGTGTCTACCGCGGCCCGGTAGAGCAGCTCGACCCAGCCCGCTTGATGGAGGATCTGAGTCTGCAGCCGGGCCAGCTTGACGTGCTTATCGGCGGGCCGCCGTGCCAGACTTTCAGCACCGCAGGACGCCGCGCAACCATGCAAGATCCGCGGGGGATGTTGCTTTGGCAGTTCCTGAGGTTTGTGGAGGCGTTGCGCCCGAGGTTCTTCGTGATGGAGAATGTTCGCGGTCTCCTCTCGGCGGCGATCGAGCATCGTCCCATCAAAGACCGTCCAGATAACGGTGGCCCGCCACTGAAGCGTTCGGAGGAACCCGGTTCGGTCGTCGACCTCTGGGTTGCGGACCTGGACCAAGCTACCGAGGGCGAATATCGCGTGGATTGCTTTGAGGTCAACGCCGTCAACTACGGTGCGCCTCAACTTCGCGAGCGTGTGCTCTTCTTTGGCAGCCGGGGCAGTCGGGTGGTGGATTTCCCCGGACCGACTCACGCAAACCCGTTCGCCTCATCGAATGGTCAGATCGCCCTGGGCGAGTCTCGCCCGCCCTTTGCGACCCTGGGAATGGCTCTGGAACGCGTGCGGGACGAGGACGGGGAAGTTATGGATTTCAGCCCCCGCAAGAAGTCCTTCCTACGCATGGTGCCGGAAGGCGGCAACTGGCGAAGCTTGCCCGAAGCCATCCAGCGGGAATCGATGGGCCGAGCGTGGCAAGCGAAGGGCGGGCGGTCAGGGTGGTGGAGGCGTCTCAGCAGAGATCTTCCGTGCCCGACCGTCGTGACGATGCCTAATCACGCTAGTACGGCGATGTGCCATCCATCGGAGACGCGAGCCCTAACGCTGAAGGAGTGCGCCGCTGTGCAGGAGTTCCCGTCTCAGTGGATCTTCCGCGGGAGAACCGCGGAGAAGTATGCGCAGGTCGGAAACGCGCTCCCAATTCGGCTTGCTGAGGTTGCAGGCTTGGTAGTCGCAGAGCAGCTAGACGCTGGGAGCGAGAGCGAAGCAGATGCCTCTGTCCCGAAATACCGGCGCGTCTATCTTGATTCTCATGTCCGGACCCGCCAGTGGTACAAAGCCGGCGAGACATTTCTCTGGAAGGACGGCGAAGACAACGCGGCGGCACATTACTCTGCTGCCCGGCGCTAGACTATGGCATTATCTGCAGCGCCCAAACGCCACGATTGAGTTCGGGCTACTGGGCGGCGAAGCCGCCCTCGGTACGAGGCGGTTGCTCTGGACGACGCAGCCCGCCCTGAAGTGCGCTGGCTGGACGGTCTTAGGGTGTGCGAGTATGGGATCCCAAGATGTAGCCGACCGGGTGCTACAGGCAGTGCGTTCAAACTAGATCGTCGCAGAAGTGTCGCGCGACGAAGAACAGCCAGGGGATCTGGCTCCTCTGGAGAATCGCGACATTGTACTCGTCGGGAACACCGCTGAGAGAGACGATGTCCCCTAGGTCGCTGATGGCATATAGGTGGCCTGGCGGGTCTTCGGCTCCGGGTAGTACGCACGCGCGAATCAGCGCGGTCCAGAGTTCGAGCGCGCAGTCGTCGCCACCGAGGTGGGCCCACCAATCCCCGCCAACACGGACTGTCACCTCGGCTGTTACGCCGTCTAATGAGAAGGCGCAATCCCACTGCCCGGCCGGGCTACGCTCCATCTCTCCACCTCGCGCGGGTACCTTCTCCTCGAGGTTCCGGAGGATGTGCCAGTCCTTCTTGTTGGACTGCTTCTGTGTGCCGTAAAGAACCCCATACGTGAACTCGACGCGGTTGACGCCGGCATCTTTGGCCCACACGCAAACGTTGGCGAGGATGGCGTCTGCGAAGTTTTCTGCCATCTCGTCGTTTAGGCAGCGCGGTCCGCTCTTTAACGTTGCAACCTCGACGGCGGTGTCGCTGACCCGCTTCCCGTCTAGCGCCGAGTTGGCAGAGTGCATCTCACTTTCGACGCATTCCCAGCCGTAGATCGGGAGCGCCACGGCCTCGATCATCCGGCCGGCCGAAGTCTCCATCGAGGAGAAGACCTTTGCGGGGATGATGTCCTCCTCGATCTCGCTGATCTTCGAATACCCTTGCTTCAGCGCTTGGATCAACAGGACAAAGGGACTTGTACTCAGCTTTTGCAGGGTCGCGCTGCTGGCGGGCAGGCTCGCAACGTGGGCGTCGATGCGGTCGCGGAAGTCAGACTCCATCGCCAGAACGCGCCGCGTCGCTGGGTTGTTTCCGTCGATCCGTTCGAGTGAGGCAAGCAGGTCGGTTTTGCGGAGACCGTGCGGTTTGGGTCTGGGCATTCCAGGGTGGCGTGGCATGGGCGACCACGGTATCCATGTTCTCGGCTGGAGAGACGCCGGACGCCGGAACGCAGCGTTCGCGCTGGGTTAGGGGCGCACCTAGCGAGAGCGCGGGTCTCACGGAGATCCGTGAACCACAACCGCCTCGATCTGCTCGTTCCCGAGTTCGACTAGGCGCTGCTCGATGTCTTTCGCCCAACGGGCGAGCTGTTCGCGTGCGACTGGCAGGTCGATCCCGTGCTCCTCGGCTATCGCCTCGATGTCGTTCTCGGTGAAAACGACGCTCAAAACTGTTGGGCTCGCCAAGATCGTACCTCCGGGAGGCTGGGGACTGCGTTCCAGGAACGCTAAAGGCCACTGTTGCACGTGTGGCGAACGCTTCGTGCCAATTTTGAAGAGGAGTGTCACGAGACTGCGAACTCGCCGCACGGACCGGTGCCGTCGACGTGTGGACGCGCCTATGGGCCGCCCCAGCGGGCCGAAGCACTCGCAAAACGGGCGGGTGATCCATCTACTGCACCGCCGATCTCCTCCCCGGGCGAGCAGACAACGCTCGACGCCGCGTTACCGAGACGCCGAGCACGCCGCCCCCTGCGTCGCCCAGGCGATCATGGCTTGCCGTCGGATCGACGCTTCCTGACCGTCGCCCGAAGGCGGCTTCGCTACTTGTATCCCGATCTACTCAAGTAGCCGGGCCTCCACAAGTGATGCCGCCGGCTCGGGGCGATGACTGGATGGCTCATCGGGATCTACTGCACCGACCCCCCGTCTCGCAGACGATGTCGTCCTGCCCGATCCGGCTCCCAGTGAGTGCGGCCGCTCGGGGGAGACCGTCGAGCGCTCGACGGTCACTGTGGCTACGGAAGTGACATCCGGGACAGGCATGTGAGGAGCGGATGCGTTACCTGCTGTCGATCGTCGGCGGCGGCCGTCAACGCAGCTCCTGGAGAATGCGATCTGGCGCGACCAGCTCGCTGACTTGGTGCGTCGCTGGACAGGCTACGACGCCGGCATCGCCGAGGTATCCAAGGACGAGCATCCGCGCCTGCGGAAGGACCGCCCACCTGTCGTTGAAGCGGTCGGCGAGGACGCCATCGATCTCGCCGGCGAGGACGCACGTAAGCTCCTCCGACGGCTGTGATGGCGCGCCCCTGGCGGCAAACGGGCCGCAGCCAGCTTCGCCAGCTGATCGACGTCAAAGACGCCGCCCACTACGGGTTCATCAGCATAAGCGCGGCTCAGCTCGAACGATCCTTGCGCCAGGCCCGGCACCTCGTCGAGTTCGCCGAGGAGATCGTGCGCTGGTGAAGCGAATCCTATGCAGCCTTGGGGAATGGCACGCCACCCGGCCACTCAACGAAAATGCGCCACTCGAAGGCGGCGCATTGGCTCTATAGCTAGTGCCGGAGGAGAGACTCGAACTCCCGACACGCGGATTATGATTCCGCTGCTCTAACCAGCTGAGCTACTCCGGCGGGAGGCGGGATCGTAGCGGTCGACCGGGCCGGGTTGCCGCGCGATGGGAGGGGCCGGACGCCGCAGGATCGGCCCGTCAACGCGGCTCGGATGTGGCCTTGAGCCGGGCCGGGCCCCTCTCGATGTACTTGCCGAGCTCCTTGTCGACGAAGAGGCCTCCGGCGACGTGCATGAGCACGTTGCGGTTGCCATGCAGCGTCCAGGAGACCCGGGTGCCTTGCCCCTCGGGCGTGAAGACGAAGACGGTCTTGTTCTTCGCCTTGAAGGGCTTGATGAGCTCGAGGTCGATCTCGATCCGCTCGGGGGTCGACTTGGTGATCGTCATCTTCCCGGTGCCGCCGCCTTGTTGCCGGTCCAACGCGTACTCGGCGCCCGCTCCGCTCTCCGGGCCTGGCTTGCGTGTTCTCCTGGCTGCCTACGGCAGACGGGACGATGGCAGGTCGTACCGCAGCTCGACCATGCCGTTGTCGTAGCGGGTCGAGCCGGTGAGCTTCATCGGTGGAACGGGACCGGCGAACAGCGGATAGCCGTCACCGAGGACCACGGGAACGACCGTGAGGATGAGCTCGTCGAGCGCGTCTACTTCGACGAACTGCGAGGCGAGGCTTCCGCCGCCGATCATCCACAGATCCTTGCCGCCGGCTGCCGCGAGCATCTCGCCGTGGAGCTCGGACACCGGCCGTTGGGTGAACCGGAGGCCCGCGGCATCCTCGAAGGCCGGTAAGTCACGATGGGTGAAGACCCAGGTCGGCATGTCCCCGTAGGTCCAGGTGTCCTCGCGCAGGAGGAACTCGTACGTCTTCGCTCCCATCGCGAGCGAGCCGATTCGCTCCATGAACGTCTCGTAGGACCCTTCGAGCGGTATCGCGTCCTCACCCTCGTAAGGCGGTCCGTCGTGCTTCATGAGCCACTGGAGCTTCTCCTCGGGCTCGGCGATGTAGCCGTCCAGGCTCTGCGCGACGTAGTAGACCGTCTTGGGCATCCGCCGCAGTCTACGAACGGCTGCTGAGCCTGGGCAGGACCTCGTGCTCGTAGAAGTCGAGGCAGCCCTGCTGGTCCGATCGCCGGCGGCGGCCGCCGCGTGCGCGCACGCGGCCTGGTCTCCTCGGGCGCATCGGCGCTGCTGGTCTCGGCGCTGCTGGTCGCCATCCTCGTCCTTGTGATCGTCCTGGAGGAGCGGCGCTATCGACGAGGCGGACCGACTCCCGCCGCGCCGGCTCCCGGCCGACGTTCCGTAGAGGTTCATGCCCGCTGAGCGGGGGGCGCCGGTCTCCGGACTACGGGAACCGGGATTCGATCATCTAGTGTCGAGCCGATGAGCGCATCTGAATCCGGCGGTGACCTCGCGAAGGCCGTGGCGGCCGTCGTCAACGAGTGCATGGGCGTGAAGGCCGGGGAGACCGTGCTGGTCGTGGCGAACCCGGCGACGCTCGGGCTGGGAGAGCGGATGAGGGGGGAGGCGGGGCGTGCCGGCGCGGACGCTGTCATGGCGCTGATGGGGGAGCGCGAGACCCACGCGGCCGAGCCGCCCGCTCCGGTTGCGGCGGCGATGGCCGCCGCCGACGTCGTTCTCGCGCCGACCGTCCAGTCGCTCTCCCACACGGCTTCGCGGAAGGCGGCGTCGGAGGCCGGGGTGCGGATCGCGACCCTCCCCGGCGTGACCGAGGCGATGCTGGCGCGGGTGATGAGCGCCGACATGGACGAGCTGCGCCGACGCGGCCGCGCGGTCGCCGAGACCCTCACCGACGGCGAGGAGGCGCGCCTCACCTGCGCGAACGGCAGCGATCTGCGGATGAGCCTGCGCGGCCGCGTCGCGATCCCCGACGCCGGCGAGCTGACCGAGCGCGGCGCCTTCGGGAACCTGCCCTGTGGCGAGGGGTTCATCTCCCCGGACGACAGGGGTTGTGAGGGCACGCTGGTGGTCGACGGCACGATCGCCGGAGTGGGGATCCCCGACTCCCCGGTCACTCTGGGGGTCGAGGACGGTCGCCTGGTCGCGGCCACGGGCACCGAGGGCGAGGCGCTGCTGCGTCTGCTCACCGCCGACTCCGAGGACGGCCGCACGATCGCCGAGCTCGGGATCGGCACCAACGAGAAGGCGATCCTCACCGGCAACGTGCTCGAGGACGAGAAGTTGCTGGGCACCGCTCACGTCGCCTTCGGCGCCTCCGAGGCGATCGGTGGCCGGATCCAGGTGCCGGTGCACCTGGACTGCGTCGTCATGCGTCCGACGGTGAGCGTCGACGGCAGGGACATCGTTCGTGACGGTGAGCTGTTGTTGTAGGCGTGCCCCCTGACGCCGATCATCGCCTGCTCGCCGTCCCCAACGTCTCCGACGGCTCGGAGGCGGGGGTGATGGAGCACCTGCGCGAGGGGTTCCTTGCCGACCCGGTAGTGCTCCTCGACGAGCACTCCGACCCCGTCCACAACCGCACCGTCTACACGCTCGCCGGCGAGGACGCGCCGTTGCTGCGGGCGCTGAAGGAGCTTGCCCGGCTCGCCGTCGAGAGGATCGACATCAGCCGTCAGCGGGGAGCGCATCCCCGGATCGGAGCTCTGGACGTGTGCCCCATCGTCTACACGACCAGCAATCGACGACAACGGGCCGGGGAGCTGGCAATGGCGGTCGGCGAGCAGTTCGGCGCGATCGGGCTGCCGGTCTTCCTCTACGGGGATCTGGCCACCTCTCCCGAGCGCACAGAGCGCGCCTACTTCCGGGAAGGAAGGCACACGATGTTGGCTGAGCGGATGCGTGAGGGTGGCCTCGAGCCGGACTTCGGCCCGGACCGGCCCCACCCGACCGCTGGAGCTGTCCTCGTCACCGCTCGCCCACCGCTCGCCGCGTTCAACCTGGTGCTGGCTCCTGGTGCGAGCATGGAGGACGGCAGGGCGATCGCAACGGCGCTACGCGAGTCCGGCGGCGGCCTTCCGGGGGTGCGAGCGATCGCGATCGAGCTTGACGAGGGACGGATCCAGATCTCGACCAACGTCCACGATCCGATCGGCGTTCCGCTGGCGGAGGTGGTCGCCGCCGTGGAAGGACTTGCCGAGGAGAGGAGAACCTCGCCGGTCGGGGCGGAGCTGGTGGGGCTCGTCCCCGAGGCGGCGCTGACGGGTCTGTCGGCCGGCCTGCCGTTCGTGGGGGGCGACCCACGCACCCAGACCGTCGAAGCCCGGCTCGCCGCGACGAGCTAGGAGAACGTCCCCTCGAGTCGGCATCGACGGGCCTGGTCCGGCGAGTGGCCAGCCATCGGCGGAGCCTACGAGGTCACGAGTTATCTAGTCTGCCCAGCGCATGCCCGGGAACACGAGAAAGCGACGCCGCAAGCATCGCGGCAGCCAGACAGGAAGCATCAAGCGCACGCGCCAGCGTCCCCGCAGTCGCCAGGAGGCGATGGCCCAGGCGAAGACAGGAGGAGGCAGCAGCCGCAAGGGCGGGGCCCGTCCCGACCGTCGCGACATCAAGCCGACCTGGCAGAGCGCCACCAAGCGTGGTCTCCTCTTCGCCCTGCTGCTGCTGCCGATCTCGCTGCTGTTCGGCCAGACGATCGGCTCGGCGATCGTGCTCACGATCATCGCCGCGGTCTTCTACGTCCCGCTCGGCTTCTACACCGAGACCTTCTTCTACAGCCGCCGCCAAGCGCGCCTGCAGAAGGAGCGGACTGCGGCTCGGGCCGAGAAGGAGCAGAAGAAGAAAGACGGCGACTGACGTCGTGGACGTCCGCTCGTTCACCGTCGGCCCGGTCGCCGAGAACGCGTACGTCTTCCGCCTGGACGGGTCCGACCGCGGGTTGATGATCGATCCCGGCGAGGAGGCTCCGCGCCTGCTCGCGGCGCTGGAGGAGCTCGGAATCGGTCTCGACGCGATCCTGCTGACCCACACCCACTTCGACCACATCGGCGCGGTCGCTCCGGTCGCGAAGGCCACTGGAGCTCCCGTCTACTGCCCAGAGCTCGAGGTTCCGGTCCTCGCCGACATCAACGCGTTCGTCCCCTGGCCCGAGTTCGGCCCCTTCGAGGACTACGAGGCCGACGAGACCGTCGCCGGCGGCGAGAAGCTCGAGCTGGCGGGGATGGAGATCGACGTGATCTTCACCCCCGGCCACAGCCCCGGGCACGTCACCTACTCGGTCCGCGGGGAGGACGCGATCTTCAGCGGCGACGTTCTCTTCCAGGGCTCGGTCGGCCGCGTCGACCTGCCCGGTGGCGATTGGCCGACGCTCGAGCGCAGCATCGCCACCCTGGTCGCGGGGCACCCGCCCGAGACCCGGGTCTACCCGGGCCACATGGGCGCGACCACGATCGGCGCCGAGTTGGCGACGAACCCGTTCCTGTCCGGAATCCAACAAGGGGGATGACCAGGTGCCCAACGTAGGTCCGCTCGAGATGCTGATCTTCTTCGGCCTGATCGCGATCCTCGTCGTCTGGCTGCTGGGGCGAGCAAGCCGCCGCTAGTCGCACGGATCCGGACCGGCCTGGCGCGCGTGTAGCGTGCGCCCGACGTGGCGTCCGACCAGAAGAAGCTCAAGGCCCCGAAGGGCACGTTCGATGTCCTGCCCGCCGACGAGGCAGCCCGCGCTGCGATCTCGGCTGCGGCGGTGCGGCGACTCTCCCCGGCCGGCTACGGGCTGATCGAGACCCCGATCTTCGAGGACACCGCGCTGTTCGCACGTGGGGTGGGGGAGTCCACCGACATCGTCCGCAAGGAGATGTTCACCTTCGACGACCAGGGCGGGCGCTCGATCACCCTGCGACCGGAGGGGACCGCGTCCGTCTGCCGTGCCTACGTCGAGCACGGGATGCACAAGCTCCCGCAGCCGGTGAAGCTCCGCTACGAGGGGCCGTTCTTCCGTTACGAGCGCCCGCAGGAGGGGCGCTTCCGTCAGTTCCACCAGATCGGCGCCGAGGCGATCGGCTCGAGCTCGCCGCTGGTCGACGCCGAGCTCATCGTCCTCCTCGACGGGATCTTCAAGGATCTCGGGATCGACGACCTGCGGCTGCGGCTCTCGTCGCTGGGGTCGGTCGAGTCCCGGGCGCGATACCGCGATGAGCTCCGCGAGTACCTCCGCGCCCACGAGGCCGACCTCTCCGAGGGCGTCCGCGAGCGGATCGACGCCAACCCGATGCGCGCCTTCGACGCCGACGACCCGGGGACGCAGGCGGTGATGGCTGGCGCTCCACGCATGCTCGACCGGCTCGAAGGCGAGGACGCCGAGCACTTCACGGCCGTCCGCGAGCTGCTCGACGGCGCCGGCGTCTCCTACGAGCTGGACGGGACACTCGTCCGCGGCCTCGACTACTACAACCGGACCGTCTTCGAGTTCACCTGCGACCGCCTCGGCGCCCAATCCGGCGTCGGCGGCGGCGGCCGCTACGACGGCCTGGTCGAGCTGCTCGGCGGCCGGCCCGCGCCAGCGATCGGCTGGGCCGCGGGAGTGGAGCGCATCCTGCTCGCGATGGAGGCGCCGGTCACCGCGCCGCGCATCGACGCCTTCGTGATCGCCGCCGACGAGCGAGCCCGGGCCTTCGCCCTGGTCACCGAGCTGCGTGCCGAGGGCCTCGCCGCCGACCTCGACCTCGCCGAGCGCAGCTTCAAGGGGCAGATGAAGCAGGCGGACCGCTCCGGGGCCGCCTACGCAGTGATCCTCGAGGCCGACGGCACCTGCAAGCTGCGCGACATGGGCAGCGGCGAGCAGCGCGAGGTGGACATGGCCTCGCTCGCGGATGCGCTCATGCGTCCCGCTGATCGATAGTCGCGCCCTTGCTGTCGCAGAAACGTCGCTTTCGATAGGCCGCGTTCTTCGAGGGGAACGTTCTCCCCGATGGGGACGGGTTTCGCGTCCTTCGTGGAGGAAGCAACTTCGAGAGCGACGAACCGGTCCCGCCGGAAGGGCGCTGAGGACACGCGGATGCGAGACTGCGCGGTCGTGAGCGAAACCGATCAGATCCCCGAGTTCCCCCTGCAAAGCGGCAACGCCTATCGCGACACCTGGTGCGGTCAGATCCTGCCCGATCGGGTCGGCTCGGGGGCCCGGGTCGCGGGCTGGGTCAACCGGCGTCGCGACCATGGGGGGCTGATCTTCATCGACCTCCGCGATCGGACCGGGATCGTGCAGCTCGTCTTCGACCCCGACGATGCCTCCGCGGATGCGTTCGAGCTCGGTCACAAGCTGCGCTCGGAGGACGTGATCAGCGTCAGCGGCCCGGTGGTCGAGCGCTCCGAGGAGACGGTCAACCCCGAGATCCCGACCGGCGCCGTCGAGGTTCGGGTCGACGCCGCGACGTTGCTCGCCGACGCCGACACGCCGCCGTTCGAGATCGAGGGTCGCGCCGGCGGCGATCAGGGGGAGACCGGGGAGGAGACCCGTCTCCGCTACCGCTACCTCGACCTGCGGCGCGCCCACATGCGCGAGGCGATCGAGCTCCGTGCCCGCCTCACCCGGGCGATGCGGTCCCAGCTCGACGGCGAGGGGTTCGTCGAGGTCGAGACGCCCGTGCTGACCCGCTCGACTCCGGAGGGCGCGCGCGACTTCCTCGTCCCGAGCCGGCTGCAGAAGGGCTCCTTCTACGCGCTCCCGCAGTCGCCGCAGCTCTTCAAGCAGATGCTGATGATCGGCGGCTTCGAGCGCTACTACCAGATCGCCCGTTGCTTCCGGGACGAGGATCTGCGCGCCGACCGCCAGCCCGACTTCACCCAGCTCGACATCGAGATGTCGTTCGTCGAGGTCGACGACGTGATCGCCGCCAACGAGCGCCTGCTGCAGCGCGTGCTGGGCGAGGCCGGCGTCGAGATCGAGCTTCCGCTGCCGCGGATCCCCTACGACGAGGCGATGTCCCGCTTCGGGACGGATCGACCGGATATCCGTTTCGGCATGGAGCTGACCGAGCTCTCCGAGGCGCTGCGCGAGACCGAGTTCCGCGTCTTCCGCGGCACGCTCGACGGCGGCGGGATCGTCAAGGGCATGAACGCCGGCAAGCGCGAGATCCCACGCTCGGAGCTGGACGGGCTGATCGCGACCGCCCAGGAGCTCGGCGCCAAGGGCTTGGTCTGGGCCTTCCGCGAGGGCGACGGCTGGCGCTCGCCGACGGCGAAGTTCCTGACCGAGGCCGAGCTCGCCTCGCTCAACCAGGCGCTGGAGGCGGAGGAGGGCGACCTGCTGCTGATCGTCGCCGATACCCCCGCGATGGCCAACAAGGTGCTCGGCACGATGCGCGTGATGCTCGCCGAGCGCTGGGGCGAGATCCCCGAGGGCTCCAACGCCCTCTGCTGGGTCACCGACTGGCCGCTGCTGGAGTGGAGCGAGGACGAGGGCCGCTGGACGCCGCTCCACCACCCCTTCACGGCCTTCTCGGGCGATGTCGCCCCCGACGATCCCGGCTCGATGCGGGCGCTCGCCTACGACGTGGTCTGGAACGGCTGGGAGATCGGCGGCGGCTCGATCCGCATCAGCGACTCGGATCAGCAGGAGCAGGTGCTCTCGCTGCTCGGAATCGACGCCGAGGAGGCGCAGGCGCGCTTCGGCTTCCTGCTCGAGGCGCTGCGCTTCGGCGCGCCGCCGCACGGCGGCATCGCCTACGGGATCGACCGGATCTGCGCCCTTGCCGCCGGCGTCGATTCGATCCGCGACGTGATCGCCTTCCCGAAGACGGCATCCGGCGCGGACCCGCTCACGGGCGCACCGGCGCCGGTAGACCCGCGCCAGCTCCGCGAGCTCGGGGTCGCGCTCGCGCCGGGGGTCGGCGTGGTCGCCGCGAACGCGGAGCCGGAGGCCTGAGAGATCGGATGGCCGCTACTCCGGCACCGGCCGATCCGCGGAGCCTCGCCCGCCGGGTGATCGACGCGATCAACGGCGGGGAGGAGGGTGAGCTCCGCGAGCTGGTCGCCGAGGACGTGGAGGTGCATACCGGCCGCACGGTCCGCCGCGGCCCAGACGAAGCCCTCGCCTGGGCGCACAAGCTCTTCGACCATCTGGATCGTCGCTACGCGATCGAGGACTTCCACCCGGGCCCCGCGGATGCCAGCACGGTCGGGGTGGGGACTGTCGACTACGTCTGGCGCGAGGGCGGCGCGATCGGCGACAGCTCGCCGATCGCGCTCGAGCTGGCGTTCGCCGAGGGCTGTCTGCAGCGGGTCGTCGTCCACGAGGACACCGACGCAGCTCTGGCTCATCTGCGCGATTCGGACTGATCCAGGCTGAGAGCGGCGTTGCGGTTCCGCTTGCAAGCGGACGGCCTCCTCAAGGTTCTCGGCGAATCCGCCGAAGGGCCCTGGTAGTTTGATCATGGGCCCTAGCTCGTTCGACAGTCACCCCAAGTGTGAACCAACACGATTGGCTAGGGAGCCGTCGTCTGACCCGCTCTTGGGCGGGCCAGCAGGCTCCCCCCTGTACTTCAGGGTTCAACAGCCGGGTGACATCGGCGAGCTGGAGCCCGTTTTTCCTGTATCGACCGCTGGGGGTCGCACGTGAGGAAGGCCCTCAACGAGAACCCGATGGTCCAGATCGCGATCCTCGCCGTCGGCGTGATCGCCTTCGGCCTGATCCTGATGATGTCGATGGGCGGCGGCGGGTCCGACGTCGCACCGGACGATCCCGGTGCCGTGGTGCCTGAGTCGGCGACGAGCGAATCCAGCGCCCCGGCCGATGTGCCGGGTGCATCCGCCGCGACGGCGACCCCTTCGACCCCGACGCCCGACGCCGCGCCGTCGGGTTCGGCGGGCACGGCAACTTCGCCGAGCACCTCGACCCCGACCGAGCCTCCGGCGGGTGCCGGCTCGTCGAGCTCCGCCGACGGCATGCTCCCCTCCAAGGGCCTGCCCCAGGACGTCCTGGTCGCCTTCGCCAAGGACGATGCGATCGCGCTCCTGGTCACCCACCCGAAGAGCCTCTCGGGCCGGCAGATGAAATCGGCGGTCCGGCAGCTCGAGAGCCGCAACGACGTGGCCACCTTCCTCGTCGACTCGGACAAGATCGCCAGGTACTCGCGGATCACGTCGGGGGTCTCGGTCAGCCGCGTACCCGCGCTGGTCGTGATCCGCCCGCGCAAGCTCACCGACAACGTCCCCACGGCGTCCGTCTCCTACGGCTTCCGCGACAAGGACGGCATCGAGCAGGCGATCGACGACGCCCTCTACAAGGGCGGCCAGCGCGGCATCTACCCGTAGTAACTGCCGAGAGATCCTCCGGGGCATTCGGCCCCGCCCGGTGCTCCGGTGCGCTCCCCACCCGCGGCGGCGCCTGGATCACGGCACCTTCTCGGGCTTCGCCCTGCGGGGGATGCCGGCGATGGAGCGCCTATATGCCGTGCAGAGCGAAAGTCCCACAAGGTGGATCTCATCTCCGCGAGATGAAGATGAGATCCACGAAAGGCGTAGATAGTCCGCACAACGTGGATGTGTTCCCCCTGCGCCGGGGACGAGATCCACGAAAGGCGCGGTCTTTGCCTACCCGACTCTGCGGCCTCGTCCCTGCTTCCAGGTTGCACAGGCCAACCGACCGGACCGGACGCGCAGCGGAGGATCCGGTCGGCAGTTATCTTCGAACCGTGGAGAACCTGGCCTTCGAGACCTATCTCGACGACGACTCGCGCCGCGGCGACCCCCTGCCGGGGTCGGCCGTCGGTAGCGCGGGCGGAGCCGCCTGCGGAGACCGGCTCCAGATCTCGCTGCTGATCGCCGACGGGCGCCTTTCGGGCGTCCGGCAAAGCGCGAGCGGATGCGCGGCCGCCCGGGCCGCCGCCGCCGCCGCCGCCGAGCTCGTCGAAGGCATGCCGCTGCTCGAGGCGGCGCTGCTGGATCCGCAACGGATCTCGGCCGAGCTCGGTGGTCTGAGCCCGGTCGGATCGCACGCCGCTGACCTCGCCGCCGAGGCCGTCCACCGAGCGCTCGGGGTTGCGGTGTCGACGGCGCTCTCCTCGCTGCTCGATCCTCCGGAGCTCGGCGAGCGCGTGCTCGTCGCGGTCAGCGGCGGGGTCGACAGCGCCGTCGCGATGCTCCGTGAGCGAGAGGCGGGCAACGAGGTCGTCGCGGTCACGCTCGAGCTCTGGTCGGATCCGGCCAACGACGGCGAGCGGAGCTGCTGCTCGGCGGAGTCGGTGCGGACCGCGCGGGCGATGAGCCACGCGATGGAGGTCCCGCATCTGACGGTCGACCTGCGCGAGCGGTTCCGCGAGGGCGTCGTCCAGCCGTTCCTCGACGGGTACGCGGCGGGCGCGACCCCGAACCCGTGCGTCGGCTGCAACGGGCGCGTGCGCCTCGCGCCGATGGTCGGGATCGCCGACCGCCTCGGCGCCGTCGGCCTCGCGACGGGCCACTACGCGCGGATCGAGCGCACGGAGCTGGGGCCGCTGCTCTCACCCGGGGTCGATCCGGCGAAGGACCAGACCTACATGCTCGCCGCGCTGCCCACCGAGCTGCTCGCGAAGCTCCGGTTCCCGCTTGGGGAGCTGCGTAAGAGCGAGGTGCGCGAGCAGGCCCGAGCCGCCGGACTCGCGGTGGCCGATCGCGCGGAGAGCCAAGATCTCTGCTTCCTCTCGGGCGTCGGCAAGGCGGGGTTCCTCGCCGAGCATGGCGGTCTGAAGGAGAGTCCGGGGGAGATCGTCGACCCCGAGGGGGCCGTCCTCGGAACCCACGTCGGCCACCATCTGTTCACGGTCGGTCAGCGCAAGGGGATCGGAGTCGGCGGCACCGGCTCGCCGCTGTACGTGCTCGCAGTCGACCCGGAGGCGAACCGCGTCGTCGTCGGCGGCGAGGAGGGCCTGCTCGCCGACGAGGTCGAGATCGGCGACGTGACGCTGAGCCGTCCGGCAGCGGTCGTCGACGGCGTCCGGCTTCGCGACCGGTCGCGGCGGTTGCCCTGCGCGGTCGAACCGGATGAGGTCAGCTCAGCGGGCGGGGAGACGCCATCGCGCGCGTTCGTCCAGCTCGAGGAGCCGGTCCGCGCCTCCGCTCCCGGCCAGACCGCGGTCCTCTACGCCGGGAACCTGGTCGTCGGCCACGGGACAATCGTCGCCTCGCGCCGGCCGGCGAGCGCGCGGGCATGCTGATCTGCGCGGTCGCGTAGCCTTCCACGCCGTGACTTCCGAGGAGATACGCGAGACGTACATGTCGTACTTCGAGGAGCGCGGGCACCTCCGCGTTCGCTCCGCCTCGCTGATCCCCGCCTCCGACGATCCGAGCGTCCTGCTCACCACCGCCGGGATGCAGCCCTTCCAGCCCTACTTCCTCGGCCGGGAGGAGCCGCCGCGCTCGCGTTTGACCTCCTGCCAGCGGTGCTTCCGCACCCCCGACATCGACGAGGTGGGGAGCACCGCCCGCCATCTCACCTGCTTCGAGATGCTCGGCAACTTCTCGTTCGCCGACTACTTCAAGGAGGAGGCGATCGCCTTCGCCTGGGAGCTCTCGCTCGCCGGCTTCGGCTTCGCGCCGGAGGAGCTCTGGGTCACGGTCTTCGGCGGCGACCAGGAGCTTGGCCTCGGCGCCGACGAGGAGGCGATCGAGCTCTGGAAGGCGCAGGGAGTGCCCGAGGAGCGGATCGTCCGCCTGCCGCGCGCGGAGAACTTCTGGCAGGCCGGCAACACCGGGCCCTGCGGACCGTGCTCGGAGCTCTACGTCGATCGCGGGCTCGACTTCGGCAGCGAGTCCGATCTGCCCGGAGACGACTCCGATCGCTTCCTCGAGTTCTGGAACCTCGTCTTCACCGCCTACGACCTGCACGCGGACGGCTCGCTCACCGAGCTGCCGGCGAAGAACATCGACACCGGCATGGGCTTGGAGCGGATGGCGGCGATCAAGCAGGGCGTCGACTCGGTCTACGACACGGACCTGCTGCGGCCGCTCGTCGACCTCTCGATCGAGCTCTCCGGCCGCGAGTACGCCGGCGCGGACGAGGTCGCCACCAGGGCGATGCGGATCATCGCCGACCACGTGCGCGGGGCCGTGCAGCTGATCGCTGACGGCGTGGTTCCCTCGAACGAGCGCCGCGGCTACGTCCTCCGGCGCGTCCTGCGCCGGGCGATCCACCAAGGCCGCGTTCTCGGGCTCGAGGCCCCCTACCTGCGTCGCTACGCGGAGCGGACGATCGAGATGCTCTCCCCGGTCAACCCGGCTCTGGCCAGCGAACGGGAGACGATCTACCGCTGGGTCGACTCCGAGGAGGAGAGCTTCGGGCGGACGCTCGATCGTGGCACCCAGATCCTCGAGGGGATCCTCGCTCGCGAGCTCGAGGCCGGCAGCGGGGCGGTCTCCGCGGACGACGCCTTCGAGCTGCACGACACCTACGGCTTTCCCTTCGATCTCACCCGCGAGCTCGCCGCCGAGCGTGGTCTCGGCGTCGACGAGGCCGGGTTCGAGTCGCAGATGGCGGCGCAGCGGCAGCGAGCCCGAGAGGGCGGCATTGCCGGCGACAGGCGCTCCGACGACGACGTCAGTGGCTTCGTCGGCTCCTCGCCGCGATCCCGCTTCGTCGGCTACGAGGACCTGCGAGCCGACACCGCGGTCCTCGCCGCCGAGTCCCGCAACGGCGACGGTGCCCTGGTCAAGCTCGAGGAGAGCCCCTTCTACCCGGAGGGCGGTGGTCAGATCTCCGATGCCGGCTCGTTGAGCTGGGAGCTTCCCGACGGGAGCCGCGAGAGCGCCGAGGTGACGGGCGTGTTCCGCGTCGGCGGCGATCAGGCGCTGCTGGTTCGCGGCCCGGCCCCCGAGGCGGGGGCGAGCGTCGAGGCGGTCGTCGCCCTCGCCGACCGCTGGGCGACGATGCGCAACCACACCGCGACGCACCTCCTGCACGCCGCGCTCCGTGAGCGCCTCGGCGACCACGTCCGTCAGGCGGGATCCGCGGTGCGTCCCGACAAGCTGCGCTTCGACTTCACCCATGGCTCGCGGCTGACCGCGGAGGATCTCGACGCGATCGACGATCGGGTCAACGCCTGGATCAAGGAGAGCGCTCCGGTCCGCGCGATCGAGATGGAGCGTCAGGAGGCCGAGCGCCAGGGGGCGATGGCCCTCTTCGGCGAGAAGTACGGGGATTGGGTGCGCGTCGTTGAGGTCGAGGGCGTCTCTCGCGAGCTCTGTGGCGGCACCCACGTCTCGAACACGGCGGAGATCGGCATCTTCACGGTCACCTCGGAGGGCTCCAGCGCCTCGAACGTGCGGCGGATCGAGGCGATCACCGGACCGGCGGCGATCGACTGGTTCCGCGAGCGCAGCGCGACCTTGGAGCGGGTGGGCGAGGAGCTCGGCGGCAAGGACGATCCGCTCACGGCGGCGCAGCGTGCCGGCGCCCGGCTGACCGAGCTCGAGAAGCGGGCTGCGGCCGCCGGTGCCGAGGAGGCGGGCAAGCGCGCCGCCGAGCTCGCCCGCAACGCCGAGCGGATCGGCGAAGTCGCCGTGGTCGCCGGTGTCGTCGGCGAGGTCGAGGACGCCCGCGCGCTGCTGGCTCTCGCCCACGACGTGAAGGCTCAGCTCGGTGAGGCGGCGGTCGTCCTCGGCGGGCAGGTCGGGGAGAAGGTCTCGCTGGTCGGGGTCCTCTCCGACGACGCGGTCGCGCGAGGCCTGTCGGCGGCGGATGCGATCCGGGCGGCGGCGGCGTTGGTCGGCGGCGGGGGAGGCGGAAAGCCTGAGGTCGCTCAGGCGGGGGGCCGCGACGTCGAGAAGCTCGACGAAGCCGTGGCCAAGGCGAGGGAATCGCTTCTGGCCGGGCTGGAGTAGCGCCGGCCGCCGTGAGGTACCTGGCTGTCGACCACGGCACCGCGCGTTGCGGCTGCGCGATCTCCGATCCCAGCGGCACGATCTCGCGACCGCTCGAACCGATCGAGCCGCCGGACCCGAAGGCGGTCGCCGAGCTCGCCGAGCGGGAGGGCGCCGGGCGGATCGTGATCGGCTTGCCGGTGTCGCTCGACGGCAGCGAGGGAGCCCAGGCGGTCACGGCCCGTGACTTCGCCGTGGCCGTCGCCGAGCGGACCGCGATCGAGGTCGACACCTACGACGAACGGCTGACCACCCGGATGGCTTCGGCGTCGCGGCGGGCCGGTGCCGGCGCGGCCGAGGACTCGCTCGCCGCCGCACATCTGCTGGACTCCTACCTGATGGCTGTGGAAGCGGGCCGGCGATGAGCGATCGCCGCGACGAGGACATGCCGGTGGCTGGGGCCGACGGTAGCTTCGCCGACCCCTTCCTGGACGAGGATCCGGAGGCGCGAGCGCGCGAGGAGAGACGCCGGGCCCGTGAGGAGAAGCGCCGGGAGCGCGCCGGTCGCGCATCGCTTGGAAAGCGCGTCGGAGGGGTGATCGACGGCGTGGCGGATCGGGGTCGCGGGGCGATCGAAGAGGCGAAGAGCAGGGCGGCGACGCCGCCGGAGCCCGCGCCTCAGGCACCCGAGCCGCCGCCGATGAGGCGTCCCTTGGGCGCAGCCGCCGCCGAGCCGCCCGAGCAGCCCCGGCTCAGCGCCGACGAGGTCATGCCGCGCCGTGAGCGTCACCAGGCTCCGCAGCCGACGGGGATCACCGACGACTTCGAGCTGCCGCCGCCGCCCGTGCAACGACGGCCCGATGCGAGCGAGTGGACGAGCGCCGGAGAGGGCAGCGCGCCGCCACCACCGCCGATCGTGCGGCCCTCGGGACCGGGCGGACCGCGACCGCCGAAGCAGCCGAGCGGCGGCATGCCCAACTGGCTGCGCTGGCTGATCGCGCTCGTTCTGATCGCCCTGATCGTGGTCGGCGCCGTCGTCGCCGTGCCGAAGCTGGTCGACCGGATCTCCGGGGATGACGAGCCGGCGCCGATCCAGGAGCAGCAGAAGCCGGTGCGAACGACCACGCTGACGATCCCCGAGGGCTACACGCGCGCTCAGATCGCCGGTCTCGCCAAGGACGCCGGCCTCAAGGGCAACTACGAGAAGGAGACGAAGCGGGCGCCGAAGGCGTTCAAGGCAGAGAAGAAGGGCGCTCCCGCCGACGCCAGCCTCGAGGGGTTCCTGTTCCCCTCGACCTACGAGCTGACCCGGCGGGCCTCGGTCAACGACCTGATCGACCAGCAGCTGACGGCCTTCAACACGAACATCGCCCAGGTCAACCTGAAGAAGGCGAAGAAGGCGAACCTGACCGAGTACGACGTCGTGATCGTCGCCTCGATGATCGAGCGCGAGGTGATGGTGGCCGAGGAGCGCGCGGTCGTCGCCGCGGTGATCTACAACCGCCTGCGAGACGGCATCCCGCTCGGGATCGACGCCACGCTCCGCTACCACCTGGACAACTTCGACGAACCCTTGACCGAGTCGGACCTGGCGACCGACTCTCCGTACAACACGCGCCTGGCCCAGGGACTGCCGCCGACCCCGATCGCGAACCCGGGCCTGGCCTCGCTCGAGGCGGCCGCCAACCCGACCAACGACGACTACCTCTACTACGTGGTCAAGCCGAACACGTGCGGGGAGCATTTCTTCACCAACGACTACGACGAGTTCCTCGCCGCCTCCGAGGAGTACAACTCGGCTCGTGAAGCCGAGGGCAAAGCTCCGACCGACTGCTGAGGATCCGCGATGAAGCGGCTCGCCGTGCTCGGTCAGCCGGTTTCCCACTCGCTCTCCCCGCGCATGCACGCCGCGGCGTTCGCCGCGCTCGGGCTCGCCGAGGAGTGGACCTACGAAGCGATCGAGCTCAGCCCCGAGGGCTTCCGGGCAGGGGTGGAGGGACTGCGACGCGAGGGGTTCGTCGGCGTCAACGTGACGATCCCGCACAAGGAGGCCGCGGCGGCGATCTCGACGAGCGCATCGGCCGCGGTCGCGGCGACCGGAGCGGCCAACACGCTCACCTTCGCGGGCGGGGAGATCAAGGCCGACAACACCGACGCACCGGGGTTCCTCGCCTCCCTGCCGGAGGGGTTCGATCCGGCGGGGACGCGGGCGGTCGTCTACGGGGCCGGTGGATCCGCTCGAGCCGTCGCCTGGGCGCTGCTGGGGGCGGGCGCTTCGGTGACGGTGAGAAACCGCACGCGCGAACGCGCCGAGGAACTGGTCGAGTCGCTGGCCGGCGGGCGTGCGGAGGGGCTCGGAGGCGATCTGGCGGGAGTCGATCTGCTCGTGAACACCACCTCCATCGGCCTTGCAAGTCCCGGTGCGGAGCGGGTTTCGGTTGAGGCAGCCTTAAAGGCTTTGGCGATCTCAGCCGATCAACTGGACGAAAGTTCGATTGTCGTGGATCTCGTCTACGGATCCGAGCCGACGGGCCTTGCTCTCGCCGCGGCCAAGGCCGGCGCGAGGGTGGTGGATGGCCTCGAGATCCTGGTTCGCCAGGGCGCCGAGTCGTTTCGGATCTGGACGGGCCTCGACCCTCCGATCGATGTGATGCGCCAAGCAGTCCGACAGAGAGCACGATGAGCACCCCGCCCGGCATGCCGCCGCAGCGTCCCGACTACCTGCGCCCGGTGCCGGATCCGGGTGCCGGCAGCGAGGCGCTCGCCTACACGCCGGAGGAGTCTGGCACGCCGGGGATCTCCTCGCCACGCACCCGTGCGCACAGCGGCCGCTTCGTCACCGACGTGATCGTAGAGCTGGGCTATCTGGACGCCGATCGCGTCGACCAGGCGATCGCCGAGGCCCGCGTCTCGGCGATCTCGCCGGAGTCGCTGATGATCGACACCGGCCTGATCACCCCCGATCAGCTCTCGCGCGCGGTCGCCGAGCGCTACGGCCTCGACCATCTCGACCTCGGGATCTACCAGGTGGACATGGGCGCGGCCAACCTCGTCTCGGTCCAGGCCGCCCGCCGCTTCCACGCCGTCCCGGTCGGCTACGTCGACTCGGACACGCTGCTGCTCGCGATGGCGGATCCGGCGAACGTGCTCGCCGTCGACGACATCCAGATGATGACCGGGCTCAGCTGCCGGGTAGCGGTCGCGGCCGAGGCCGACATCGACGGTCTGATCAGCCGTCTCAACACGCTCGAGACCGCGGTCTCCGAGGCCGTCTCCGAGGACGAGGACGAGATGGCGCTCGGCGGCGCCGACGTCACCGAGCTCCGGGAGTCGGCCGAGGACGCGCCGGTGATCAAGCTCGTCTACTCGATCATCGGACAGGCGGTCAACGAGCGGGCCTCCGACATCCACTTCGAGCCGGACGAGAAGGAGATGCGGGTTCGCTTTCGCATCGACGGCGTCCTCAGCGAGGTCGCCCGCGTGCCGAAGCGGATGGTCTCTGGAGTGATCTCGCGGATCAAGATCATGAGCGAGCTCGACATCGCCGAGAAGCGGGTGCCCCAGGACGGGCGCGTCGCGGTGACCGTCGAGGACAAGCGGATCGACCTTCGCGTCGTCACGGTCCCGACCGAGCGCGGGGAGGGGTCAACGATCCGCATCCTCGACAAGTCGCAGGCGATGCGCACCCTCGACGAGCTCGGCATGGGGGGCGAGGCGCGGCGCCGATTCCAGTCCGCCTTCAACCAGGCCTACGGTGCCGTCCTGGTCACCGGACCGACCGGGTCGGGCAAGTCGACGACGCTCTACTCGGCGTTGAACGAGCTCAACGACGTGACCAAGAACGTGATCACGATCGAGGACCCGGTCGAGTACCAGATCTCCGGCGTCAACCAGATCGGGGTCAACCGCAAGGCGGGACTCGACTTCGCCACCGGGCTGCGATCGATGCTTCGCGCCGACCCCGACGTGATCATGGTCGGCGAGATCCGCGACGCCGAGACCGCGCGGATCGCGATCGAGGCCGCCCTCACCGGCCATCTCGTGCTGACCACCCTGCACACCAACGACGCCCCCGCGGCGATCACCCGGCTGACCAAGATGGGGGTCGAGAGCTTCCTCACCGCCTCGGCGATCGACTGCGTTGTCGCACAACGGCTGGCCCGTCAGCTCTGTCCCGACTGCAAGCAGCGCACGGTGATCGAGCAGCGTGCGCTGGAGCTTTCCGGCTTCCGGGTCGGCGCCGATCTGGAGGGCTGGGAGGCCGTCGGCTGCTCGCGTTGCGGCGGCACCGGCTACCGGGGCCGTGTCGGGCTCTACTCGGTCATGCAGATGAGCGAGGGGATCAAGGAGATGACCGTCGACGGCGCCTCGCAGGCGGACATCGAGCAGCTCGCACGTACGGAGGGGATGCTGACCCTGCGTGAGGATGGGATCCAGAAGGTGCATGCGGGGATGACGAGCATCGAGGAGGTTGCGCGAGTCGCGGTCTGAGCGCCCGCGAAGCCGTCCGGCGCAGCCATGAACATCAGCATCGATGGCGAACCCACCGGGAGCGGCCGGCGACAGCGGCGCCGGCAGTAGAGCCGAATCTGGAGGGGGTAGGGGCGGCGGCGCCGAGGTGGCCGACGTCATGGTCAAGCACGAGCCGACCTTGCGCGGCGTTCTCCGCGTGGTCTCGATCGTCGTCATCAGCGCGTTCGCGCTCTATCTCGTCTACTTGCTGAGAACCCCGATCGCGTGGCTGTTCGTCGCGATGTTCGTCGCGGTCTCGGTCTCGGCGCCGGTCAACCTGCTGCAGCGGCACATGCCGCGTGGGCTGGCGATCACTCTGGTCTACCTGTTCCTCGTCGCCGTACCGATCGGGCTGGGCGCGATCCTGATCCCGCCGGCGGTGACGGCGGGGAGCGATCTGGTCAACGACCTGCCGAGCTACGTGCAGGATCTGAACGAGACGATCCAGGGCAGCGACACCCTTCGCGACCTCAACGAGGACTTCGACCTTGTCAGCAAGCTCGAAGACGCCGCCAACGACGCGGCGGGCCAGCTCGACGACGTCGCCGCGACCCTCGCCGATCTCGGCGCCGGCCTGGTCGGCTCGTTGTTCGCCCTGGTGACGATCCTGGTGATGAGCATCTTCATGGTCTCGCGCGGGCGGACGTGGACGCAGGCCTTCATCGCCACCCGCCGTCCCGACGAGGCCGAAGCGTTGACCCGTGCTGTGGATCGGATGGCCGTCGCCGTCTCCAACTACGTCGGTGGAGCGCTTACGCAGGCGACCATCGCCGGGATCGCGGCGTACATCGTGCTCCAGATCCTCGGTGCCCCCGCGCCGCTGGCGCTGGCTGTGATCGTCGCGATCCTCGACCTGATTCCTCTGATCGGCGCGACGATCGGCGCGCTCATCGTCGGTCTGATCACGGTCTTCACGGACTTCCCGACGATGACGATCATCTGGGCGATCTTCGCGATCGTCTACCAGCAGTTCGAGAACTACGTGGTCCAGCCGCGCATTCAGTCCCGGGCGGTCCAGCTCGACCCGTTCATCGTGGTGATCGCGGCGATCTTCGGCGGGACGCTGCTGGGCGTACCGGGAGCCTTGCTTGCGATCCCCGCGGCCGCTGCGGGTCAGATCGCCGTGCGCGAGTACATGCTGTACCGGCGCGGCCAGCTCGATCAGATGGGTACGGGGGCTTTGCCGCTCGGTCGGAGGGATGTCGAGGATGAAGGTCCGAGCGGGGATCCCGCCCCCGGCTAGCTTCGCCGTCTTCAAGCGGTGGATAGCCGGCACCACCGCTAGTCAGCTGCCCATTCGACGGCTTCGCGAGCCGATCCTGGGCATCTCGGAGAGCCACGAGCCGGTGCAACGACGCTGTCGCGGCGGCGGCGGGCCGCGGAGATCGCTCAAGCATCGCTTCGCCGCTGACGAAGTAAGCGGGGATGAGCCACTTCGACTTCGCGGAAGTGCTCACGCGGATGGTCGAGCTGCGTGCCTCCGACGTGCATTTGACCCCGGGCTTCTGCCCGGCGGTTCGCGTGCGTGGGCAGATCGCGCCACTCGACGACATCCCTGAGCTGACCCCGCAGCAGACCCGTGAGGTCGTCTACGCGATCCTCAACGACGACCAGCGCAAGCGCTTCGAGAACGACCAGCAGCTCGACTTCGCCTACGCGATCCCCGGGGTCGCCCGCTTCCGCGTCAACTGCTTCTTCCAGCGCGGTGCGATCAGCGCCGCGTTCCGCCACATCCCGCAGGAGATCAAGGGCCTCGACGATCTTGGGCTGCCGGCGGTGCTCAGCGAGTTCACCCGTAAGCCGCGCGGCTTCGTCCTCGTCACCGGCCCGACCGGCTCGGGCAAGACGACGACGTTGGCGGCGATGCTCGACGCGATCAACCGCGAGCGCGAGGAGCACATCCTCACGATCGAGGATCCGATCGAGTTCATGCACCCCCACCGCAAGTGCATCGTCAACCAGCGCGAGATCGGCGCCGACGCCCCCAACTTCTCGATGGCGTTGAAGGCTGCCCTGCGGCAGGACCCCGACGTGATCCTCGTCGGCGAGATGCGCGACATCGAGACGATCTCGACCGCGCTGACCGCCGCGGAGACCGGCCACCTCGTCTTCGCGACCCTGCACACCCAGTCGACCTCGCAAACTGTCGACCGGATCATCGACGTCTTCCCGGCCGAGCAGCAGCATCAGGTGCGGATGCAGCTCTCGATCGCCCTGCAGGGGATCATCACCCAGCAGCTGCTGCCGACGGTCGACGGCGCCGGACGCGTCTGCGCCTGCGAGGTGCTCGTTCCCTCACCGGCGATCCGCAACCTGATCCGCGAGGGCAAGACCCACCAGATCTACTCGGCGATCCAGACTTCGGGCGCGTCCGGCATGCAGACGATGGACGCCCACCTGGCCCAGCTCGTCCGTCAGGGCCGGATAACCAACAAGCTGGCCGAGCAACGCGCGGCCGTTCCCGAGGAGCTGCGGCGGCTGCTGGGCGGGATGCCCACGCCTAACGGCGGCGGCGCCCAGGCTCCGCAGTACCAGGGTGCCGCCGCGAGTCTCGGAGGCGCGCAGTGACGACCTTCGCGTTCCGCGCCGTCGACGTCGCCGGGGCGCCCTCCCGGGGCGAGGTCGAGGCGACGTCCAAGGGGCAGGTCACCGAGCAGCTCCGCGAGCGCGGGCTGATCGTCCTCGACGTCTCCGAGAAGCGCGAGGCGATGAAGATCGATTCGATCTTCGACCGCTTCAAGAGCGTCAACATGCGCGAGCTGGCGATCTTCTCGCGCCAGTACGCGACGTTGATCGGCTCGGGCATGCCGATGCTGCGCTCGCTCTACACGCTCGAGGACCAGACCGACGACGACAAGGTCAAGGAAGCGATCGTCGGTCTGCGCGACGACATCGAGGCCGGCAGCTCGGTCGCCGACGCGATGGAGCGACGGCCCGGGGTCTTCGACCCGCTCTACCGCTCGATGGTGCGCGCGGGGGAGGGCTCGGGACGGCTCGAGCAGGCGCTCGACATGGTCGCGATCCAGATCGAGAAGCTCGACGCCCTGCGGCGTCAGATCCGCTCGGCGATGATGTACCCGGCACTGGTCTTCGCCTTCGCCATCATCGTGATGTCGGTCGTGGTCGCCTTCATCGTCCCCGTGTTCGTCGGCATCTTCGAGGATCTGGCCTCCGATTCCGGCGAGAGCGCCGAGCTGCCGATGCTGACCCAGATCACGGTCGGTGCCTCCGACCTGCTCACCGGCTCGTGGTACATCCTCTTACCGGTGATCGGGGCGCTGACGTTCGCCTTCATCCAATGGAAGAAGACCGAGCGCGGTCGCTACCAGTGGGACGTGGTCAAGCTCAACCTGCCGTTCAAGGTCGGCGACGTGGTCCAGAAGGTCGCGATCGCCCGCTGGTCGCGGATCTTCTCGGGCACCGTCGAGGCCGGGGTACCGATCCTGCAGGCGATCAAGATCGCCGGCGAGACCTCGGGCAACGCGGTCGTCGCGGAGTCGATGGACAAGGTCTACGCCTCCGTACGCCAGGGCGGCACGATCGCCGCACCCCTGGAGCAGAGCCCCGTCTTCCCGTCCATGGTCACCCAGATGGTCGCCGTCGGTGAGGAAACCGGCCAGCTCGAGCACATGCTCTCCAAGGTGGCCGACTTCTACGAGGCCGAGGTCGACGCCAAGGTCAAGGCCCTGACCTCGCTGATCGAGCCGATCATGATCGTCTTCGTCGGAGTCGTGGTCGGCTTCATCGTGATCTCGATGTACCTCCCGATCTTCTCGATGTACGACAAGATCGGCTAGGCCGCGTTGTTCGCCAGTTACCTGCGCGCGCAGATCACCCGCGTTCGGCCTGGGGTAGAATCTGCATTACTTTCTGATATAGTTTTTGACCTATGGGACGCGGGGTCGACATCGCCAGCTTTCAGACCATGACGCTCACCCGAGCGCCGGCTGAAACCCTGCCCGTGCCGGAAGCGCTGTCCGAGATCGTGCGCGAGCATCCCGAAGATCTGGGATTGCCTGAGGGCATAAGCAAGCGGCGGGCGCTTGGCGAGCTCCTTCTCAAAGGGGCTCGAGCGGCTGCGTTTGAGCGTCGAGAGATGGAGCGACAGGCGTTCTACGCGCAGCTCCAGGACGATCCCGAGTCGCGCGAGGCGGCTGAAGGGGCCTACGCGGAGGCGCGGGCAGACGGACTCATCTAGACGGACTCATCTGAGTCCGATGCAGTCGGGGGTGCCGCAGCGCGGCAGCATCTGGGAGGTCGTCGGCCAGCCTGAGACCGCTCTGGGCCTTCTGGTCGTCTCCAATAACACGAGCAATCGGGTCCGTCGTGAAGTCACCGGGGTTCCGGTCCTCATGGACTCACTGGACGATCGGCCCACGGTCGCGATGGAACTGCGGTACGCCGCTACCGGCGAGCTGCGACGTCTGCCCACGGCCCAGCTCGTCCGTGAGGTTGTCGTTCCCTCATCGGAGACGCTGGAGCCGGTGTGGGAGGCGATCGCCGACCTCCTCCTGCTTCCCGAACTCTCGAGTGAGACGCCGAGGTGGCCTCCAGCGGGCCCGGCGGGTGACTATCCGAAGTGGGGCAGGATCTACCACGCGGAGCCGCCTCTCGGCGGGCAGACGAAGCGGTGGCTCGTCGTCAGTCACGACCTTCACAACCAGGCGACAGGCCGAGTCGTCTGCGTGCGCACCACCAGCAACACCAGCCTCGAGACGTTTGAGTCGCCCTGCATCCAGCGGGGGTTCGCCCTCGCTGTTGCTCCCGATGTTCAGGTGAAGGGGGCGGACGCTTTCGACCTTGAGAGCGGCGACAGCCTCGAGCAGGCAGACCGAGACGAGATGGTTGTGGTGGCCAGGGCCCTTACGAACTTCCTGGCGCTCCTTCCGCAGACTGGAATGGTCTAGCCGCTGCTCGGTCGCTTCGGTAATGACGCCAAGTCCGCTCGCCCGAATAGGCTTAGGTGAATCGCAGGTGTAGCGGAGGAGGGGACTGATGGGCAGAGGGCAGCAGGATGCGCCCGAGCAGGATTGGGTGCCGGCACGACTGATCCCGGCAGCGGGGATCCGCGGCCAGGAGGAGCAGGAGACGCGGGCCACCTCGGCACTACTGGCAGTTCTGCCGGCGGTCCCTGACTTTGGCCATGCGCTCCTCGCAGGCATGGGCGCGCCGAAGGGCCGGATCTCGACCTTCACCGAGGTGCGACTGAAGGACGAGAACGGAAAGACCCACATCCCTGACGGCGCAAT
>CAZXKG010000003.1:0-64116 GCA_964641695.1 uncultured Conexibacter sp.
CAACGGCGTGCCGCTTGTTGGCGAAGTGGCCGTAGAAGGCCTGGTGGGAGATCCCTGCCTCGTTGGTGATGTCGGCGAGGCGGAGGCGGTCGTAGCCGCGCTCGGCTGCCATCTTCCTCGCGGCTTCGAGAACCTGTGGCCTTGCTGAGCGGTTCGAGTAGCTGGGAGGCTCCGGCTTTCGCCGGCTCGGCGATCTGGAGGGCGTCCTTGCCCTGATCGCTGCAGCTCGCTTGCTCTTCCCCCCGGATCTCGTCCTTGCCGGGGCGCCCATGATCAGCGCCCCAGCTTCTTGGCTTGGCTCTGCAGCTTCTTGGCCTGCTTGCGCAGGGCCTTGGCCTTCTGCTTGTTGTTGGTGGCCTTCGCCTTGGCGAGGAGCTTCTTGGCCTTGCTCTTGAGCTGCTTGGTCTTCTGCTTGTTGATCTGCTTGCAGGCGGAGCCGATCAGGGGCTTCTCGGAGAGGCTCATGTTGTTGTGAGCCTCGATCTCGATCGAGAGCTTCTGAGCGCTCTTGCTGTTGCAGATGTTGCGGCTGTTGACCAGAAGGCCATCTGATCCGCCATCGAGCGTCAGCTGGAAGGAGCTGACCGGGACGTCGGGGACGACGTCGAAGGTGTTCCTGATCTGGTTCAGGCCCTTCTTGTTGGTCTTCTGGTCGATCTTGCCGAACAGGTCGATGTCGATCTGGCCGTCGAGGTCTGCTGCCAGGTCCGGCAATGGGTTGTCTGATGCCTTCAGGTAGACGGGGCCCTCTACTGGGTCGTCTAGGAGCGGGGTCGTTGCCTTGGCGTAGCCGACGCGTGATTCCTCTGGGCAGGTGTTGGCTGCGTAGTTGGCGCGGGAGCAGATCCTGCCGAGGCGCTCTTGGTCTAGGAGGAGTCCCTGCGGGAGGGCCACCTCGACCCTGGAGATGTTGGAATCGCCCTGGTTGAAGGAGAGCTTGGCGTTCAGCGGTGGGTGGGCGTTGGGCTTGGTGTTCTGCTTGTTGTTGCCGAAGCTGAGGTTCAGCTTGGGAGAGAAGCCGAGGCTCGAGCACTCACCGACCTGGAAGCGGTTGGTAAGGTTGGCGGTTGCTCCGTGGCTTCCTTGGGCCTCTGCCCCGACGCTCATCGGATCGCAGTTGGTCGGGGCGATCGTGAAGTCAGGGCGATCCATCTTGATCTGCAGGTCACGGACCCGGAGCGGGACTCCGGAGTTGATCTGGGGGATCTCGTCGCTGATCACGGTCAGCTGAGCGGTTCTCGGGTCGACGTGGATCTGAGCCCTGACCGAGATGTCGGCGAGATCGAATGGGCCGGCGATCACCGGCTCCTGGATCACCATGCTCAGCGGTGCGCCCTTGTAGGGGCCGGCCAGGTAGACCTTGCCTGGGTGCTGGGAGGTGTAGAAGGGGTTGCTTCCCGCTCCCGCTCCTGCGATCTCGGTGCCGATGCGGCTTTGCTCGGTGCAGGAGTTGGACTGGATGTCTGCCTCCGAGCAGTAGGGGATGCCTGCCAGCTTGGCGGTCAGGCCCGCGGGTGGGTTGACCGTGGTGGAGAGGATCTCCTGCTCTTGATCGGTTCTCGTCAGCCTGAAGATGAAGGGCGTGCTCGCTCCCGCTACCGGGTCTTGGACTCCGGCTCGCAGCTTCGGGTTGAAGGGGCGTTCTGCTTCGTTGGCCACGCAGCCCGATGCGTCGGGGCCGGAGGTGATCTCGAAGGAGTCGGAGATCTCCGCGGCGGGGGTGTCTGGGGCTGAGTAAGGGGTCAGGGTCGCTTCTGCGGTCTTGGTGCCGCAGGTGCTTGGGTTGGCGAGCACTCCCCGTGGGCCGCCCTTGAGGCTGAGGGTGAGCTTGGTGAATGGGAGCTCCGGGTTGTCGGTGAAGGACGTGGTGAGCTGGCCGGTGTCCTTGTCGGCTGCGACGTTGCCGAGGAACTTGACTCGGACTCCTGGTGCTCTGGTGGCGACGAAGATCCGGTACATCTGGCCGGATTCGGGATCTTGGCCGATCTGCTGTCCGATGAAGACGTTGCCGCGCAGCGGATCGTCGAGGACCGGGGAGTCGATCTTGATCTGGCCGATCTTCGAGGCCGGTGGGCAGCTGGGCGTGGTGTTCTGGCTGACGCCGAACTGGTTGTCGATGCAGCTCTTCAGGCCGTCTACCTGGCCTGGGGAGATCGAGACTCCCTCGGGGAGGGTGACTACCGCGTCCTTGAGGAGTGGGGTCTCCAGGCCGTCTACTGCGTCTTCGTTCTGGGGGACCTCGAGGGTGACGTCGTAGCCGGCTGGTTCTGCTGCACGGGTGTGCTCGGGCTCGACCTCGATCGTGGGGTTGAAGTCGAGGTTCTCGCAGCCCTGTGGCATGTCGAGGTCCTCGCTCGTGTGGAAGCGGGAGTAGTAAGGCGTTCCCCACGGGTCCAGGGTGAGATCCAGCGCGGGCGCATCGCCGTCGCAGCGCGTCGGCACGCTGAGGAAGCGTTCGCGCGGGGTGTCGGCGGACATCGGGCCGCCGAACGGCCCAGTGGGAAGGCCGTAGGGTCCAGGGCCCTGAAACTCAGCTGGGTTCCCCCAGAGCGTGATCAGGGTCTCGAGGATCGGAGAGGCCTCGTAGAGGCGCTCGGTGGAGACGCGGATCCGGTAGCCGCGATCCGGCGTGGCGGTGGCACTCATCCTGACCATGAAGGAGTTGAACGCCCGGGAGGCGAACGCGGCCGCCTCATCTCCGATCGTCGGCACGCGGTAGATGCGGGTCGCCAACAGGGGGTTGAGCGCGGCTGGCCCGGGCGGGTTGCCGCCGAGCTGAGTCAGCCTGACCTGCAGGATCCCCACTGCGGACTCACGTGGGCACGTGCTGACAGACAGGTTCACCCGCCCAAGTGAGCAAGTAGGGAACTTGGTCGGGTTAGCTACCAGCCCCTCGGGGAGATCGACGTGGACATCTCTCATCGTGCCCGCGACCGTGTGGAGGTTGCCGGGGTCGTGGACGTTCATCATCCAGCCGAAGACGAGATTGGCATCTGCGCCCGCCTGATTCGCGTTCGGCCCGACCAGCTCTGGAGCGAACGTGCCGGGCTGAACGCCGAAGTCTGCTGCCTTGCTCTGCGTGGCAACCACCATCAGGAAGGCGACTGCGGCAACCAGCGCCAGGAGCGCCATCCTGCCCATCCGAATTGCCGATCCGGCCTTGCTGCTGTCCATCGTGTTCATCCTGTCCGTCGAATCGAGTTGAGAGGTTCCGTCGTGGCTGATCGCGGGCGCGGACATCAGCGGCTCCCCCTGTTGTTCTCGGCTCGCTTCGGCTTCGGCTTGGTGAACGTGATCGGGACGTTCTTGGTCGCCCGCTCTCCCTCATCGGGGCGGTAGACAACGCGGGCACGGGTTCTGAGCCTGCCCTGCTTTCTCAGGGCCTTCCTGGCCTTGGGCGTAAGCCTGATCGCGACGGTGTAGTTGCCGGCCCCTGGGACCGATCTGGAGATGCCGCGGATCCTCGGGCCCCTGACGGCGATCTGTCCGGCGTCGGGGACTCGGACCCTGAGCCTCGCGGCTGCTCCGTTGGCGGATCGCAGCAACCTGGCGGCGATGGAGGCGGGGTTCCTCGGCTCCTCGGGGTTGCCCTTGCCGGTGAAGTCGACCGAGCCGACCGGGGGTGTGGCGGGGGAATCGGAGGATCCGCCCTGGCAGGTGTCTGCGCTGCAGCCCTCTTCCATGTCGAAGGGGGCCGGGTCTGGGAGGCCGCCGCCCACGCGGGCGACGTAGGTGTCGGAGATGTCATCGGCATCGGATGCGGTCAGCGCGTCCTCGGTTACGAAGAAGACGTTGTCTCCGCTCGCATCGACATCGAGGAGACCCGCGCCGTTGGAGCTGGCAGCGCCACTGGAGATCAGCGCGATGCCGTTGCCCTCGCGGTCGGCGCTCCACTCGTAGACGTCCGCTCGCGCGTTCTGATCCCGTGGGTCGAGGGTGCTGGTCGTCGTGAAGTAGACCCTCCTGCCGTCGGAGCTGATCACGCGCGTCTGAGCCGCCGGGGATTGATTGCCGATGGCACCGAAACCCGTGGGGTAGGAAGGCGTGACAATGTCCATCGCCGCCGGGCCCTTCGTTGCCGCATCGGCCGGCGGGCAGGAGATGCACTGCGGGGCCGTGTCGACTCCTTCCTCGAAGCGGTAGACCTGCGTCTGCAGAGCGGTGTTGCCGGCCGGGTGATTCGGTTCCCCGCCAATTGCCCTGATCGAGCCGAAGACGACCGTACGCCCGTCGTCGGAGAACCGGGCATTACGGGTACTGATGAGCCCGCTGGTCTCGAGTCCCGTCGCGAGCGTGAGCGTACTCTCGCCGTCCCGCCAGAGCTTCAACTCGCCTGCCGGCGTCCAGAAGAAGATCCGGCTGCCGTCGTCACTCATCCGGAACACGTTGCCGGGGTTGCGGACGGGTGAAGCCGACGACGCCCAGGGTCGGTCGAGATCGCTTAGGTACTCAAGCTCGCCGTCATCACCGTCGACCGTGTAGCGGTAGGTCTTGATCACCGTCGTCGCGGTCGGCGCGTCGTCGGTGAGCGCGTCCTGGGTGCTGAACAGGATTACGTCGAGGTCCTCGTCGGCGAACGAGTTCAGCGTGGTTGTCCCGTTGGCGTTGTGGTCGATGTTGTTGCCCGTCGAATTGTAAGCACCGATTGCTGCGACGCCCCTGCTGTCGGCGATAGGCTCATCCTCGCCGGTGGGCTTGGAGAGCAGCAGGGACGACTGGCCCTCGCGGTATAGGTAGAGCTGTGCGACCCGATCCGGGAAGTCGCCGCTGCCCAGTCCGAGGAACAACGCCCTCTTTCCATCGCGGGAGACGACGTTGCTGCCTCCCAGCACCGCGGATTGAGTGTTGCGGTTTGTGCCAGAGGCGTTCGTCCACTGACCACCCTGCATCAGCGTGAGGCCGGGCGACATCGAGCCCGCGGCATCGAGCGTCCCGTCGGGAAGTACTCCAGCGTTGGTGACCACCCCGTCCTTCCAGCGATAGAGCGCCCACACCTCCGGCCACTCCCGGCCGCTTGATGCGTCCCCTAAGGTCATGAGCTGCTGGCTCATGAAGTAGAAGGTCGAGCCGTCATCCGACTGCCCCACAGGAGCAGTCGCGGCGCCAGCGCCGGCGCGGAACTCAGGCGAGTCCAGGGCCGGGACCGCGCCCTCCCAGGGAGGACGGGAGAGCCAGATCCCCCGCTCCCCACCTTCCGCGAAGAAGACGCCTTGGGAACTGGCTTGCTCACCGTAGGGCTGCTCGGGGGTGAGTAGAGCCTGGCTGTAGAAGAGCATCCCGGTGCGAGCCCGGTTCGGCAGCATGTGGAGATGCTGGACCGACCCTTGGGTATGGTCCGTCTCTGGCTGTATCTCCCCGGGGATCACGCTCGCGGTCCAGCCATCCTCGGTCCGATGGGCCGCCTGTGGGTAGGAGCCGAAGCCCCGGGTCGGGTCAGTCGCTTGGGCGCCTATGGACGTGGTGTAGATCAGCCGCTGCCCGTCGGCCGAAGCCCAGCCTTGTCGCGGCCCCCCCACCCCCGAGGTCGCCACCGCGACCGGCATCGAGTCCCAGACCGTCTGCCCGTACTTCTGCACTGGGCTCACCTGCTCATAGGCACGGCAGTCGGGCAGGTACGCGGAAGGGCCCGTGCGAAACTCCTCGTTGTCGCACTCGGCGTCATCGCCTGAGGCAGCCTGGGGGGCTGCGAAGCTCAGGGCGAGGAAGATCACTGAAGCGAGCAGACCCGTCGCGATCAGGATCGTCCTGAGAAAGGGAGTTGTGGTGGTAGCTTCCCTAGTGTTCACGCGCTTTTCTGCCTTTCGTGACTGCCGTTTGCGACTTGATTGGGGAGGTGAACTTCTCAATCAAGTTCACGGAGCACTCACAAACGGCTCGAGCAGTGAGGATCTACGCAGGTGGTGAGCTCCCGCACGCGTGTGTGACCGTGCGGGAGAGCGGTCTGGGAGGCTCGGTCGAGGTGACTTCTCAGACGCTGGGCTCGAGTGAGCGTGGCCCCATCGAGTGGGTGGTGTCGCTCGGCGGGCAGCGCGCCTGCAGCGCCGGGATAACCACGTTCATCGTGGACATCCGCGTTCACCTGATCCCCCGGCTGCTTGCCAACCCCCATTGGCAGCCAAGTGGGTTGGTACTTGCGCCTCATGGACGAGCGTGTCTATGATGCCGCCGGCTTCTGGGGATGGAGGGCCCTGCGGAACGTCTCAGGTTGGCGTCGCGGGAGTTGGTCTTCCTCGCCGGAGCCGGAGAGTTGAAGGCGGTTCGAAGAGCGGGCCGATGGGAAGGGCGTGAACTTGATTGAGAAGTTCACGCCTTCTGTGTGTTCTGGGGCCAATCGGAAAGGTCCCGAGCGACGGTAGACCCCTCCCGGACCGCGCCACCGCAGTCCGGGAGAAGTCGGGTAGCACGACCCAGATCGACCCCCTCAGCCGATCGAGTCGCTGAAGGGGGCCGAGTTCTGCGCACATCTCGATCCCTTCGGCGGGAGCTTCCCCGAGATGAAGTAGCGAGTCTCGTGCCGGTCCACGCAGGAGCTGGGGTTGATCAGCTCCGTGTGGCCGTAGCCCTCCAGGACGAGCAGGCGGGCCCGCGCCAGCGCCCGCTCCATCGCCTCCGCTCCTCGCAGGGGGGTGGCAGGGTCGTGGGTGTTGCCGATCACCAGCACCGGGTTGGCGGTGCGGTGGTCGAACCGACCGGTGTAGGGGCGGGCGGCGCGCACCGGCCAGGTGGAGCAGGGTTCGTAATCCCAAGCCCAGAACGGCCCGAACAACGAGCGCTCGCGCGCGAAGGCGTCGATGTCCTGAAACGCGCCCGCCCTGGGCGAGGGGACCTCGCCGCAGACGACCGCCATCTCCTGGTCATCGAAGCTGAACGCCTGTGGGGGGACGGCCGACGGCCCGTCCTCCCACAGCTTCTGCAGATCCCTCGCTTCCGCGGCCCAGTTGGGCGTGTAGTAGAGCGCGCGGGGCACCTCCGCGATCGCCATCCCGCGGCTCGTCTGACCGGCGGGCACGTCCACGGGCAGCCGCGTCAGCAGCTCGGCGAACTTGTCTCGCGTCGCCTCGGGGCTTCCGGCCGAGAACGCGCAGTGAGCGGTGTCGGTGCTCCCGCACAGCTCGAGGAAGGCGTCCATGGTCTTGGCCGTCTCCAGGTCCGCCCGGAACCGAAGCCCGCCAGGCAGGAAGAGGCCGTCGTTCTCCTTGCGCTGTGCGTGCGTCCAGCCGATCGGGTCGACGACGCCGTCGAGCACCATCCTCCGGACCCGATCGGGGAACGTGTTCGCGTAGACGGCGCCGACGATGGTGCCGTAGGACGTGCCGAGGTAGTTCAGCTTGCGCTCGCCGGCCAGCCGACGCATCCGATCGAGGTCGCGGACGGTGTCGACCGTGGATACGTGGCGGAGCAGGCGACCGTTGCGGCGCTTGCAGCGCTCGCCGAAGTCGCGGTAGCGGTCGATCCACGTCGTCATCTGCTCCGGACCGACCGGGAACCCTTCGACGTTCCTCGTCCCGGATCCGGCGAAGAAGGCCTCTTCGGACGCCTTGTCGGCGAAGCACTGCACGGCGGTGCTGGCGCCAACCCCGCGCGGGTCCCAGCTGACGATGTCGAAGCGCTCCTTGACCCGAGCCGGGAAGCCGTCGTAGGCGAGCGCGGGCAGGTAGTCGGTGCCCGGCACGCCGGGTCCCCCGGGCTCGTAGAAGATCGTGCGGACGCGCCGCCCCGGGTCGGTCGCGCGGTGGCGGATCAGGGCGAGCTCGATCTTGCGCCCGCTGGGACGCTCGTAGTCGAGCGGCACCCGGATCTTGGCGCACTGAAATCCCTTCTGGGCTGACTCGGTGCACTTCTGCCAGGGGATCGACGGCGTGGCGGCCGGCGTGGCGGTCGACAGCGCGAGCGACGCACCAACCGCGAGAGAAAGAGCAACGATCAGGCGGGAGCCGAACCGACGCCGGGGTGCGTCACTTCGACGAGAGCTGGATCCTTGCTTCGAGGTTGGGGCCATTTCTGTCTCCTTACGGGAGGTCGTGGGGTGCTCGTCGATCACGACGGTCCTCCGTCGGGTACGGGGGTGAGACCGTGGCGCTGCATCACCGCGTGGACCGCCTCGACGTCGGGCGGCCCGCCGGCGGCGGCCGCGAAGACCTCGGCCATGTCGTGGAAGTAGGCCCGGCCGAACACGCCGGGGCTCGCGATGGCCAGGAACGAGACGTCGCCCTTGGCGGCCATGAAGCTGTGCACCTGGCCGCGCCTGACGCAGACGGCCTCGCCGGGGCCGATGTCGACGTCCTCGCCGTCGATCGTGAAAGTGACGGTTCCCTCGACGCCGTAGATCGTCTCCTCGAACCCGTCGTGGCTGTGGGCGAACGGGACGCCGGCGCCGGCCAGGACGTCGACGCTGGAGACGGTGACCGAGCCGCCCGAGTCCTCGGCTTCGACGTAGAAGGAGATGGTGATAGATCCTAGCTGGACCGGCTCGTACGGTGCTGACGACATGAAGACCCTCGCTCTGGTTGATGGTAAAGTGGTTTGACGAACGTAGCAGACCTCCGCCGCACTCGTCAAGTAGCTTTATTAAAAGTGTCACCGGACTCACCACAGCCGACCGCCTCACCGGAGACATCAGAGGCGCTGGGCCCGCCGCTGATCGGCGCGCTGCTTCGCCTGCCGCTGGAGGTCGTCCAGGCGCGGATGCTCGCGGCGCTGCACGACCGCGGCTTCACCGACCTGGTGCCCGCGCACCTCGTGATCATGCGCTACCCCGGACCGCAGGGCCGGCGGCCGGGTGAGATCGCAGCGGGCTCGGGCCAATCCAAGCAGGCTGCCAACTACCTGCTCGGCCAGCTCGAGCAGATGGGCTACCTCGAGCGGGGCGAGGATCCCGACGACCGGCGCTCCAAGCGCGTGAGCCTCACCTCTCGCGGCCTCGAGGCGGGGATGGTCATGCGCGAGGCGGTCGCCGACGTCGAGCAGGAGTGGGCGGTGCAGCTCGGTACCGAGGACTTCGAGCAGCTTCGCTCTCTGCTCACCCGCCTGACCGCGATCGTCCGACCGTAGTAGCGACGCAGGAAACGCGATTCGGGAGACGATCAGCGCGGCCGGCGGGTGCGCTCCCGCCCGGTTCGAAGTGCCCAAGTGCTACCGGACCCACGAGTCCGCTTGTCCCTATGATGCGGACCGATGAGTCCGCTTACCTCCCCCTCCCTCGCCGAGGATCCCATCCAGGCCCGTCCGCATCCGATGCGGAGCCTCCTCATCCTCGGTATCGCGGCCCTCTCGTTCGCCCTCGCCCAGACGACCCTGGTCCCGGCGCTGGCCCACCTCGCCGAGGAGTTCCACACCGACACGAGCGGCATCGCCTGGATCCTCACCGGCTACCTGATCGCGGCCGCCGTCTTCACCCCGATCTTCGGACGCCTCGGCGACATGTTCGGCAAGCGTCGCCTGCTGGTCATCGCCCTGCTCGTCTTCGCCGCCGGCTCCGTGGTCTCGGCGCTCGGCAGCAGCCTCGAGACGGTCGTGATCGGCCGCGTCCTGCAGGGCGTCGGCGGCGGGATCTTCCCCCTCTGCTTCGGGATCATCCGCGACGAGTTCCCGCGCGAGAAGGTCTCGACCTCGATCGGCCTGATCTCCGCCACGGCCGGGATCGGTGGCGGTCTCGGGCTGATCCTCGGCGGCCTGATCCTCGACAACGCCTCCTACCACTGGATCTTCTGGCTCGGCGGCGCGATGGCTGTGCTCGCTGCCGTGGCCGCGGTCATCTGGGTGCCGGAGTCGCCCAACCGCCACCCGGCGAAGGTGGACATCCGTGGCGCGCTCGTCCTCGCGATCGGCCTCTCGATCCCGATGTACGCGGTCTCCCAGGCGAACAACTGGGGCTGGGGCGACGTCCGCACGATCGGCCTCGTCGCCGTCGGCGTCGTCATCCTCGCCCTCTGGTTCCAGCTCCAACGCCGGACCGAATCGCCGCTCGCCGACGTCACCCTGCTGGCGAAGCCGGCCGTGGCGATGACGAACCTCGCCACCCTCTTCATCGGGTTCGGCATGTTCGGCTCGTTCATCCTGATCCCTCAGCTCGTCGAAGCGCCCGAAGCTGCCGGCTACGGCTTCGGGCTGTCGGCGACGCAGGCGGGGCTGGTGATGCTCCCGGCTGCCCTCTGCATGCTCGTCGCCGGCCCGGCGTCGGGGATGCTCGGCTCCAGGTACGGGAACAAGCTGCCGCTGGCGCTTGGCGGCGTGGTCAGCGGGTTGGGCCTGGTCGGAGTGGGCCTCGACCACGGCGCGATCTCCCACGTCGTCTTCTGGAACCTGATCTCGTCGGTCGGCGTCGGCCTCGCGTTCGCCGCGATGCCCAACCTGATCATGGAGACGGTCCCGATGGACCGGACCGGAGAGGCGACGGGCTTCAACGTCCTGATCCGCTCGGTCGGCTCCTCGCTGGGCTCGCAGCTGACGGCCTCGATCCTCACCGCCTCCGTCGTCACGGCGACCGGACTGCCGTCCGCAGACGGCTTCACGACGGCTTTCCTGGTCACGGCCGGCATCTCGTTGTTCGCCGGGGTCATGGCTACGCTGATCCCGAGCAGAGGGGGAGGCCACGTGGGGATCGGCGAGGAGATCGGCGCCGCCTCGGTCCTCGGAGACCCCGCGTACTCGACGAACGAATGACCCCGACCGAGCCCGTCCCACCACCCCCATCAGCACCTCCCGTCCCTGCGGATGGTCCGCGACGCGCCGACGCGGTTCGCAACCGCGAGCGCGTCATCGCGGCGGCGGAGGAGGTCTTCGCCGAGCGGGGAGTCGAGGCCGGCATCCCCGAGATCGCCGAGCGGGCCGGGGTCGGCAAGGGCACCGTCTACCGGAACTTCGCAAGCAAGGACGACCTGATCGCGGCGGTTCTGACCCGTCGCATCATGCGCTTCGACGAGGACGTCGAGGCTGGGCTGAAACGCGATGACCCGGGGCGGGCCGTGCGCGAGGTGCTCCAGCGCGCGGCGGCTCGGACCAACGCTCTCAGCTTCCCTGCCACGATCTACCTACCGGGAAAGCACCCCGACTTCGACAAGGCCAAGGCACGATCGAAGCGTAAGCTGGCGAAGCTCTTCGCGGCGGCGCAGGACGCGGGAGAGATCCGCTCCGACGCGACGATGGACGAGCTGTTCATCCTCTTCGGCGGAGCCTGCCGCTCGCTGACCGACGCGGGCGAGAAGGATCCGGATGTCTGGCGCCGACACACGGATCTGGTCGCCGACGCCTTCAGGCCGTAGAGGCGGCCCGCACCCTGCGTCCGAAGATCCTTCCCCCACCGGAGCGTTCGCGCCGATCGAGGCTCAGCGCTTTCGGATCACCCTGAACTTCGCGGTCGCGACCTTGCCGGACCCCTCCTTCGTAATGGCCCGGACGCGGAACTTGTACTTGCCGGGACGCAGCTTGTAGGCCTTGGGAGAGCTGCAGCCCTTGAAGCGGGGCTTAGCGCGGGAGGCCTTCGCGATCGAGCACTGGAACTTCGCTCCCGCGGTCGGCGAGGCGAACCGGAAGGTCACCTTCGCCTTCTTCTTCTTCGTCTTCACCCGCTTGGCCGGAGCCTTCTTCAGCTTGACCACCGGGCGCTTGAGCACGGGTGGGTCGGGCACATCGGGGGCCTTCACACCGGTCACGACGGCGACCTGCTGCGGGGTGTCGAGCGTCACCCACAACGTGTTCCCGGGACCGGTGGCGATCTTCCGCGGACCGACGCCACCGCTGTCGGGGAAGCCGGAGAGGGTCGTCGTCGCGCCCTCGGGGGTGAGCCGCAGCAGATCGTTCCCCTGTGAGCGGGCGATCCAGTAGGCACCGTCCTGGCCGAAGACGACCCCGAACGGATCGGTGTTCTCGAGCTCGGTCGGCAAGGCGCTCCCGCCGGGCGTGATCCGACCCACCGTCTGCGGATCGCTGAGCGGGTTCGCGTAGGCGACCTGCCCGCCGAGGCCGGCGCCGACGTCCTGGGGCCCACCGCCGACCACGTACTCGGCGACCACGGGGGTATCGGTGGCCGTCGCGCTGAGAACCCGCCCGCTGGAGTCGGCGATCCAGAGCAGGCCGTCCGTCCCGACGTCCATCCCACGAGCGCTCATCCCGAGGATCGTGTTGAGGTCGGCGCTTCCCTCGGGGTCGGTGGTCGTGAAGCTGACGAGGCTGTCGTCGCCCGCAACCCAGAGCTTGTCGTCGGGTCCGGTGGTGATCCCGCGGCCGTTGGCGAAGCCGGTGAGCGTGTAGGCCTCCGCCGCAGCCGGATCCCCGGGCGGGATCTTGATCACGCCGATCGTGGTCGATACCCAGAGGTTGTCGTCCGGCCCGACGGTGATCCCGTAGGCAGTGTTGGCGAGCGGGAACGGCGTGACCGTTCCATCAGGGGTGATCTGAGCAACTCCGTTGGCACCCTCGCGCGTGACCCACATGTTCCCGTCCGGCCCCTGGACGATCTCGTTGTTGGACCCGACTCCGTCAGGGATGTCGTAGGAGCCCCCGACCTGTGGAGCGGCGGAGGCCGCGGAGGCGACGGCGAGCAGCCCGAGCAGCGCCGTCAGGAAGGTGGTCGATCCAATCCGCATAGAGCCGCACCCTCTCAAAAGGCGCAGCGACACGTCAAGGCTCGACAGCCGTCGCCTGTTCCCCCGCCCGCGAACACCGCCTCAGATCGTGATCCCGAGCTCCGTGAGCCGCCGGTACACCAGCGCTGCGGAGGACGCGCCGTCGCCCACGGCGCCGGCGACGCGCTTGGTCGAGCCGTACCGGACGTCGCCGGCGGCGAGGTGCTTGGTGGCGTGCTTGTTGAGGCTTTGATCGCAGCATCCGATCTGGCCGCAGATCTGGCACATCCTCAGATGCACCCAGCTGTCGCCCGGGGCGATGCATTGCGGACAACCGCGACCTCCCCTACCGGCTGCAGGAACTCGACCCGGTCGAGATGCGTGCACTGAGCCATCGTCCGAGCATACGGCGGCAAACGCGTCCTCGAGAGACCAGAGCCGCCGCCGCGAACTCTTCGAGCTTTTCGACATTGCCTTCGTCTATCGAAGTCGATGTCGAAAAGCGCCCCAAGAGCTGACCGGCGTCAGGATCGTCGTCTTCAAGACGGATCACGGACTGCAGTCCGGGGGAGTACCGATGCCGAAGCAGTTCGGCTCGAGCGCTTCGGCGAGGCTGAGTCCGAAGCCGAGGCGGCCGCCGAAGACCGTCATCGCGAGCGCCTGGAACATCGGTGGAGGCGTGATCGCGTTGATCTGCTTCATGCTCACGACCTGGATGCCGGTGCGCCGGGAAGGCGAGTACATCGCGGTCGACTCGTAGCCGGGCATGCTGCCCTGCAGCCCGATGAACCCACCCGACTTGTAGAGCCCGAGGCCGTACTTCCAGCGTCCGGGCCCGTCGTAGTTCCCGGGGAACACGATCGGGATGGCGTTCCGCGTCGCCTGCTTCTGCACCGACGGCTTCAGCAGCTCGCCGGTCGCCTGGGCGCGGGTGAACACGCGCATATCGGCGAGCGTGGAAACCATGCCACCGTGGGCCCAGAAGCACGACACCGGTGTCGCGGTTTCGTCATCGGCGACGATGGGCAACCTGGTCGGGTACGTGTTGCCGTAGCCGTGAGCGAGGGGTGAGCTGAGGCCGCCGTCGGTGATCGAGGTCGGAAGGTACGTTCGACGTAGGCCGAGCGGTTTCGTGATCCGCTTCTCGATCGCCGTGCTGAGGACCTGGCCGGTGGCGAGCTCCACCACCCGGCCGAGGAGGTTGTATCCGTAGTTGTTGTAGTTCCACTCCGCTCCGGGTGGGGCTATCGGCGGCGCCTTCGCCTCGGCTGTGAGGAGGAACTCGGGGGTGCAGCCGGTGGCGAGCTTCTCCTGGACCGCCGGGAGGAGGAAACCGTCGCCGAGCCCGCTCGTGTGGTTGAGCAGCATCCGGATCGTGATCTCATCGCCGTTCGGCACACCCGCGATCCAGTCGGAGATGGGACCGTCGAGAGAGACCTTCCCGTTGCCGACCAGTTGCAGGATGAGGGTGGCCGTAAACCCCTTCGTCAGGCTGGCGATCTTGAACTGCATCCGCCTGTCGAGCCGCTCCCCGGTCGCCAGATCGGCGACGCCCCTGGCCCTGACGAACCGCCCCTTCGGTCCCCAGACGTCGATCAGCACGCCGGGGGTGTGGTTCGTCTGCTTGAACTGGCGGATCACCCGCCGCAGCTTGGCCTGCGTTCGCTTCGGAAGATGCCGCACCCCTTCCTGCGCTCGCTGCGGAAGAGCATCGGCGGCGGCGCGCGCGGAGGGGGACGGGTTGGCGCTCGAGACGCTCGCCCCGAGGGTGAGCATGACCATCCCCAGCGCGGCAGCGACCAGCGCCAGGACGCCGACGCGCCCAGCCGGACTCCGGCCTGCGAGCCCTTCGACGGTGGGTTCTTGCTTCGACGTGGGGGGCATTGCTATCTCCTCTTGTTGGGTTGGATCTCCGGGACGGCGGGGGCCGGCCTCGAGAGGACGACTTCCGTGTTCGTTTGCGGTCCCGATCACAGGTCCGCCAGCGTCGGCGGCGGGCCGACCACTTCACAGCCGTAGCTGGACATCCGGCGCGCCATCTCGTCGATCGGCGGCATCACCTCGTGGGCGGGCTGCCCGTTGCCGGCGACCGGCAAGCCGCTCGAGACGAAGACCTCCTCGAGGCCGCCCGGACAGAGGGTCGTGAGGATGCGAGCTCGCTCGGAGGTCACGATGTAGGCGTGCGGGATGCCCCGAGGGGCGAAGGCGAAGTCGCCGGTGCTCAGGTCGATCCGCTCGCCGTCGACGAACAGGCTCAGATCACCGTCGAGCACGTAGAAGCTCTCATCCTCGTTGTGGTGAACGTGCGTCGGGGTAGCGGTCCCACGCGGATCGATCGCCTCGAACTGGGAGAAGCTGTCACCGGTCTCGGCGGCGCCGACCTTCACCGTCAACCGCCCGGTCTTCCACCAGACGTCGGCAAGGCCCTCTCCCGCGGCGACGCGAATCGGTTCGGTACTGGCGGTTCTGCTCATGAGGCGCTCCGATCGGTTGGGGTCGGGTACTGCCAAGCGACCGTACGGGCACCGACCGGGAGCGTCTCCTAGAACCCCACCACGATCTCCCTACGAGATCCTTATCTGCCGGGCGGAGGCCCGTGAGCGGCGCTCATCGGGCCGCCGGTCGGCACCTCGCGCAAGCTCAGCGGCTGCGCGGGGCGCATCTCGAGCCGGCCGCGGCCGACGCGCTCCAGCTCGATGCCGCAGCCGGCGACCGCGAGCCGCTTGCGCAGGACGAGCAGCCTCGCTTCGAGGTTGTCGTTGCCTGCAGGGAGCCCGAGACTCTCGTCGAGCCGGAGCTCCCGGTTGGAGAAGTTGGTCCGCCCCGACGCGGCGAACTGGTTGACCATGCTCCAGAGGATCCGGCCCGGCACGCCCTTGATCACGTACTCGTCGTCGACGAACACGCTGTCGTCCGCCTGGTAGTAGACGACCTTGATCGCCCCTCCATCAGGGGTGGAGGCCGTCGACCTCGCGGGGTCGGGGTCGGGCACCGTCGTGCTCTCGGCGTCGGCGGTGCTCTCGCCGGGATCCTCCTGCAGGGTCGCCAGCGCGACGGCGAGATGGCCGCCGATCACGCGCAGCAGCCGCTCCTCGCCGGGTCCGAACTCGCCGGTGCGCTCGCTCTCGAGGTAGAGCACCCCGGTGAGCTCGTTGCGCACGATCAGCGGGACCGCGGCGGCGCTGCGCACGGCCTCGAGGCCCGGGAGCGGGATCTCCGGCCCGACGTCGTCCCCGCCTTGCCTCGCCAGGGCTTCGCGGATCGCCGCTCTCATCCCCTGGCTGCGAGCCAGGCTCGACACGCACACGACTCGCTGCCGCTCGGCAGCGACCCCGACAAGACCGGTCCCGACCGGGACCTCGGCGCCCGCCGACGAGCTCCGATACCCGTTGCTCGCGACGGCGAAGAGCCGCTCGCGGGTCACGTCGGCGCCGAGGAGGATCGACTGACGGAACCCGAACAGGTCCTCCAGCGCCTCGAGGCCGGCGCGGGTAGCGTCGTCGTAGGTGACGCATGCCGCGAGCCGTCGCACCAGCTCGTCCAGCAGGGGCAGCGGGTCAGGGGAGTGGCCGCCCTCGGAAGGCGACCGCGTCCCCTCGCCGAGAGCCGTGCAGGACATCACCTGGTGGATGTCGACGCCGCGGAGACGGAACACCCCGGTCATGCCTGATTGAGAGGCGACCGCGTCGAGGTTCGCTTTGACCCGGTCGAAGGTGGATCCCTCGGTTTCGGTGTGCAGGAACCGCAGGTCGAGCACGAACTGGTCGACCGTCTCCGGGTCGACGAGGATCACCTGCGAGCGCGGATTGGCGTCGAGGTTCGCGCTCGTCTTGTTGAAGAACTGACGGGACAGCGCCACTCGCTCCGAATCGACGTAATGGACGATCGACAGCGTCGTGACGTTCGGGACGCCGTCGGCCGAGCACGTAGCGAGCCAAGCGGGGATGACTCCCTGCAGGCAGCGCGAGATCGATTCGAGCGGCACCGGTGCCGTTCCCGCGCTCATAGCTGCCGGCCCGCGCCGGGACCGGGCGTCTGGTCGAAGACCTCCTCGACCGAGACCGTCACCGACAGGAACTGCGACGGCTCGAACATGCGTCGCGACTGATCGGCCCGCGGGGCGACCTTGGCCGCCTCCGCGGTGAACCCGGCCAGATGCTTCTCCGCACGCGCGAGAGCCTGCGCGTCGGGTGCCGCTACTCGCGTGACCACCCCCTTCACCTGTATCGCCGTGGCGATCGTCGGCGGACTGAACGCGATCGCGATCGCCGATCGCTCCGTCAGATTCGCCCGCGTCGGCGAGCCCACGGGCGCCGTCACGCACAGCTCCAGTACGCGGCCCGAGGCCGACACCTCGGAGCCCCATCCCCGCGCGATGGCCGGAACCATCCCCTCGCTCCGAGTCGCGATCACCGCGGCAACCCCTCCGTGAATGAAGGTGACGAGATCAGGAGACAGCACCGGTTCGGCGCTCGGCTGCGGCACAGGGACACGCTACACAGCAGCGCCGGAGCCCGGCAACCTCGTGGGGTCGCCTGCCGTCCTCAAGCGAAGGCCAGCTCGTGCGGCTTCTGCAGCTTCGCCCCGATCGCCGCGAGTAGTCGCGCCGCGTCCGCCCCGTAGAGGATCCGGTGATCGCAACTCAACGTGAAGGTGGCGATTCGCCTGTCGACGATCGACCCGTCGTCAGCGCGGGCGAGGACCTCCAGAAAGCCCTCGTCATCCGCAGCGGACGAGTCCTGTCCCGATGATCCCTCGCCCTCGACCCCTCCGCGCGACGTCGGACATCGAGCTCGCGAGCTTTTCGACATTGCCTTCGTCTATCGAAGTCAATGTCGAAAACCGCCCCCCAGGCCCTCCCGGCCAGCGCACCGTCTTCCTTCCGCCCGTGCTCGCTGAGATACCCGCACCGCGCGGCCCAACGCGAAGGCTCGCGCTCTTCCTCCCGCCGTGAGCCGCCCCCGGCCCGAGCTTGACGCTCTTACGGACCCCGAAAGCCATCTAACCTCGCTCCGCCAAGCGCAACGAGGCTCCTAACAGCCGTACTTCTGGGCGAGGATCGGGACGATCGTTCCAACGGGATCTCTCTGCTTGCAAACGGTGTAGTTCTCCTTGACGATGATCCCGAAAGTCGTATCCGTGTTGGATACGTCCGGCTTGAACCCCGCGGACTTCAGAGCCTTCTCGGCTGCCGGGAGCGCGACCCGTGACCTGCGGGATCCGGTTGCCCACTCCAACCGACCCACGACTTCGACACACCACGACCGCCTGGCTTGCCGAGCAGTCCGACGGTCGGGATGTCAAGGCCGCTCGAAAAGTGACCCCCTGGCGCCGCGTGAAAACTGACCCGCTGTGAGGGTCGCGGCGGGCGTCGCGTAGGGGAGCCCGGAGGGCGAGCCGGAGCGGCGCCCGCCGCGCGCGGTCATTCGGATGGGGGTGAGCTTCGTGCAGTGGCGAGCCCAAGCACGCATGGGCCGGAACTGCAGCCGTGCTTCGAGGTTGTCGGTGTCCGGGGATAGCTCACCGTGCTCGATCGACGTTGCCGAGCTCGCGGCTACTGCGGACGCAGTAGCCGCGATTGCCTGCGCAGAGACGACGATAGGCGCAGTTGTGGTGCGGATGATGGGGCGTGCACAGCCACCCCCGCCAAGGAGCACCGACGAGATGATCGAAGTCACCAACCTCACGAAACACTACGGCTCGCACGTCGCCGTCGATGACCTGAGCTTCACCGTCAGACCCGGTGTGGTCACCGGCTTCCTCGGTCCTAACGGCGCGGGGAAGTCGACGACGATGCGAGTGATCCTTGGGCTTGACAGGCCTACCGTGGGGCAAGCGCTGGTGAATGGCCGACCGTTCGAGGAGCATCGAGCGCCACTCCGCGAGATCGGGGCGCTGCTCGACGCGAAGGGCATCCACCCGGGCCGCCCTGCCCGCCATCACCTGTTGGCGCTTGCCGCTACCACAGGCATCTCGAAGCGCCGCGTCGCCGAGGTGCTCGACCTTGTGGGCTTGAGCGAGGTGGCCGATCGCCGCAGCGGAGGCTTCTCACTCGGCATGGGACAACGCCTCGGCATCGCGTCGGCTCTGCTCGGCGATCCGCACACGGTGATGCTGGACGAGCCGGTGAACGGCCTCGATCCGGAGGGAATCCTATGGATCCGCGAGCTGCTCAAGTCGCTGGCAGACGAGGGACGCACGGTTCTCGTGTCTTCGCACCTGATGAGCGAGATGGCGCTCACGGCCGAGCACTTCATCATCGTCGGTCGGGGACGTTTGATCGCCGATATGTCGGGCTCCGAGCTCACCGCGATGACCGAGCCTTCCAGCGTCCGTGTCCGGTCGCCGCACGCCAGCCAGCTTCGTGATCTGCTCGCCGGCGACGCGACCGACATCGTGATCCGCGGCCACGACCTGTTCGACGTCGTCGGTGTGGATGCGGACGAGATCGGTGCTCGAGCGTGGTCGGCGAAATTGCAGCTCCAGGAGCTGACACCCACACAACCCTCGTTGGAGGACATCTTCATCGGTCTCACCGAGGACGCCGTGGAGTACCACGGCGCCACCGACCCCACCAACAACACGCACGAACTGGAGAGCTCGCGATGAACACCACCACAACAAGATCGGCTTCACTGGCTGGATCGCCGCCGGCCGACGACGTGTCGGCCCACAACGTCACCCTTCCTCGGGTCATCCGATCGGAGTGGATCAAGCTGCGATCTGTCCGCTCGACGATCGTCACGCTGGGCCTAACCGCCTGTGCCGTCATTGCCACCGGTGTGTTGGTGTCGATGCTCAGCAATGGCGCCCCCATTGCTGCCGAGGGCGAGGGGATCTACGACCCCGCAGGCAACAGCTTGTTCGGGGCGACGCTCGCCCAGCTCGTGCTCGGCGTCATGGGCGCGCTGGTCATGACGTCGGAGTACTCGACGGGTCAGATCCGCACGACGCTCACCGCAGTGCCCCGGCGGCTGCCGGTGTTGTGGGCCAAGGTGATCGTCGTCGCTGCTGCTGCGTTCGCCACGATGGTGGCGTCGCTGTTGGTGGCGTTCTTCGTCGGACAGGCCGTCTATAGCGGTGGCGGGCCGTCGGCGTCGCTGTCCGACCCGGGAGTGCTCCGAGCGGTGCTTGCGGCGGCGTTGTTCCCGACCGTGATCGCGGTGATGGGTGTTGGCTTCGGCGCGTTGATGCGGCACACCGCGACAGCGATCGGGATCCTGGTCGCGATCTTGTTCGTCGTGCCGGTGCTGTTCGAGACGCTGGGCGGGGTGTGGGGCCGTGCCTCCGAGTACCTACCGGGCGAAGCGGGACAGACGATGACGACTGTCGTCAGGTACTCGGGCGATATGTCACCGGGCACTGCTCTGCTCGTGCTGATCGGCTGGATCGGGGTTCTGCTCGCCGCAGGCACGATCGCCCTCAAGCGCCGGGACGCGTGAGAATCGCCGACCTGCGATGTGCTTCCACATCGCACCAACGCACAGGTCGTACGAGTGTCTGCCTTGTCTAACGTCTCGGGCATCGATCGCTCGTGGCCAGCACTGCGCCCTGTCGTCGCCGATCTGGCGATCGCCGCCACCGTCTGCGCTGGGGGCCTGATCTACGAGGCGGTCGACGCTGGCGACGTCGGCGCCAGCGTCGATGCGGTCGACTTCGTAACGTGCGCTGGCGCAGCGGCGCTGATCCTGCTGCGCCGGCGTGCCCCGCTAACGGTGTTGGTGGTCGCTGTGATCGCCGCCGTGTGGTCGCTGATCCCTGACGATGACCCAGGTGTGCTCCGGGTCGCAGCGATCATCGCTCTGTACACCGTGGCGTCGACATCGGGCCGCAGGACCGCCTGGACGGCCGGCGCTGCGACGGCAGCCGCGCTGTACGTGACGGCGGCGATCACATCACCGGGCCCGTGGTACGACGGCGAGAACCTGGAACTGATCGCCTGGGCCGGTGTCGCCACAGCGGCAGGCGACGCCGTGCGCAGCAGGCGGACATACAACCTGGCAAGGCAGGAGAGGGCGACAGCCCTTGAAGAGCGCGCCGAACGCGCAGAGCATGCGCTCGAGGAGGAGGCCAGGCGGCAAGTGATCGAGGAACGCATGCGCATCGCTCGCGAGCTGCACGACGTCGTGGCTCACCACATCGCCGTGATCAACGTCCAAGCTGGGGTCGCCGCACACCTCCTACGGGACAACCCGACCGGCGCGCAGGAAGCTCTCACGCAGGTCCGTCGCGGAGCCGCAAGCGTGCTCGACGAGCTGAGCAGCATCCTCAGCGTGATCCGCCAGCCCGACGAAGCGACCTCGACGACAGACCCTCTCCCCACCCTCGACGACCTGCAACGCCTCATCGCCGACTTCGCCAAGGTCGGCCTCGAGATCGAATGGCACACGGCTGGCGCACGCAGACCGGTGGCGCCGACGATCGGCCTCGCCGCCTACCGGATCATCCAGGAATCCCTGACCAACGCCCATCGCTACGGCCGCCATCAACGAGCCACCCTGCGACTCACCTACGAGCGCGACACGCTGCGCATCGAGATCCTCAACGACATCGACGCCGACCGACCTGTTGGAACGCGACGAGGACACGGCACCGTCGGCATGCGAGAGAGGGTCGCCGCCGCCGGAGGCACGATCGAGATCGGGCCAACCGCCGGCGGACAGTTCCGCGTCCATGCCACCCTCCGCACCGAACAGGCCGAACCATGATCCGTGTGCTGCTCGCCGACGACCAAGCGCTCATTCGTGCGGGTTTCAAGGCCCTGATCGACTCCGCCCCCGATCTCACCGTCGTCGCCGAAGCGGCGACCGGCGCCGAAGCCGTGACGCAAGCCCGGTCGAGCCGCGCTGACATCGTGCTGATGGACATCCGCATGCCCGACATGGACGGTATCGAAGCGACACGAGCGCTCACGACAGACGACGACATGGCCGGAGTCCGTGTCGTCATCCTCACCACCTTCGAGATCGACAACCTCGTGATTCGCGCCGTCCAGGCCGGAGCCAGCGGGTTCCTCGGCAAAGGCGTCGACCCCGCTGAACTCCTCGACGCGATCCGCATCGTCGCCTCCGGTGAGGCACTGCTCTCCCCGCGAGCGACGAGCGGTCTCCTGGCCCAGCTCCGCCACCACGAGCGGCCCCTTCCGACTACCGAATCCGAACGATTCAACGACCTCACCGCACGCGAGCGCGAGCTCACGACGCTCGTTGCCACTGGACTCAGCAACGACGACATCGCCGAACGCCTCCACCTCTCACCTCTCACCGTCAAGACCCACGTCAACCGCGCCATGATGAAGCTCGGGGCGCGCGACCGCGCCCAACTTGTGGTCCTCGCCTACGAAGGTGGGCTCATCCAGCCCGGCCGGCGCCCCTGACCCGCGGTAACTGACAACCGGCGAGACGCCCCGGAGTTTCGTGGCGCCGCCAAGCCGCGTCGACGGGCCCCCCCCGGACGGTGGGCGGGCCATGCTTCGTCGTACCCACACCTGCTCTGGACACCCGTTGGCCTGTTGGCCGTCGAAGTCGAGCGTCGAACCTGGGTGGTGCCCACCACCCTCGCCCCTCTGGTTGCCCGCCGGAGCTCACTACACCGTCGCCGACAACTCGGGTAGAGCTCACCGTGGCGCCATCGCTCTCAAGCAGCCGATCCTGAACCCCTCCCCAGATCCCCGGCTTGCCGACCTCACGCCACGCGAGCTCGAGGTGTTCCTGCTCATCGCCCAAGGGCACTCCAACCGCGAGATCTCCGCCGCGCTGACCGTCGAGGAGACGACGGTCAAGAACCATGTCCGCAACGTGCTGACGAGCTCGGCGCACGCGACCGAATCCATGCCGTGATCCTCGTGTACGAATGCGGCGCGGTCTCCCCCGGCATGCGGACGGCGCCGTGACCTGACGGGTGCCTCGGACCGCGGCGATAATCCATCTCGATCCAAACGCGACCGCTGACGTGCGACCGTCCGTGGCGTCACGCTTTCAGTTGGTCAGCTCCGCCAGCGACGTGCGAACCCGTCGCGGCCTGCCCCCGGAGACGAAATTTGGAGACAAACTGCCGCGTCGCCTCTCCCCCGAAAGCGAGAAAAGACCTGCTTTTGCAGGTCTTTTCTGTACGCGCCCGACTGGATTCGAACCAGTGACCTTCGGTTTCGTCGGCTGACGTCACCGATTTGGGTCGGTTTCTATCTCCCGAGTCCGCGCATCTGCCTTGAAATGGGGGAGGTTGTCTGGATCCCTAGTGTCGGCTACTGCAGTTTCGCCGACGATTCCGGCGACAGGTAAGGTCGAGCGACCCCTGTCCTTGACAGGAAGAAACGAGGCCATATTCTTTACTCATGGCCTTGAACATCAAAGATCCCAGAACGGATCGCCTGGCGCGGGAGTTGGCTGATCTGACCGGCGAGAGCATCACGGTCGCGATCGGCAACGCGCTTCAGGATCGACTCGAGCGGCTGAGCGGCAGGGTTCCCAGCGAGCAGAGGGCCGAGGAGATGCGACGTATCGCCGCCGAGGCTGCTGCGCTTCCCGTGCTCGACGATCGCAGCGAGGACGAGATCCTCGGCTACGACGAAGTCGGGCTTCCGCGCTGATGGTAATCGACACCTCGGCCCTGGTGGCGATCCTCTGGGAGGAGCCTGAGAAGGACGCCTTCATCGAGGCGATCTCGGGTGCCCCTGACCCGACCATATCGGCCGCGACCCTGCTCGAAGCGCGGATCGTCGTCGAGGCAAGGGCCGGCGTTGAAGGGACGGAGCGCTTGGAACAGCTTCTCGAGGCCGGCGGTGTCCGGGTCGTCGCCTTCTCCGCCGCGCAGTCAGATGCGGCGCATCAGGCGTGGAGGGAGTTCGGACGAGGAAACAGCCCGGCCAGGCTCAATTTCGGGGACTGCTTCAGCTACGCGCTGGCGAGGGAGATGGGTAGGTCGCTTCTGTTCAAGGGGGATGACTTCGCGAGGACGGACGTCAAGTCGCCGGTGTGAGGACTAAATGGGATCCTCGACCCTTCCCTGGCACGAGGAGAGCCACCCAGCGACGGTCCGCTCTATATGCCTGCCCCCAGCTCAGATCCCTGAGCCGCGATCGCTGACCTGAGTCGATAGGAACCAGAGCCCCGACCATCACGGAGCAGCTTCCACGCACGAAATCGCAAAGACATCTCTTGCGATAGTCAACGCGATGGTCGCTATGCCGCTTGGACAAGCGGCACGCGATTCTCGGGCATTTGGCGCGCTTCGTCCAGCCGCCCACATACCCCATCCCCAAGCCGTTTCCAGCTACGCGCCCGACTGGATTCGAACCAGTGACCTTCGGTTTCGTAGACCGACGCTCTATCCAGCTGAGCTACGGGCGCGAGCGCACGGGTCGAGCCCGCGCGAGTCGCGCATTCTAGAGATCGGTCGGCGACGAGCGTCAGCGCGGTTGCGGCGGCGTGCGGGAGCGGCCAACGCCGGCACGTCGATAGATTCGCAAACGCATGGTTCGTATTCCCGAAGGAGTCACGGTCGGGCACTGGACAGATCGAGAGGGCTGGACGGGATGCACGGCGATCATCGGTCCCGCGGGCTGCGTCAGCGCCGGGGAGATCCGGGGTGGCGGGCCGGGCACGCGCGAGTTCGACCTGCTCTCCCCCGCCACCTCCACCCCGGGCGCGCAGGCGATCGTGCTCGCCGGGGGCAGCGCCTTCGGACTGGCCGCCGCCGAGGGCGTCGTGGCCTGGATGAAGGACAACGGACTCGGCTTCGAGGCCCCGAACGCGACGATCCCGCTCGTCGCCGGAGCCGTCGTCTACGACCTCCTGCTCGGCGATCCCGGCGCTCACCCTGATGCCGCCGCCGGCTACGCCGCTTGCGAGGCGGCCACCTCCGACTTCGAACGCGGCAGCGTCGGAGCTGGCACCGGATGCACCGCCGGCAAGCTGCTCGGGCCGGATGCCTGGACCAAGTCAGGGCTCGGCGCGGCCTCCGAGTACGCCGGCGACGCGCTCGTCACGGCGATCGCGGTCGCCAACCCGGTCGGGGACGTGATCGGCCCCGACGGCGAGGTGATGGCCGGCGTCTGGCAGGACGGCGGCTGGCGGCGAACGGTGGACATCGTCCGCGCAGGGGAGAGCCATCTGCTGGCGGAGCGTGAGGCGACCACGCTCATCTGCCTGCTGACCGACGCCCAGCTCACGAAGACGGAGGCCTGGAAGATCGCCCGCGCCGGCACGGCCGGGCTCGCCCGGGCGATCGCCCCGTGCGCGACGGCCCTCGACGGCGATCTGGTGACCTGCCTCGGCACGAACCGGGTACCAGCCGACCCGTTCGCACTGGAGGTGATCGCCGCCGAAGTCATCGCCGCCGCGATCCGCGACGCCGTCGACCACGCGACGGCGGCGCCGGGCTGTCCGACGCGCGCCGAACGCCTGACGCCGGACTGATCCCGCCGAAGCCGGCCAAGCCGCTGATCCCGCCGAAGTCGCCAGGCGTCGTGGACCCTCCGAGCCCCCGACCGACCGACCTCCCCTCAGAAGCTCCCGCAGACCTTGCGCTCGGGATCGATCAGCGCACCCTCGCGGGAACGCTCCCAGAGCGGATCGAGATAGCTGCCCCGCATGGCCTTCGCAGCCCCTTCGTCCTCGACCAGCAGTCCCAGCTCCTGCAACCGCGCCGGGTAGAGGTTCTCCGAGCCGACGTAGAAAGCCGCGCCGTCCACCCAGACCACCTTCGCATGGTTCGCGAACGGGCTGCCGTTGGGCCAGCTCCCCGCATCGAGCGTGCGAACGCCGGCGAGACCGACACCGTCGCAGACGAGCTGACGAGCGTTGGCCTTCGGCTTCAACTTCGCCACGACCTGCTTCAGCGCCGTCGCGATATCGGTCAGCTTCCAGCCGTTCGAGTAGTCGGCTCCGGCCGCCTTCGCCCCCTCCGCGGAGACGACGATCGTGACCGGCACATCGTCCACGATCTTCTGGCCGAGCGCGGCGAACACCCGATCGTCGAAGTAGGCCTCGACGTTGTAGACGCATCCGAGCAGATCCTGCTGGGAGATGAAGACCGAGCTCTCGGCGCTGCCGATCAACGCCCGAAGCCCGCCCTCGCCCGGGTTCCTGTACTCGTACTCGCGGTTCGTGTTGGTGTCGGAGACCTGGCGCTGGAAGGAGGTGCAGGCACTTCCTTCCACCGGCGGCGTCGGGATCGGCGGCGACTTGCGTCCCGCCTCGCCGGGAACGTCGATGCCGTTGCCAAGACGCCCCAGGGTCAACACCGGCACCTCGCCGTCGGCCAGCCCCTTGATGGTGCTCGCCTTCTTGATGCAGCCGTCGACGTTGCTCGTCTTCAAGCTGACGTAGGTGGAGCTGCCGCGGTTGCTGCAGATCCAGCCCCAGAGCACGTCCTCGAACGCGACCGCGTCGGCGGCCGCCGACCCGTCGAGCGTGATCGACACGTCGTTGACCGGGTCGGTGACCTGCAGGTAGTCGTTCGCCCAGTAGTTCATCCCGCCGACGATCGCGCTGCGCCCGTCGACGGCGAGCACCTTGGAGTGGTTCCACGAGGTCGCGACCGGGGGGACGATCTGCCGGTAGGTCGACATCGCCGCCGCCTGAACCGACAGACCCCCGCCGACGTCGGCGACCAGCGCGTCGAACCAGCTCTTGAACTGCGAGTCGCTGAACTGGGTCGGCGGGGTGCCGAGGATCACCCGCACCGTCGGCTTCTTGCCGGCTTCCACCGCCTGCTTCAGCCCGTCGACGATCGCCTGGCGGAACTGACCGTCAGGCGGCGGCCACAGGCCAGAGAGCTCGACGCTGCGCTTGGCGCCGGCCAACATCGAGGTGATCCGCGAGGTGATCGGCACCGCGGACGGGGGTAGTGGGCCCACTCCACAACCCGTCGCCGCCCAGCAGCTCGGGGTCTGCAGCAGCCAGCTCGACGGCAGGGTGTTGTCGGCTGAGACCCCCCAGACCTTGCCCTCTGTCCCCGGATTGCGCTCGCGCAGCGCCGCGGCGACGGCGTCGATGTGCGGAGTCGTCGACACCAGCCGCACGACCACGACGTCGGACCCGGTGCTGCCGTCACGAGCCTCCACGGTCAAGCGGATCCGGTAGGTGCCCGCGATCTCGGACGCGAACAGCGGACGCGCCGAGCGCTCGCCCTCGAGGACATCGCGCCGTCGCACACCCTCCGGCGCGGAGAGCACCTTCCAGCGATGGTCCAGCTCATCATCGTCACGCCGATCCGAGCCCCGCGACCTCCCCTCGAGATGAGAGACCGAGCGCAACCCGTTCAACCGGAGTCGATCCCCGGCCTCGATCTGCCGATCCTTGCCGGCGGCGGCCAACGGCCGCTGGGAGCCGATGGTGAACCGCACCGTGTGCGCGCGCTTCTTGCCGCCCATCTCGAGCGTCTTGACCGTGAGGCTGTTGCGGCCGTGGCTCAAACCGTGAGTCGGCGAGACCCGAAGCCTGCGAAGCGACCCCTTGCGGCCGCGCAGGTGTCGCTTCACCTCGACCCCGTTCAGCCGGACGGCCAAGAGCTTCGCGGGTGGCCGTTGGCGGACCTCGATCGTCAGCGGCCTGGCAGGGAGCCTCGCACCGGACTCCGGAGCGACGATCGGCCCGCCGCTTGCGGCCCTCGCCGCGGGTTCCCCGATGCCGCCCGACAACCCGCCCGAGAGCACGAGCGCGGCGGCTGCTGCCAGCGCCACCGCCATCCGCGGTCCCGCCTTCTTCGCCAGCTTCTGTCGCCCCTTCACCCTCAGGATCGTCCCTCTCTCCCATGCCGTTCCCGCATCCAGTCGAGATCGGCTGAATATACCTTCGGGTCCGGCGCGAGCGGCCACCGGCATCGACGTGTTTCCGGCCGGCCCCGGGATCGACCTTCGGGACGGGAAACGCCCCACTGAGGTGGACGGGCCGGCCCGATTCAGTGCGAGAAGGCGAGCTTCACGAGCACGATCAAGCCACCGAGCGCGGCGAAGGCGACGCCGATCGCGAGACTGCGGTAGATCGAGAACCCGGCAATCCGATTGGCCATGAACGCGTAGACGCCGACGACGGCGATACCGGTCCAGATCGCCGCGTTGAACGCGGCCTCCAACTCGATCCAGCCGAATCCCGCGAGGAGGAAGAAGACCGCGGGCAGCAACGCGGCAACGAGCCCGGCCCAGGCGTTCCGCAGTTGCTCGAGGTTCTCCCTCGCCGTCGGGTAACGCCCGGCGCCGATCGTCCCGGAGAGGTAGTCGGCGTAGATCTCGGCGATCACCGTCGCGATAGCAGCCGCGATCACGGACGCGATGACCTCGCGCGGACTCACCGCGGTTCCGTCCAGCGCGACGATGATCGCGAGCACGATCACCGAGCCGTACACAGCATGGCGGGCCCGCTCGGCCAGCCGTTCCCGATTCTCGCTTCGCATTCACCGATCCTAGATAGTCGGCGCCGATCGTCCAGATCATCGGTCTCGGCATCCGGCGGAGCCAGACGTCGAGCTACGACAAGCAAGTCGTGATAATCCCGACTTGATGAAGGAGAGGGATCCGATGCCATCGAGGATGCGACGGCCGCGTTCGAGGCCGATCTGGCGCATGCTGTTCGTCCTCCTGCTCGATGCGGTCACGCTGCTGGTGCTGTCGGAGCTCCTGCCTGGCTTCGTCCTCGACGGGCCCGGCGCGGCGCTCGGTGCGGCCGCCCTGATCGGGATCGTCAACTCGCTCGTCTGGCCGGTCTTGGCGCGGTTCACGCTTCCGCTCACCGTCGTCACCGTCGGCCTCGGCGCGCTCGTCCTCAACGGCCTGCTGGTGATGCTCGTCATCGACGCGCTCCCCCACTGCGACCTCGACGGGGTCTTCGAGGGAATCGTGATCACGCTCGTGATGAGCGCCGTGACCGCGATCGTGTTCTCCGTCCTCGCGATCGACGAGGACGACTCCTGGTATCTGAACGTCGTCCGGCGACAAGCGAGGCGCCGCGGCGACGTCGTCCACACCGACGTCCCAGGCGTTCTCTTCCTCGAGATCGACGGGCTCGCGCACGAGGTTCTGCACCGGGCGCTCACCGATGGCTCGGCGCCGAACCTGGCCGCCTGGCTGCGCTCCGGGACGCACCGCCTGGAGCGCTGGGAGACGGACTGGTCCTCGCAGACCGGCGCCTGCCAAGCAGGCCTGCTCCACGGCTCCAACCACGACATGCCGGCCTTCAGGTGGTGGGAGAAGGATCGCAACAGGGCGATCGTCACCAACCACCCCCGCGATGCCGAGGAGATCGAGCGTCGCCATTCCGACGGCCGCGGACTCCTCCACGACGACGGCGCCAGCCGCGCGAACATCCTCTCCGGCGATGCACCGCATTCGATGCTGACGATGAGCACCGCGCTCCGCCGACGCAAGCCGATCGGCAAGGACTACGCCGCCTACTTCGCGCGGCCATACGGAGTCGCCCGCACCTTCGTGCTCTGCCTGGCCGAGATCGTTCGCGAGCGCAGGGCGGCGCGAGCTCAGGTGCGCGACGACGTCCAGCCGCGGATCGCGCGCAGCCGCACCTACGCCCTGATGCGGGCGTGGGCGACGGTGATCCAGCGAGACCTCCAGGTGGCCGCCGTCGTCGGCGACGTCCTCAGCGGGCGACCGACCGTCTACACCACGTTCCTCGCCTACGACGAGGTCGCGCACCACTCAGGCATCGAGCGCGCCGACACGCTCGCGGTCCTCAACGACCTCGATCGCCAGATCGAACGGATCGCGAGGGCATGCGACGACGCCCCACGGCCCTATCGACTGGTCGTCCTCTCCGACCATGGCCAGTCCCAGGGGGCGACGTTCCTCGATCGATACGGCCTCACGCTCGAGGACCTCGTCCGCTCGGCGGCGAGCAGCGGCAGCGACATCGAGACGCAGACCGGCGACGAGCATGCCGTCTCCTACCTGAACACCAGCCTCACCGAGATCGCGCGCGACGACACGGTCGCCGCGCGAACCGTCCGGGCCACGACCCGGAACCGCCGCGACGACGGAGTCGTCGACCTCGATGTCGAGGAGGAGCCGACCGAGGACGGCGAGGGCGAGATCCCCGACCTCTCGGTTATGGCCTCGGGCTGCCTCGGGCTGATCACCTTCCCGCGCCTGCCGGGCAGGCTCACGCTGGAGCAGATCGAGACGCTGCACCCCGGGCTGGTTCCGGCGCTGCGGGACCACCCCGGGATCGGCTTCCTCCTGGTCCGCTCGGAGAGCCGGGGGAGCCTCGTCATCGGCCGGCAGGGAACGCGGTACCTGGCGGACGATCGCGTCGAGGGGGTGGATCCGCTGGAGCCGTTCGGGCCCAACGCGGCCAGGCACGTGCAGCGCACCGACGGCTTCCCCCACTGCCCGGACATCATGGTCAACAGCGCGTACTGGCCCGAGTTCGAGGAGGTCGCGGCGTTCGAGGAGCTGGTCGGCTCACACGGTGGCCTGGGCGGCCCGCAGTGCTTCCCTTTCGTCCTCCACCCAGCCGAGCTGGAATGGCCCGCGCAAGGGGTCGTCGGCGCCGAGAACGTCCATCACGTCCTCCGTTCGTGGCTGGCGCAGCTCGGTCACACCGCTCATGCGAGCGGGAGCCCCTCCCCGGGCGAGAGGACGCGAACCTCCACCTGAGGCGCGTGGCGAGCCATCGCCTCCACGAACTGACCGGGCGGGCGCAGGAGCGGCCCGGGCCGGAGTCGTGCGAGGCCCAGCGGGTAGAAGGTCCCCCAGTGGATCGGCACCGCTATCCGCGGGCTGAGCATGGCCGCCGCCAGCGCCGCCGACTCCGGGCCGAGGTGCCCCGACCCGATCGTCGGACCCCAGCCGGCGATCGGCAGCAGCGCCACGTCGACCATGCCGGCGAGATCCGCCATGCCGTCGAAGATGTCGGTGTCGCCGGCGAAGTAGACGCTGCGCTCGGGGCCGGTGAGGACGTAGCCGATCGCCTCGGCGCTGAACCGCGCGAACGGCCGGCCTCCGTCGTGAGTTGCATCGACCGCGGTGACCTGCACCTCTCCCACCTTCGCCGACATTCCGACGGAGAGCTCGGTGGCCTGAAAGCCATGCTTGCGGAAGTACTCCCCGGCACCCGCGGGAACGATGAGCGGGACATCTGCACCGATGCGACGGAGCGAACCGACGTGGGCATGATCGTGATGGAGATGTGAGACGAGGACCGCGTCGAGATCACGCCAGACGTCAGCGCCGGGCAGATCCCCACGACGGCGAAGTGGACCCAGGCTCCTGCCGAGCAGCGGATCGGTGAGCAGCCTGGATCCCGCGAGCTCGACGAGAGTCGTCGCATGGCCGACGAAGGTGAGTTGATCGGCTCCCATGCAGGAAGTGTGGCGCAACGCCCGCGCCGCGGCGTATCTTTGCGCAGCGATCCAGATGGGAGAAGGTGGAAGATGAGCAAGCGAAAGCCGGTACTGGTGGGCCACCTGCGGCACCGCAGGCATGCCGAGGAGAAGACCGATGAAGCGGACGAGGACCTGATCGAGATCGATCCGGGCATGCTGAACGGGTTCTTCGCGTCACCGAAGTGGATGCGTGACCTCGGCTACTCCTCCTGGCTGCTGGTCGGGGTGGCCGCGGCGCTGGTCGGCACCGTCTGGCTGCTCTCGCTGACCCAGGTGATCGTGATGCCGGTGATCGTCGCGGCGGTAATCGCTTCCGTCACCGCACCCCTCGTCGACTGGTTCCGCCAGCGGGGAATCCCCCGGGGGCTCGGCGCCGGGCTGGTCTTCCTCGGCATCATCGCGATCGGGGCGGCCGTCTGCCTGATGATCCTGCTCGGCATCGCGAGCCAGGCCGACAGCCTCTCGGAGAAGCTCCGCGAGGGGGCGGGCGAGATCGAGTCGTGGCTACGCGACCTCGGAGCGAGCGCGCAATCAGCGGCGAACGCGGGGTCGGGAGCCGACTCCTCGATCAGCGCCGGGTTCCAGGCTCTCACCCGCGGTCTGCTGGCGAGTGTGGACCAGCTGGCCTCGCTGGCGATCTTCCTCTCGTTCACGGCCCTCAGCCTCTTCTTCATGCTCAAGGACGCCCCGACCATCGGCGGCTTCATCGAGAGCCACATGGGAGTTCCCCGCCAGGCGGCCAAGTCGGTGCTGAGCCGGGTGGCCTCCAGTCTCCGTGGGTACTTCCTCGGCGTCACCGTGGTCGCGGCCTGGAGCGCGACGATCGTGGGCATCGGTGCGCTGCTGCTCGGAGTTCCGCTGGCGGGGACGATCGCGGTCGTGACGTTCGCCGGCGGCTACATCCCGTATCTGGGCGCATGGGCGGCCGGGGTCTTCGCCGTCCTGATCGCGCTCGGAGGCTCCGGCGCCGAGGTCGCGATGGCGATGATCTTGCTCGTGCTGCTGGCGAACGGTCTGCTCCAGCAGCTCGTCCAACCGATCGCCTACGGCGCCGCGCTGAACCTCCATCCCCTGGTCGTCTTGATCGTGACGATCGCCGGCGGTGCGCTGTTCGGAACGGTGGGGCTGGTGCTCGCGGCCCCGCTGCTGTCCGCCGCCGTGAAGATCAAGGCCGACCTGAGCGCCCACGAGGACACGGACCACGAGCGAGCGGAGCCGGAGCCGTCAGCGGAGCCGGACCCGGCTCCCGCCTGACCGCCACGGCCCGGACCTGATGAAGGTGATCATCATCGAGGTCACCCGCAAACCCGCCCACGCGGTCGGCTGAGCGGCCAGGCGCAGGGCCGAGGGCCCGCGGGCACTGCCTGCCCCGAAGCGGTCGGGCCTCGGGGCGGCTACCACTCCCCGGGGATGTAGCCGACCGCGCAGAGACGCTGGCCGCTCGAGGCGATGAGGAGGCCACGCTCGAACACCTGGGGGGTGAAGAAGGACATCTTCTCGATCCCGGCCCCGGTCTTGGGACCCTCCAGCGGCGCGAACATCGAATCGCCGATCCCGCCGGGAGGAGACATCGCCCCGCCGATCCCACGGCTGAAGAAGTAGATCGCCCTGATCGGGCTTCCGTTGCCGTCGTAGCCCACGGTGACCTGCATCTGCGCGTCGTCAGGCTGGTTCGGCCACCCTCGCCGCCCGCTGAGCTGGCAGTCCATGTCACGGGCGTTGAGCCGGTTGCCGCGGATCAGGTACGGATAGGCGACCGGAACGAGCGCCTCGTAGAACCAGACCCGAGCGCTGCTGCGAAGCCGCGACACGGTCGCCGAGTCGTCCCTCGGGATCCGCCACGCCCCCTCGATCCTCGAGTCGGCCGCCATCAGCTTCCCGTAGTCGCTGACGACCAACTTCGCCAGTCCGGTGAGCTGCTGCTTGGACTGGTCGATCCGGTCGAGCATCTCGGTGGCGAGCTGCGAGGCGCGGGCTTTCACCTCCTCGCCGAGGACCGGCGTGCCGCCCGTCTTCTTCGAGAGGAACGCGAACAGCGCGAACGAGGCGGAGATCCCGGCCGCGGCCGACGACCCGGGCGGCGGAGAGAACTCGCCCAGCTTCGCGATCCCGCTTGCGAGCATCAGGCCCCAGTAAGCGGAGTTGTCGTCGTCGGCGGGTCGCTGCACGGACTTCCAGATGTCGTCGCCGATCTGCTTCAGATCCACGTACTGGCCCACGGCGGACCGGTCGAACGGGGCCCGCAGGCGATCGAAGTAGCCGTAGACGTGGGCAACCGCGGCCATCTCCTCGAGCAGCCGGGCCTTGACCGCATCGAACGTGGCGGCGCTGAAGGCGCTCGTGCCGCTCGGATAGGTGACGTTCGACGCCAGCCTGCTGTGCACGAGGTCCCAGTCGGCGCCGTCGTTCTTCCAGTAGTACTTCCTGGAAGCGACGTCAGAGGCGACGCACGCCGCGGGCGAATCGCAGAACGTCAGCTGTGACCAGATGTACCTGGCGGCCGCGTAGACCTCTGTGTCCGGCTTCGAGGGAGCCATCGACGGCCACTCGACGGCCTCCTGGTAAGCGAGGTTGATCAGGTCGGTGTTCAGCCCGCCCGTGGGGTTCGCGGTGGTCGGGGAGGCGGCGACCGGCGCGATGAACTTCGAGTCGCGGGCGCGGGTGAGGCTGCCGATCAGGCGAGCCGGCGCGATGGCCGGCGTCGGGTAAGGGCCGGCGTCGTACGCGGTGCTCGCCTCCTGGGGAGGTGCCGCGATCCCCTCCCGGCCGATCAGCGCGTATCGGGTAGTGCCGTCGAGCGCGTACAGGTAGTGGCGGTTCGCGCCGAGTCGGCCGCCGAGCTGGTTGACGACCCGGTCCCACTCGGGACCGGCCGCCGTGGGGGTGCCGATCGTCTGCAGGAAGACCAACGGCCCTCCCGGCAGGTCGAGCGCTTCCTTGATCTGATCGGCGGCCGCCGCCTGGCGCGAGCGGTCGCTGATCCCCGATCCGTTGGTCGGGATCACCCCCTCGTACATCGTCGTCATCGAAGCGCCCTCGACCGCGACCAGATGGAAACCCGCCGTGGCCCCGGCCGGCAGATCCCTCGTGTACGTGCCGGGGCCGATCTTGATCACGTTCCGGGTGTCGGAGCTGCCCGCGGCCTTGGTGTCGAAGTTGGGGTGCTCGGGCGAGACGAAGTCGTAGAGGTGGGCGCCCGAGGAGGTGATCGCCTCGTTCTGCATCAGGTAACCGCTGATCGAGCCCGACACCTCGAAAGTCGTGCTCGGCGCGAAGCGCACCGTGGCCGATCCATCGGCACCGCCGGGGATCCCGATGATCGAGAACGGCTTACCCGCCCGCAGCACTGCGAACGAGGATCGACTCAGCACGCCGGCGCCGATCCGCTTCGCGACCGCCGACAGCCCGGCGAGCTGTCCCTCCGGAACGCCGCTCCGGCCGCTGACGATCATCAGGTAGCGCTGGAAGTTGCTGCCGCTCGCGTACCCGTCGGCCTTGCGCCACAAGGTGTTGATCCCGTCGTCGTCGCGCTTGACGCTGCCGGATTCGACGCCCGCCAGGGTCGCCCGGTCCAAGACCGCCCAGGCAAGCTCATCGGTCGGCACGTCGGAGGAGGACTCGGGGTAGGAGCGCCCGCCGACCTCGATCTTCCCTCCACCGGCGATCGTCCGCACCTTCGCGCCGATCGGCGGATCGTCGACGGCCGAGACGACGACCGTGTCGTAGGCCTTCGGTCCGCCCGAGCGGCGCTGGGCCTGAAGTCGGAGGACGTAGGTGCCGCGACGATCGGCCCTCAGCGTCGGCTGCGGCGTAGAGCGGTCGATCAGCCTCGGCCTCGCTCCCGGCGGAGCGCTGAGGATCCGCCAGCGGTGCCGCAGCTTCTTCCTCAACCCGGCCGGAGGTGCGACGCCCAGCCCGACGCCGACCTTGGGCTCGACCACCTGATCCTCCCCCGCGTTGGCGAGCAGTTGGCTGCGGGTGAGCACGATCCTTGCCCGATCGGCCCTGTTCCCGAAGGGGCTGACCGCGTTCACGCGGATCTTGTTGGCGCCTCCCCTCAGACCGTCGACCACGCCGAGGTGCGCGACCCGCCTCGTCGGGCCCAACGGCAGGAACGCACCCTCGACCCGGCGGCCGTTGATCCGCAGCTTCAGATCGGCGTTCTTGGTCGTCCGCACCTCGAGCCGCACCGCTGCTGTGCCGGCACGGACCTCCACGCTCTCGACGATCGCCGTCGGTGGCTTCTTCGCACCGGCGACCGGCGCACCGACGGTGGCCGCCACCAACAGGGCGGTGACGATCGCAAGGCGCGCGATCCACCCGATCCCCGTCGTTCGAGTTGACATCTCGCTCACCTCAGGGCCTCAGGTAGAGGTATCCACGGATGTAGACGTCCCCGGAGTCGTTGGGGTGCGCGTCCCAGTTGAGGTAGAGGGGACCGCCGACCTCGCCCGCACGCTGACCCGGCAACACCGGGGTGTAGAAGCGATCGCCGTTGTCGCCTCCGAGCTCGTTGACCGCCAATGCATCGGTGATCACGAGGTTGGGCGAGCTCGAGCTCGCGAGCGTCCCGGTGAGAGTCGCGGTTCCGAACGTGGAGTACGCGTAGTACTTGAAGGTGTGCTGGTTGTGGTCGAAGATGATCCCGACCGAGGGGGCGCCGCCGGTCGTCTGCACGCCCCAGGGGAACGAGCCGCGAACGGCCTCCCCGTAGCAGTTGCCGGAGCCTCCACCGAAGCGGCAGACCCGGTTGATCGACGCCTGGATCTCGGTCAGCTGGCAGATCTCTGAATCACCATGGCTGACCCAGGGGCTGCACGGCGGGGCATCGACCTCCGCCCTGCCGCCTGGCATCGAGCGCAAGGTCCTCGAGACGGCCCTCCCGCAGCGGCCCTCACGAGTTGCCTTCGCGTAGAGGCGTCCGGTTCTCCTCGTGTTGAGCAGCCAGCGGTAGATCCCACGAACCCGCTTCGCCTCGACCGCGCCGATCCTCACGTCCCGACCGGAGCCACGGTTGTTGCCGCGCCGCAGGAAGACGACGACCCGGCGACCGTCGGCGCACGCCCGGCTGCTGCTGCGCACCGTCCCGAAGACCCCTTCCGGCCAGGACTGGATGCTCACGCGGGTGTCGGCCCGCTTCGCCGCCGATGCCGGGTCAGCGCCGGAGGCCGCTGTCGCGACGATCCCGGCTACGAGCAGGATCAGAAGCAGGATGAATCTCAGCAGGAGGGCCGACGGGTTGATCGGCGGCGTTCGCGAGTCGGCCATCTGCCATGTTTTTCCGGATCGAAACCCGAAGTCCTTTTCGCCTGCCGCGCTCCGCCGCGCAGCCCCGGGGGCGGCCGGTCGATAGCGTCCCGTGCACATGAGTCTCAAGAACTTCCGGGTCGTCGCGCTGCTCGAGGCGACGACCTTCCTCCTCCTCCTTCTCTCCAGCGTCCTCAAGCGAACCAGCGACTTCGATCTCGGAGTCACGGTGCTCGGACCGATCCACGGGATCCTCTTCGTCGCCTACGTCGTCATGGCCCTCGGCCTGCGCGAGGAGGCGCGCTGGACCGGCAAGCAGACGCTGCTGATCCTGCTCGGGGCGGTGCTGCCGTTCGGCGGGTACGTCGTCGACGGCTGGGTGTCCCGGCACAACGCCGAGCAGCTGAAGGCCGAGACCGCCCGACGCAGCTGAGCGATGGGCTTCTTCTCCCGGCTGCGCAACCCGTTCAGCTCGGACCGCCCCGACGGGATCGGCGAGCTGTTCGTCGACGATCCGCGGTTCGATCCCTGGGAGGTGGTGCGTGAGTTCGAGGATCTCAGTACCGCACGAGCATGGTGTCAACGGCTGCAGGAGGCGGGCATCGACGCCGTGGTCACCGCCGACCACGCGCCCGACCGCTTCGGCCGCGGCGACTTCTACCTGCAGGTCACGCCGGAGCGGTGGAGCGACGCCGAGGCGTTCCTCAGCGGGCTCGACGACTGAGGACCTCGCGCGGACCGCACGTCGGCTGGGCCAGGGTGACCGGCAGCTCGCACGGCTACAGGGTTCGTAGGCTGCGCCGATAGTGCATGACGTGAGCTCCGCCAAGATCACCAGCCGGGTCGTCGACGATCCCGGGGACCTCGGCCCGCACCTGGGCGGATGGGACGAGCTGGCGGTGGCCGCCGGCCGGCCCTTCTGCGCACCCGGATGGATGCTCGCCTGGTGGAAGCATGCGCGGACCGGCGACGCACGGCTGCGAGTGGTCCTCGTCTTCGAGGAGGCCGGGGGCGCCGAGCGCCTAATCGGAGTCGGCCCGTTCTTCGCCCGGATGCGGAACTTCGGGATCGCCGAGATGCGACTGCTCGCCGCAGGGTTCTGCCATCGGATCGGGCCGCTCTCGGCCCCCGGGCGGGCGGCAGCCGTGGGTGCCGAGCTCGCCAACGCCCTCGCCGGGATGAGCCCGCGGCCGGCGAGCGTCGTCTTCGAGGGGATCGACGCCGACGATCCCTGGCCTGAGCTGGTCGCCGGCGCCTGGCCGAGCGGGCGTACTCCCGGAGTCCGCGAGGACCGGCTGATGGACTCGCTGGTGGTCGAGCTCGGCGACTCCTACGAGGAGTGGCTCGCCTCGAAGTCGAAGAACTTCAGAGATCAGGCCCGCCGCCGCGGCCGCCGGCTCGCCGACGAGGGCGTCGAGCCGCGAATCGCCGGCGAGGACGCCGCGGCGGATCTGATGCGCCTCCACTACTCGCGCTGGGATGAGCGCGGCGGCTCCGGGGTGCCGGAAACGGCGTCGAAGGTGATAGCCGAGGCGGCGCGCACACTCCCCCCGGAGCGCCTTCAGATCGCGGTCCTCGGCGGCGAGCAGGGCATCGTCGCCGCGCAGCTCCTGGTCACTGCGGGCGCGGTGTCCGCTTACTGGGGCGGCGGGTTCGACGCCTCCCTCTCGAAGCACGCACCCGGCAACCAAGCGCTGCTGGCGGCGTTCGAATCGCTCTCAGCGCACGGCGTAACCGAGATCGACCTCGGCGGCGGCGATCAGGACTACAAACGCCGCTTCACCGACCGGCACCGCCCGCTGGCGTGGCGGACGGTCTACCCACGCGGCTGGCGCCGGCTCCTTCTGCGGACGATGCTCGCCCCCAAGCACACGAAGCAGCGGGCCCGGGAGGCCTTCCGCAAGCTCCCGCCGGAACGTCAGCAGAAGATCAAGCGCCTGCTCAGACGCTGAACAGGCGCAAAACGGAGAGGGAGGGATTCGAACCCTCGAGAGAGCTTGCGCCCCCTACTCGCTTAGCAGGCGAGTGCCTTCAGCCGCTCGGCCACCTCTCCAAGACTGGATTCTCGGCTTGTACAAGCCATCCGACGCACAAGTGACTAGTAGCTTGGCTTCGACCGACGCACTCTCAGCGCACACCCTCGGCCAATTGCTCTTGTCTCTGCGGCTCCAGACATCCAGGGCCGCGACTTTACCGGCATCCTCAGCGAGACCGTCGATCAGATGCCATGAGAGACGTGCAAAGGTCGCGATCGATGCTGAAGACGGCTGCAAATGGAGCCCCCGGCTGCTGGCACCGTGGACGCTACGAGCTTTTTGATCTGAAGATAATCTTCCATTTATGCGTAATATGTGCTAGATTAGAGATAATAATCCCTCTCAGTTAGGAGCTAAACATGCCAGCTTACCCGGAAGATTTCGAGAGCCTCGAAGAACTCCGCGACCTCATCAACGACAACGCCCATAACCCGTCGACCATCGAGATGGTCTCCCTCCGAGAGGCCTACGGCGCAAAGCGGCTCGGTGTCCACATACGAACAAACATCAGCCAGCACCTAGCCGGACTCGGGCTCGGTCATTACCCGCGCCAGCTTCCCGACGACCAGACGGAGCACGTTCGCGTTTACAAGTTGGGTAGCCCAGCGGCCAACTTGATCGGCGCCGTTCTTAACCCTTCGCAGGACAACGACGACGTCATCCGATCCGCCGTCGAAGGCGGGGACACCGAGCTAGTCGAGCAGATCCGGGAGCTGGTCTGCAAGTAGAGCCGGCGATCGAGAAGCTCTCCCAATGCCGCCACTCAAAGCCGCAGTCGAGCTTCAGCCTCCGCTACTGAGCCGAGAGTCACCTCCGAAAGGGAAGAGGCTCTCGAAGACCCTCCGAGTTGCCTGACGATCGTCTCGATCCCCTCCGCCCCCAGCCCTCGGCAGCTCCCGAGCGTCGCCCATTCACCTTGTCCGACCAGACATGAGTGGCTGCGCCTGGGCGCTGGCTATCCACCGACGAGCGCCCTAGGCTCCCCACATGGCAGCGCGGCCGAAATGGTGGCACATGCTCCAGGGGTCGAAGAAGGAGGCACTGCTCGCCGTAGATCTCTACAACCGGGCGGTGTCCGAGCGGAGCCTTGAGGGATTCGTCGTGCATATGCACATGGCATGGCTGTACCTGCATCACGCAAGGTTCCTCCGTGACAAGGTGGACTACCGACACCGCGAGGACAACGGGCGCTTCGTTCGCGTGGACGGAGAGGTCAAGACATGGGAGCTTGGCCGCTGCCTGCGCCAAACGTTTCCGAACGAGAACAACGCGGTACGGGCAAACATCGAGTTCTTCATCAAGGTGCGCAACAAGATCGAGCACCGCTACGAGCACCTTCTGGCAACTGCACTCGCCGGGAAGTGCCAGGCGCTCGTCCTCAACTACGAGGAGACGCTCACGGCGTGGTTCAGCGCCGACGAGGGGCTTGGCGACAGTCTGCGGTTCCCGGTCTTCATGTCGAGCCTGACGCCGGACGCATTGAAAGCTCTCAAGGCCACGCATCAGAAGCTGCCGAAGAAGTTCACGAGCTTGATTCGTGAGCACGATGCGGCTCTGCCAAGCGACGTCACGGAGGATTGGCGCTATGACTTTCGGGTGCTCTTGCTGCCGCAGACCGGCCCGAAGACCGAGACCGACGCGGTCATGCGTTTCGTACGCGAGGACGAGATGTCCGACGAGCAACGTCGCGCCCGTGACGTGGTTCAGACGATTGTCCGCAACAAGCCGATCGCGGTCCAGAACAAGGGCCGGCACAAGCCAGGCACAGTCGCGAAGCTCGTCTCTGAGGATCTCGGACTGAAGTTCTCGAACTTCGGCCACCATGTGGCAGCGTGGCGCCATTACAGAGTTCGTCCCGACAAGAGTGCGGCGCGGCCCGAACTAACCGACGACCGCTATTGCGTATGGGATGAGCCCCACAAGGACTATCTCTACACCGATGCCTGGGTGAAGAAGCTCGTTAGGGAGCTAGCTGTAATTCCTGACCACGTTGTTCATCCGGACCTCCTTGGAGGCTGGGGGTGTCGAAGCCACCCAGATCCAAGGAGGACACCGGATGAAGCTGCACCGTAATGCGCCGCTCGGCCCGAAGGGCAGGGCGGTGATGGTGAGAAGAGTGGTCGAGGAGAGCTGGTCGCTCATGGAGGCGGCCGCGGCCGCCGGAATGAGCGAGCGGCGCTGCGCCGAATGGGTCCGTCGCTACCGGGCCGATGGCGAGCTCGGCCTCGAGGACCGCTCCTCGGCGCCCGCGAGGGTCGCCAACCGCACTGAAGAGCGCCGGATCGAGGCGATCGCTGCGCTCAGGCGCCTGCGGATGACCGGCGCCGAGATCGCCGAGCTGCTCGAGATGCCGCTCTCGACCGTCTCGGGAGTGTTGAAGCGGATCGGTCTCGGCAAGCTCAGCCGCCTGGAGCCGCCGGAGCCGCCGAACCGCTACGAGAAGGCCCAGGCCGGCGAGCTGATCCACATCGACGTCAAGAAGCTCGGCCGGATCGGCCGCAAGGGGGCCGGACACCGGGCCACCGGCAATCGGGCCAACGGCAAGCGCTCACGCGGGGCGGGCTGGGAGTTCGTCCACGTCTGCGTCGACGACGCCACCAGGATCGCCTACGTCGAGGTTCTACCCGACGAGAAGCGGGCCACCGCGATCGGCTTTCTGCGCAGGGCGGTGGCCTTCTACCGCTCGCATGGGATCGAGGTCGAAGCGGTGATGACCGACAACGGCGGCGCCTACCGCTCGACGATGCATGCGATCGCCTGCCGGGCGATGGGGCTGCGGCACATCCTCACCCGCCCCTACCGGCCCCGGACCAACGGCAAAGCGGAGCGATTCATCCGCACGATGCTCGGCGGCTGGGCCTACGGAGCGATCTACGGCTCCTCGGCGGAGCGCTCAGCTGCGCTGGCCGGCTGGCTCGACTTCTACAATCGCCGCCGAAGACACGGCTCCCTCGGCCACCGCCCTCCATTCGAGCGGTTAGCGGAGATCACGCGGAACAACGTGGTCGGTTCTTACAGCTAGCCGACCCGAAGAAGTTCGAGGAGGTAACCGGCAAGCGGCAGGTCCCGGCTTAGAAGTTCAGGCTGCCTCCCTTGCCTCCCCGATCCGCTCATCGAGGGACACAACCTCGTCTCCCTCGTCCGCGAAGCCATCGATCAGGTGGGCGTAGATACGAGCGCAGGTCGCGATCGAGTGGCCGAGCCTTCGGGCGACGACCGGCAACGGAACACCCGAGGCGAGCATCAGCGAGGCAGCGGTGTGGCGAAGGTCGTAAGGCGTGATCGCCGGCAGCTCGCACGCCTCAAGCGCTCTCTTCCATCCCTGCTGTGTGAAGCTCTGCCAGGCCACACGGCTGACCGGCTGGCCATCTCTGCCCGGCAGGATCAGACCCTCGGGCCTCCCGTCGGCGAGCCGCAGCTCCTGGAGCTCGATGTAGACGGGCTCGGGGAGCGGCACGAACCGCTGCGTCTGCTGCTTGGTGAAGTCCTCGAGCTTGCCGTAGACGTTGCGGCGCCGGACGTGGAGCTTGCGTCCGTCGAGATCCGCCCACATGAGGCCGAGCGGCTCCTGCGGCGGCCGCAGCCCTGCGTATGCGATCAGCGAGACGAGCGTCGCGTTGCGAGGCCGGCGCGTGCCGAGGAAGTGCGTCCTGAGTGCTTCGACCTGCTTCGGGGTCAGCGCGATCGGGATCTTCTTGGCGTGCCTCGGCCGGGGGATCAGCTTGAGCCTGTTGGAGGGCACCAGCTCGTCGCGTGCAGCGCGATCAAGGATCTGGGAGAGGACGTTGTAGGCGATCTGCGCGGAGCGGGTGCCGTGCTTCTCGATCACGCCGTGAAGCCACGTCTCAAGCACTCGTGAGCGTAGGTCGAGCAAGTTGTAGTCGCCCAGCTCGGGGTCGATCTGCTGCTCGATCGTGTTCGCGTAAAGGCGCTCGGTGCTCTTGCTGAGTCCGCGCTTGTGCGCCAGCCACGAGACGGCCTCGACGTGAAGCGTCGGCACGTCTGAACGCGAGAGAACCACGTCTCCCAGCTCCATCCTGCGCTTCACCTCGGCATCGAAGCGCGCCGCGTCGGCCTCGGAGGTGAACGAACGGGAGCGGTGTCGCGCGCCCTCGCGCCACCTGACGACGTACTTGCCGCTAGGCGACTGCCGCATCCCGCTCTCGCCTCGCAAGTACCTCGGCCATGAAGTCGCTTTGGGGCTTGGGCTTCTTAGGCTTGGGCACGACCCTCAGCGAAGCCAGCCACTCTTCGAGATCGGCGTGGTAGATCCGCCAGCAGCCGAGCAGCTTCGCCCCTGGCATCCGTCCCTCGGCGAGCGCTCGATACACCGTCGCGGGAGAGAGCCTCAGCTCGGCGGCGACCTCCTCGACTGTCAGCCACTCGGGCTCGTTCGTCTGAGCCGATCCGCTCATGCCGCGCTCCCAACCGCGGGCGGCCGCCAGATCCGCACTCCCTCCGGCTCCCCCTTGCGCACCGGCTCGATCACGATCGCCTCGCCGACTCCGAGCTGCTTGAACTCGTCCGGATGGCGGACGAACTCGCGCGTGCGAGTGCGTGTGCCCTCATCCGCCGGCGTTGAGGCTCCGAACTGCGAACGGGTGTGGCGGGTCAGCGTCCAGCTCGGCTTCGTCCCCGCCATCGCTGCGAGGATCTCCGCCGCCTCCGGCTCCGACTGGCGGTGAGCGACGACGTAGTCGACGTCGGCGAGCACCTGCCGGCGCAGGCTGTCGGTGACGTCGTTGGGCCGCGCGATCGTCAGGTCGGCGAAGCTCTGCGTTCCGATCAGGACGCTGAGGCCGGCCGAGCGCGAACGTGAGAGCAGCCGAGCTACCTGCTCGGCGGCGAGCGCGGCGAACTCGTCGATCACGACGAGGCCGCTCGGCTCGGAGCCGTGCAGGCCCGAGGTCACGTTGACCAGATCAACGACGACCGCCGCGCCGAGCATCTGCGAGGCGAGCGGGCGGCGATCAGCATCGAGCTCGATGTAGGCGAGGTCGCGGTTGGCGAGCACCACCGATAAGTCGAGCTCGTCCTGACTCGGCTCCAGCCAGGGGCCCAGCTCCGATTCGGCGAGCACCGCGAGTCGGTCGCGGACGCCGGACAGCTCGCCTCGGGAACGCGGCGTCTGCTCGCGGAGGTAGGAGGCGATCAGCCGATGGACGTCCTGCTCGCCACGCTCGGCCAACGCCTCCAGCGCCTCGCCATCGAAGTAGCGGACGATCCTCGCCAAGCTCGCGGGCCATTCGCCGGCCGAGCGCATCGCCAAGAGCACCAGCCCGAGGTAACGCTGGGCCTGGCGCAGGTAGTGGGGCTCGCTGAAGGTCTCGGCGGCGAGCGCCTTGTCGGCGATCTCGGTGGGGGTGCCGCGACCGAGCGGGTTGTAGGAGGTCGGGCCGTCCGGCTTCCACTCGATGAATGAACGGCCGGCGCGGTTGGCCTCGCGGATGAGGACCGAGCGCAGGTAGTCGTCGCCCTTCGGATCGACGACTACCGCGCCAAGGCCGGCGCGGACGTAGGCGCTCGCGTGCGCGGCGAGCGTCACCGTCTTTCCGGAGCCGGGAGCGCCGGGCACGAAGCCGCGGACTCCCTGCCGGGTGCCGAGCGGCAGCGTCGCGATCGTCCGGGCGCTGGTCGTCCCGAGCACGAAGCGATCTCCACGAAGGCGATCGGTGAGCGCCCGACGTCGCGCAAGCCGCGCGCGAATCAGCGTCGGCAGCATGGCTCGCTCACGCGCTCGCCGCGCCTCCAGGCCACCACGCTCGACGCTCTGCCGGTGGCGGATCAGCCCGATTGCCACCGCGAGCGCGACCACCACGCCAGCGACCAGGCCGACGAGGGGTCGGATCAAGAACGCCGGCACCACGAGGACGACGCCGACAAGCGGTGTGCTCCAGTGAGCGCGAGAGCGCTCCACGCAGAGCACCAGCGCGACGCTCGCGCAGATGATTCCCGCGCCTGCGATCGCGACCTCCATAAGTCCCGACTCAACCCCGGAGAGGTCCGCTGCGCGACCGCTGCCCCTCAAAGAATCTTCTCCAGCGGGAGCAGCTCGACGCGCCCTTCGGCGCGGCGGCGCTCAACCGCTCGCTCAAGCCCGCGCATCGTCGTTCCCGAAGCCGCGTAGTAGCGAACGCGATCGACGCACCTCGTCCCTCGCCAGGCCTTGACGATCGCGTCGAGGCGTTGCGGAGCCTTCGGTGTCAGCTCGACCTCGATCGCGATCACGCCCTCCTCACCGACCAGGACGAGGTCGGGGCGATGGAGCCGAAGCGAGCCGTCTGCGTGCTCCTGAAGCGTCGCGCTTGCAAGCGGCCTGCCCTCGACCCGCTCCTGAAGGCGAAGCTCGCGCTCGCTCACGAGCACGGAGTCGGAGGGACGAGGCAGCCTGACGGCGACCCAGCCGCAGGCGAGCCAGTGGTTGCCCAGCTCCGGCGATAGCTGGGCAACTGGAAGCGGCAGGCCCGCGTAGCGGAGACCTCGCACGGTCGCTCGCAGGAATGCGGGCTGTCCGTGCAGCAGGCGGACCCGCTCCAACAACCCGGCCTCGATGCAGGCGGCAGCCCGCCGGTAGGCGACCGTGCGACCGATCCCGAACCGCTCACGCAGCTGCGGAAGCGTCGCCGCGCCGAGCCTGCCGATCCAGCGCACGATCTCAAGGTCGCGAACCGCCGCATCCCCATCCGCGATCACCCGCTGGGCGATGTCGTCTTGGCCGAGGAGCCGGAGTGCTCGCTCCGCTCGCCTGGTGGCAGCTGGGGGGCTCTGGTTCATCGAAGGGGAAGGGCGCGAGGCGGCAGGGCCAGTACAAATGCTCAGCCTGCGGATGACGCCCCGCGATCTCGCCCTCCCCGACGGGGATCTCCTCGACCTCGATCATCACCCCGAAGCTCAGCTCGATCGCGACCAGCCGCCAGCGCAGCTGCCCGTCGGCGGAGACGTACTCCTCACGCCAACCCGACTCGAACGTGCGCTCGGTGATCCGCACCGTGACGTCGGCGACGGAGAAGGCGAACGCCTGCCACGTCTCGGTGTTGAGATCGTGGATCTCGCCGAGCTTCCCGGCCGTGGTCAGCCACGTGGCCGAGCCGCTGAGCTGGGAGACCTCCATGCCGACGTAGCCACCGGCCAGCTCGCGGAGCGCGAGCCGCGTCAGCTCGAAGTTGCAGCGCTCAGCTCTGAGCTGTCTTGGCATTCCCTCCATGTCTTGTGCAATCCCTCCATGTCTTGTGCAATCCCGGAGAAACTCAAAACGCCCCCCATCCCAGCTCGCGGAGGCGGCGGCGCGCCCGCTCGATGCGCTTGCGGACGCCGCGCTTGCTGATCTCAAGCCGGGACGCGATCTCCTCGTGGTTGAGGCCGGCGGCCACCAGAAGCAGCACGGTTCGCTGGTCGTCAGGGAGTTCGGCAAGCAGCTCTTGCCGCTCGCGCGCCGTCTCAGCGGCGATCACTACCTCCAGCGGGTCGGGATCGCCCCGCTCCACGTACTCCAGAACGAGAGCGAGCTCGTCGTCACCGCCTTCCCGACGGCTCTCCTTGCGGGTGTAGCGGCGGTGCTCCTTCCATGCCTCGCTCTGCACACAGCGCTTCGCGTAGGCGACGACGTGCTCGACGTCATAGGGTCCGGTGAACGAGCGCAGCATGTCGAGGAGCGCGTCGTGGACGACATCGCCGATCTGCTGTGAGTCGACGCCCGATCGCCGGGCCACGTCGTAGAGGAAGCCGTAGCGCTTGAGAGCGAGCCAGCCGACGATGAGGACGTTTTTGCGGGGGTCTGATTGGGGTGTCGGTCGATGGGCCATGGGCCGCCCGACCGCACGCCTGCGGCGTGCCACCATGAGGTGGCCGGCCATGAGGCCGACATCCCGCCCAGACCCACTCCGAATTCCCCGTTCAGCCCAACCCGACCGCCAGGGTCGATCGCTAACGGGTGGTAGCCTCGCCGTGTGACGAAGACCGAGCTACACCAACCGGTTGACGCTCTGCCCGACGACTCGCTGTCGGCGGCTGTGGTGCTGCTTGAGCGGGCTCAAGACCCCGTCGTCGCCAAGCTCGACGCGGCACCCTACGACGACGAAGAGCTGACCGACGAGGACCGTCGCGCCGTCGATGACGCGACAGGCGAGCCCGGCATTCCTTGGTCGGAGGTCGTGGCGGAGCTGACGCCCTCGGACTCCTCGGCGAATGAGCTTCTCGCCATAGCGGCCGACTAGGCGCAAGGGGATGGCGGGGGTCGACATCGCGATTGTCGGGGCCGGATTCGCCGGCTTGGCCTTGGCCGCTCGCTGCGCAGATGCAGGCTTGGAAGTGGCGGTCCTCGAGCGACGAGCCAATCTGGATCCCGAGGGAGTCGCGCTGCAGCTTCAGCCCAATGGCCTATCAGCGCTTGACGCGTTGGGCGTCACCAAGGAAGTCCTCTCCCACGGGCACCGGATCGACACATTCGAGCAGCGTGACGCCGCCGGTCGCTTGCGATCAACCGTCCACTACGACGAGTTGCATCACGCCCATCCATACATGTGCGGCATCCGTCGGCCAGATCTGCTGGGAATCCTCGCGGACCGACTTCAGGATCGAGCAGTCCTACATACCGGCTGCACAGTCAACGGCCTTGAGCATGACGACGGTCGCGCCACCGGCGTGCGCTACTCCGCCGCTGGCAACGACGAAGTTCTCCAAGCGAAGCTTGTGGTCGGCGCCGACGGCGTCGGTTCAGCGATCCGCACCTCGATGGGGGCGCAAGAACGGTTGCGCACGGGTCCTGAGCCCTATCTGATCGGGATCAGCCAGAACCAGCCAGAGGATGACATCGCCCGCATCTACTGCGGGGACGGCTACTGCAACGGCGTGCTGCCCTACGGTGAGCAAACCTACTTCTTCGACTGCGTCACCGGGGAAACCCGCACAGCGTTCGAAGAGCGGAACCTGGATGCATGGAAACGCATTTACGCACAGCGCGTACCAGGCGGCGAGTCGATCGTCGAGTCGATCGGCTCGTTCGACAAACTCGGCTTCCTCTCAGGAAGAACTCATTGGACCCCGCACCGCATGCAGCCGGGCGTCGTCCTCATCGGAGACGCGGCCGCCGCAGTGCACCCGCACTCTGGCCAGGGCGCGAACCAGGCACTCATCGACGCAGACGCGCTCGGCGGGGCTCTAGCAGCGCACGGCCCTGCGGCAGACGATGCCCTATTCGCCGTTACCCGACAACGTGCGAACGCGACGCGACGAATGGTGGCCTGGTCGATCATCGCCGGACGCACGTTGGATGGATCGCGTGCTGGCTGGCGATTGCTGCGTAGGTCCGGGCATATAACGATGCGAGTCGGCACGTTTCGTCGCGCAGCGATACGACAGCAGGCCGGACTCGCCTAACGCTTGTAGTCCGACTTCCTCGACGGACCCACCGTCGGTGCGACCTCAACCGTGACGCTTGACCCGCGCCGCGAGTTCGACCTAGACCGAAGCCTGAGACTGCGCTGACGTTGTCCCCGACGTCGGTGGAACCCCTATCCGTCGGCAGGCAAGATCGTGAACGAGCTGGCTCCGTTCAGCGGCGTGACCGCGCGGAAGTGGCGCTCGTCGAAGCTCAGAAGGCGAGCCGTGTTATGTCGCGCCGCCAAGGTGATCAGGGCGCAATCTGCCAACCCGAGTTCGAGATCGGCGTAGCGATCCTCCAAGAGCAAGACCGTCTCGTAATCGTCCTGCTCAAGGCCGTCGACCAAGAAACGCCCGGCGGCAAGGTCCGAGAGGAAGGCCCGACGCGCCGAGCTGCCGATGCGCTGGCCCAACAGGTAGTCGATCTCAGCGGTAATCGGCGCCGGGATTATCAGCGAGCCAGCGTCCTTCTCCAGGCAGTGGAGAATGTGCTCGCGGTTGGCCTCGCCCTCATCGGCAAGCGCAACGAGTGGGGCGGCATCGATCAGAAGCGTCAAGAGCCGAAGCCCTCGAGCAGCTCCTGCTCGGGGATCTCAGAGATCAGCCGCGGGTCCTTGTCGGTGCGCTTGAAGCCGGCAGCGAGTGCGAAGTTACGGTCGTGCGAGGGCTTGGGCCGGTAGGCGGCAACGGCCTCGCGCAGAATCTCGGCCTGTGGACGCCCCTCCTGCCGAGAGAGCCGAGCAAGGCGCTCCGCTTGCTTGTCGTCCAGATAGACACTCGTTTTGCGCATGTCGCCAGTATAGGGCACTATATAGGGTAATACCAGGGACACATCCTGACGTGTCTAACTTCTAGCGCCCGAAGCGATCGTCAGTCCAACTCTTTTTTCGCAGCCGAAAGCGACGGGCTCAACTGGAGCCCGCCGCCCAGCTCGATCGAGGACTTAGAACGGGATGTCCTCCCCATCCGGCTCCGGAGCGCCCTCGGGCTCCTCCGACGGCTTGCTGCCGTTGGCCCAGCCGAGGAACTCGACCCGTCCGATCACGGAGTGCTTGGAGCGCTTGCTGCCGTCCTCGGCTTCCCACTCGCGGTAGACGAGGCGGCCTTCGACGCCGATCTGCCGGCCCTTGGCCAGGTACTCGGCGCAGGCCTCGGCCTGACGGTCGAACGTCGAGACGTCGACGTAGGTGGGTGGCTTGTCGGCCCCGTTGGATACCGCGATCCGCATATCGCAGACCGCGCGGCCGTCCAGCGACTCGACGTGCCGCAGGGTGACGTCGCTTGTGAGGCGACCGATGAGAGTGACGGAGTTCATCTTCCGTCTCCTTCCTGCCCGCGGTGGCGGGCGTCGTGGACTTGCGAAGCGCTCCCACCCGGCCCTGCCGGGTCACAATCGCGAAGCAGAAGTCCACGCCGACCGCCGCTCGGGCACGGAGGCGAAGAGCATCCCTCGCGCTCAACTCGCCCACGATCACTCGCCTGCCTCGGGCGAGGGGAAGGCCATCACCCACTGCGGTGGCGGGCTCAGCGGCCCCGATCCGAAGCTCGAGCTCTGCCAGGAGACGTGGATGTGAGCGGGACAGCCACCGCCGCAGGTCCGCGGAGAGCCGTGTGAGGGATAGCCCTCGTAGCCGACGAACTGGATCGCGGGGACGAGCGGGCAGATCGGCCTCGTCCCCGAGGCACCGCAGTCGCGGGTCCAGCCGAGGTCGTCGGCGAGCCTCCCGGCCGATCGGTCCCAGGCCGCCTGCGAGCCGATGTCGCCGGCCGGCACCATGTCGAGGGCGGTTCCGTCTCCGTGGGTGGCGTGCCCCGCCTCACGCGCGGCCGTCACCCGCAGCTCGTAGGTGCGGAGAATCCAGACCGCGTTCGAGTAGAGGCGAGCGTCGACCGGCTGCGGCGCGTAGCCAGGCGCCATCAGCGCCGTGGGTAGAACCTTGAACTCGCGCGGCTCATAGAGCCGCACCGCCCGGTTCAGCTGCGCCGGCCCCGAGGGCTCGCAAGTCGCCTCGGCGACGGTGCCCACATCTCCGAAGCGCTTGGCCCAGCCGAGCACCATCCGCACGTACCAGTCGGCGTGGTTGTAGGCGAAGATCGCCCGATACCAGTCACCTGGCGCACCCGAGGCGCGCAGGTAGTTGGCGGCGCCGTGGATCGCATCGACCGGGTCGTAGCGATCACGGTCGCCGTCCCCGTCACCGTCGACGCCGTAGGCGGCCCAGGTCGGGCCGAGGAACTGCATCGGGCCACCGGCCCCGGCGTAGTTCTCGCCCGAGGAGATGCCGGGAAGTGGCGAACGGCCGAAGTCGCTTTCGACCTTGTGGATCGCCGCCAAGATCGCCGCACCGCGACCGCCGAGCCGGAAGCGCTCCGCCGCCTCGATGTAGTGGCGGACGTACTGCTGCGGGACGCCACGGACCTTCCCTTCGACGGCCCCGATCTCGCAGCCGCCGCGAGCGGGTGCAACCAGAGTCGTCCCCATCCCGGCGACCGCGACGATCAGGAAGAAGAGCCCGATCGCACCGCCGACGAGCCAGATCCACGAGTCCGAGTCGCCGTTGCGCCCAATGCGCCTGATGACCTCGGCCACTCCAGCGAGCCAGATCACAGGCCGAGCCCCCAGACCAGCCAGCGGCCTTCCCGCTTGCGCAGCTCGATCGCGATCGGCTCGCTGCGTCCGCCGCGGTGGACGGTGCCGACGAGATCGACCGCAGTCAAGCTCCCGCCGTCGCCGGAGCGCGGCACCAGCTCGAGTCGGCCGAGGCGGGCCGGAGCCGGTCGACCGATCGCCGGCACTCTGCGCGGCGGTTCGGCCAGCAGCTCTCGGACGAACGCCGCCGAAGCGCTCCCCCGAAGCGCCGCGGCATCGACGTCGCCGACCTCGTAGCGCGAGAAGGCCGCGTGGAACGACCGAGCGACCGGCTCGACGTCGGCCTGCGTGCGCGCGTAGAGCTGCAGCGTCGAAAGCGCCGGCCCCGGCTCTCCGCTCGGATCCTCCGCGCGAGCCTGGCGCCGCCGCTTCGCGCGGTCGGAGTCGAGGGCAGCCGTGAACGCGCGCCCCGCGAGATCGCGCTCGACATGCGCGGAGGGAAGCTCTGACGTTTTCGGCAGAGCGTCGTCGCGCAACGCGAACCAAGCCGCGGCTGCCGCGAGCGCGGCGATCAGCCCCACCGCGCAGGCGATGCGAGTCCGTCGGCTCAACGGCTCACCCCTCGACGCGATGCGACGCGCGTGGGCCGAGGCTTCCGCGCCCGCCGCTCGTGGCGGGCGCTCAGCTCGGCACCTCGTAGCTCACGCCTCGCGCCCGCATCGCCGCCGACCAGCTCGCGCCGGTAGGCGCGCTGGGCCCGACGGTCGACCAGACCCTCGGGCCGGTCGGGGATCGCCCCGAAGGCGAGCCGGTCGCGGCGAAGCTCGCGAGCGACGCGAGCGTGCGCCTCCTCGCGCTCGCGACCGGCAAGGCCCTCGTAGCGCTCAGGCGACATCCCCACGCGCCAGGCGTGGGCGCCCGACTCGATCGGGCGATCGACCTCACGGCGGATCGCGTCCTTGGCTTGGCCGAGGTCTCGATTCGACCAGCGCGAGCCGGTGGCCCGCTCGCGCTCCTCGACGCGGGAGACGAACGCCTCGGCCTGCCGCGTCCGCTCCTCGTCGGCGATCAGCTCGGAGCGCAGCTCGCGCTGACGCTCTCCGATCTCGTGAGCGCGCTGCAGCGTCTCCTCGCGATCTGCTCCCCCTCCCCCGTCTCCGCCTCCCAGACGTGCTCGCTCGACGAGTGCCTCTCGCTCGGCACTGAGCTTCTCCAGGGAGTCGCGCCGCGCGCGGGCTCGATCGACAATCGAGCGCTCACGTTCGTGACGGGCGTCGAGCCGCCGCGTGGCAGTCTGATCGAGCTGGCCGGAGGCAACCCGCTTCGTCCCCTCGGCGCGGTCGCCTCCGCGTGCGCCGAGAAAGCCTCCGGCAGCGGCTGCTGCGGCTCCGGCGGCGCCCCCACCCGCCGCTCGAAACGGTCGCGTCACCGTCTGGCCGATCCGCATCCCGGCGTAGAGGCCGGTCAGCCCTTCGAGCCGACCCGAGCCACCCTCGTGGCCGTCGGGCAGCGAGATCGCGGCGATCAACTGCTCGCGCTTGAGGAACACCGCCCACCACAGCGCCGCCATGACCAGGAACGACATCAACGCCCCGACTCCGCCGCCGCCGCGGATGAGCGAGGCGATGACCGTGGTCGCGAAGAGGACGACGGCGAGGATCGCCGCGTAGATCAGCTTCGCGACCAGCGCGCCGAGCAAGGTCGTCGCCCAGAGGCCGAAGGCGCGCCTTCCTGCCTCGCCGAAGGCGGGCAGGAAGAGCGCCAGCGGCGTGCTCAACGTCAGCACGAACGCCACCGCGGTCTGGACGAAGATCCGGATCGCGAGCCAGGCGAGCAACGCGATCCCGCCGAGCAGCCCAACGGCGATCAGGCAGACCAGCGGTAAGCGAATCCAGGCACCGCCCTGGCCCTGGATCGCGAAGTAGGTCGCGTAGGGGTGATCGTCGGTGAACTCATCCCAAAGCGACTCGCGCGCCTCCGAGCCGGGTGAGTTGCGCAACCAGATCTCGGCGTTGGTCCGCGGAGTCGGTGCAATCGCCGCGATCTGCTCGCAGTCAACGTCGTCCCCAGATCCGTCGGCGAAGAGGCGCCTGATCCGCTGCTTCGGTAGCGAGCGCAGGTAGGCGTAGTCGAGGCAGGCGGTCTCGTTCGCCTTCTCCAGCAACTCCTGATCGGGTTCCGACAGCGCCCAGTCGACGTTGGAGAAGTTGAGCGCGGCGAAGCCCGGCAACGTCATCGCCCTCCAGACCTCGGCGGTGGTCCCGGCGTAGCTCGCGCTCGGGTTACGCAGCGAGCCGGTCTGCGGCGCGGCGATCACCGTCTGCGCCGCCTGGTTGGAAAGAGCGGAGGCCCTGCCGACCGACTCCTGAGGGGCGTGGATCACCCAGAGCGCCGCGACGATCAGAACGACGCTCAAGACCGCGCCGCCGAGAGCGCCGGCGGTGTCGCGGCGGACCAGCCCGCGCCAGACGCCCGCGGCGCCGATTACCACGAGCGCAACGACCAGCCAGGGGCTCGTGAACGCGCGGTAGAAGCGCTCCAGCCCAGCCGATATCTCCCGCATCGTCTGGTTGTCGGTGAACGGGTTGAGCTCGAACGCCCAGCCAAGCAGGGTGATGACCAGGTTCAAGACGAACAGGAGCGCCAGCCAGATCGCGTTCGCGAAGTGGGCGAGCAACGCCTGGAAGTTGCCGACGATGTTGTCGAGGCCGGTGTCGATGTGGACGTCGATCCCGTAGTTGGAGGCGGGGTAGCGACCCTCGGGCGTGCCCGTGACCTCGCAGTTGCGCCGCTCGGCCCGATCGAGCTGCTTCGAGCAGATCGGGTTCTCGACGACGAGCGGGTTCGCGGTCCCGTAGCCGGGGTTCTGATCGCCGGAGACATCGACCCCGCCGCCAGCGCCTTGACCGGGCTTGCCGACGCCGCTGCCACCAGCACCACCACTTCCGCCCCCACCCGGCCGCGCCTCGGCAACGCCACCGAAGACCAGGAGCGCGGCGGCGATCAGGCAGGTAGCTCGGACAAGCGCCCTACGCCGCCGCATCGAGCCCGTCCTCGACCGCCGCGGCGCGAGTGGTGCTCGACTCCTCCCGCGCCGGCGTCGTGTCGAGCGCTTCGAGCAGCTCCTCACCCGGATCGAAGCGCATCGGCAGCGTCCGCCCGTGGTGGTCCAAGTACATGCACCGCCCGGAGCGGAAGCCGATCAGCCGTTGCCTCGCGGCCTCGTCGTCGGGATCGAGTCGCAAGAGGCCAAGCGCCCGCTCCGCCTCCGCCTCGCGCTCGACCCCGAAGGCGAAGTAGCTGCCGATCAGGGGTTCCAGCTCGGCCGCGTCGCCGACCATCTGCGAGGCGAGGATCGGCGTGATGTTGGCCGAGCGCCCGGTGCGCGAGAAGCGCTCCAGCATCGAACGTCCCTGCGCGTCAGCGAGCAGCGCCCAGGCCTCATCGAGCGCCAACACCGAGTGCACGCGCTCGTCGGCGGCGCAGAGCCGCAGCGCGTAGGCGCTGACGAGACGGAGGATCGCCTGCGAGACCCGCTCGTCGTCTTGAAGCTCGGTCCGCGGCGTGCCCGGCTGGGGACGGACCAGGCCACGAATCCGGATCGAGATCAGCTGCGCCCGCCCCGCCTCCGGCAACTCTCGGTCGGGCTCGCCAAAGGCGAGCCGGGCGAGCCCGGAGGAGAGATGTACCTCCAAGGCCTCGGCGGCCTGGCGTGCGACCTCATCGCCCTCGCGAAGCGCACGAAGTACCTCGGTGCATGTCCGGCCATCGGTCGCGACGACAGCGCCGACCGCGGCCCGGATCTTCGTCTGCCACTCGGCCGGGACCGGCTGGGGCAGGACTTGGGTGAGAAAGCCGTAGGCGAGGTCCTCGCGCGAGTCCCCACCAATCCGAAGTGGGTCCAGCAGGCCGCGCTGAGTGGCCGAGCCCTGAAGCTCGATCTCCTCGATCGACTCGGCGACGCCGGGCAGCCGGTTGAGGCGGTGATCGCCCTTGGGATCGACGTCGACGATCGGCGTCGATCCCTGACAGAACGCCTGGTAGAGCAGTGTCTCCAGCGCGATCGTCTTACCTGAGCCAAGCGAGCCGGTGAGAAGCACCGACGGTGGTCGGCTCAACTTGCAGGCCTCGGCGAGATCGAAGAGCACCGGAGCGCGTGAGCCGGTCAGAGCGTGACCGATGTAGGGGCCGATCTCGGAGCCGGCGTGCGAGATCGCGGTCGGCACCATCGCCCCGATCTGCTCGGGGAGTAGATGCGCCTGGTAGTCACGGAGGGGGAACGATTGGGCGGGCATGCCGGCCAAAAACAACCGGTGCTGCTCACCAAGCGGGCGATGCAGCTCGACTCGGCCGTACTCGGCTCGAAGGCGCTCGACGCGTTCTTCGAGCTCCTCCGCGCTGCGGGCGCCGACGCGCAGGCTGATCGCGGAGCGCAGCAGCGGTGGTCGGTCGGAGCCACCCAAGCGAGCCTGAAGCTCGCGCGCCGCCATCGTCTTCTCCGAGGTCTTGACGGTTGGCCCGTGTTCGCCGTGAGTTTCCTCCTTGGCCTGCTGGTCGGCGTCGACCATCCGCTTCTGCGCCAGCCGTTGAGCGACGCGGTTAGAGACGAACTCGACCGAGAGCGAGGCCTCGACCGGGAACTCGACTTCGAGCGGTGCGTAGAGCAGCTCGACGTCGGCGCCGGGGAAGCTCGCCTCCTCGGGCAGCGCGCCGAGGACGAGGAGCGCCTGATGGGCGGTGCCCAGTTCGGTGTCGATGCGCAGCGAGCGAGTCCCGATCTCGACCCGTGACTCGTGCAGACGCAGTAAGTCGTGCTCGTAGGGCTCGAAACGGGCCTCGGCCTCATCGTCGTCGACTCCCTCGACCACAAGCGCCTGCGGGCGCCAGTTCGGATCGACGTGCGGCTCGCCGATCCCGAGCACGTAGGCACCACGGATCAGCGCCATCACCTCACCCGAGCGCGCTCGCTCACACGGCAGGTAGTCGAAGACGCGATCGAAGCAGCGCGCCTCCGCCCGGCGAAGATCGCTCAGCTCGCGCCCGCCGATTCCGCGGGCGTCGCTGAGCCCGACCAGTCGCTCCAGCGAGCGGCGGGCCTCGGCCAGGCGCGAGGCCGTCGCCACCTCGCTCGCCAGCGGGCCGAGCCGCACGAACAGATACACCTCCGAGCGCAGCACGCCCCGCGTCCGGAAGCGCTCGGCGTGACGGTCGAGCATCGCCCGCAGCTCCGCCTCATGCCCGCGTCTGGGATCGAGCGTCGCCAGCGCTCGTTCGAGATAAGCGTCGGCGTCCCAGGCGCGGGCGCTGCAGACGAGCTGGAAGTCCGCCTCGGAGTTGTAGGCGAAGGCGGCTATCCGGTCCTTGAGCTCGACCTTGCGCGAGAGCGAGAGGCCCGGGTAGCTCTCGCCGTCGAGGCAGTAGGCGGCCCAGGCATCGTCGGGTCCGCGACCGAAGACCAGGTTGCCCCAGAGGAAGTAGTGAGGAGCGCGAGGCATCAGCGCAGCTCGATCTCCCGACCGATGGGGACGCGCAGCGTCCGCGCTACCCCGAGGGCACGGACGCTGCGCTCGGAAGCGAGCACCCGGATTCGCCTGGCGCGAGCCATTCGCGTCTGCGGGTCGCCACCGCCGAGGCGAGGCCCTTCGATCTCGACCCTCGCCGGATAGCGGAGGGTCAGCCGCGCAGGACCTCGAACCCGTCCAGCCCGAACCCGCGGCTCGTCACCGGAGGGAGCGAGCTGCACCTCCTCGAGAGGAGCCCACAGCGAGCCTTCCCGCGGACACGGGCGCAGCCCAGCCAGCGACCGCGGCGAGACCCAGAAGCGAACCGCCGAGGCGAGCGCCCGATGAGGCGCACGACCGTCGACGCGCAGCGAGGCGAGCGCCCATCCGCCGAGCAGCGGCAGCGCCACCAACCGCACCGAGTCGGGGATCACGCCAACCAGCAATCCGACGATCGGCAGCCGCGAGGCGAGCGCCAGCGCGAGAAAGCAACCGATGACGTAGCCGACCGCCCGCACCGAGACGCCGTGCGGGGTCGGAAGCCGCCAGCGGTCGAGCCGGAAGATCCGCCGCTCGACCTCGTCGACGACGCCCCGGTAGGAGCGCACGACGACGCGAGCGTCCTCGCTGCGAGACATCCTCGACTCCGGCCTCAGCTGATCCGCTGCCAGAAGCCCTTGATCAGGCTCTCGGCCGTCTCCGGGGCGAAGATGAACAAGCCGAGAAACAACGCGATCGCGGCAGCGCTGACCGCGATCCCGATCTCGCGCTTCATGAACGCCACCAACCCGACCACCGCGACCAGGACGATCACGATCGGGCCGAGGATCTCCGAGAGCAGGTCGGCGGTGTTCTCGCCGAGCCGCTCGACCCGGCCGCCCCCTCGCTGCGCGACCGCATCCTGCGCGCCGACGACGAACGTCGTCGCGGTCGCGCATCCAACGGCGGCCAGCCTCTTGAATCTTGCTCGCATCAGCCCTCCTTCACGGGCTCGTTAGGGACCGTCTCGATGAAGCTCACGTAGGGGCGACCACGCCGGTACTCGATGCCAAGCCCGTAGGTGAGCGTGTAGGTGGCGCGGTGTTGATCCCTTGCTGTGACCGTGACCAGGACCGAGCCGGAGCCAGGTCCCTCAGCCCAGGCGATCTCCTCGACTGCGCGAACCTCCAACGGAGGTGAGGGCAGCGAGATCAAGGCACGCGGCGCCAGATCCGCTTCGAGGTTCGCGGCCTCGCCGGCGAGGTAGTTGGCGATCACCCGGCGGGCGACTGCCGCGACTTCCCCGTCCTCGACCTCCTCCCGCTCGGGCAGGCCGGCCCGCGCGATGCTCGGCGGACCGACGAGAGCGGGGTAGCCGACGAGTCGCAGATCACCACGCCGGTTGCGATCGACCCGCACCGCCAGGTAGAACGGACGCAGGTCGTCGTCGGTCTGCGCGGCGACGACGATCAGCCTCGCGCCGGTCGAGTCTCGCCGGCTCTCGGCGACCTCGGCCCAGACGACCGCGCGCGATCCCGAGCGCGCGACGAACCCCGCGTCGGGGGACAGCTCATCGGGGAGAAGCGGCTCAAGGCGTCGCTCGCGCAACTCAGGCCGAGCGGCGTCGAAGCTCAGGTAGGCGCGGGTCAGCTCGACCGCGTAGCTCTCAGCGGGACGATCGAGCGCGAGCGGCGGCGCAGCCGGCGTCGCGGGCTCGCGTGGCATGAAGATCTCGCGCAAGCCCAGGAGCGAGGTGATCCCGACGAAGACCAGGAACGCATAGCGAGGCGCACGGGCACGAAGCCGCTCCACTCGTGAAGAGCGACGCACGATCTGAAGGCGCTCGCGTAGCTCGTCGGCACTCATAGACCTAGAGCCCGAACTCCCGCTCGATCAACCCGCGGCCGGCGTCGATCGGGCCGGGCGCGGGGGCCGGTTCGCTCGGAACCGTCGCAGGCGGCACACTCGGCGATGGACTCGCGGGGACGGGGCTCACCGGCTCTGGCTGTGGCGGCACGATGGTTTCGGCCTTCGATCCACCGCGGCCCTTCGGTCGTGCTCGATCTGTGCTGGCACGGCGCTGCTGCTCCGAGCGCCGATCCTGGCGTCGCTCTACACGACGCCTCTCGCGCGCCGGGCGGCTGCCGGGCTTGCTCGCGACCCGCTTGCGCAACTCACGGGCCGGTCCACCGCTCACCTGCGGAGCCTTCGGAGCCGGAGTGCTCTCGACCTCACCCTCATCGGGCGCCCCGCTCAGCACCGCGAAGGCGGCGCCTCCCAGAGCCAGCACCCCCACGCCGGCCACAACCCGACCGCGGAGGAAGCTCGTGTCGAGACCGGGGACCCGAGGTAGCGACCGCAGGCGACTACGCGCACCGGGACGCAGATCCTCGGATCCCCTTGCCTCGCTCTCGGGACCGCGCGTGGGAGGAGTGACGCTCGGACCCTCAGCCTCCGCAAGCTCCACGGCGGGCTCCTCGAGGAGCTGCTCTTCGCCGAGCTCGAAGACGTCGCGTTCGCGCCGTCTCACCTGTCGGACCTCGTTGCCGTGTCGGTCGCGGTTGCCATCGGTGGGCAGGGCGCGACTCAGACGCGGGTAGTCCAAACCCTCACGTCAGGTTTCGTCTCCGATCCCACGATCGAGGCCGCGCACGGTCTATAGCCACCGCTCTAGATGCGAGCAGGCGGCTATAGGCCGCCCGCAAGCGAGCGGCCGAGAAGTCGAAGGGCCCTATCCGCGAACGGCGAGCACGGCGAGCGTCGGGTTCTCGATCCGCACGTCTCCAGCAAGCTGGCTACAGGCAAGCGAGACCGTGTGAGGGCCTGCCGCCAGCGGAGGTGTTACGACCGTACGAGCGAATCCGTTGGTCGCCGAGAGCGACGTGTTGTCGGTGGCCGCCTCGCCAGGCGCCGCGCTCAGCGGGCTCGGCGCACCGTCGACCCGCACCTGGCAGACGGCCTGGGCCGGCCCGCCGTTGGACTCCTGACCGCCGGTTGCGATCGCAAGTAGTCGCGCTCGGTTCTTCAAGTCGATCGTCGCCTCGGCGCAGGAGACGTAAGAAGCGCCGCTCGGATCGCAGCCGGCGGGTTCACTCCCAGCCACCGCGACAAGCGTCGAGATGTCGAGCGACTGCTCGCGGATCTCCTTGCCGGTCAGCGAGTTGGGTTGAACGTCGATCCCACGCACCGCCTTGCGGTTCTTCAGATCGACGCTTCTGATCGTGTTGTTCTTGATCTCCGCCGAGGTGATCTTCGAGGCGGCGTAGGCGCCGCCGGTCCCGATCGCGACGATCAGGGCCAAGCTCGCTACGACGTTGGCGTAGGTCAGGTGCTTGCGCATCGCGCTTCTCCTCCTCGCGACGCTCGCCGGCGAGCGTCGCGTTCTGTGGCCATCCGGCCGCTCATCATCATCTCGCCTTCACGATCACCTTTCGCGCCTTCGTGCTGGCTGGCGCTTTGTAAGGCCAGGTCTGCTCGCGGGCGAGCTTGACCCGGAAGCGGTAGCGCGCCGAGCGTTCGTAGAAGTTCCCGAACCGGTAGCGCAGGCGATAGCGCCCGCGCGAGTCGGTGGTGAACGCCTCGCGCACCGTGTTCCAGCGGCCGGCGCTCTCACGGACCTGGAGCTCCAGCAGCTTGCCGCCGCTCGGGATACGAGCGCCGTAGCGACCGACCCGACCGCCGAAGACGATCGCCTTGCCGGCGGGGACGACTCGCCGGGAGACGTGGAAGCTGGCTCTGCTTCGAACCGCGAGGTTCCCCGCTTGGCGCGTTCGGCCCTGGTAGCGCCGTGTGCCCTCGTAGATCGCGCTCACCCGTCGTGAAGGCCCAGCCGGTAGCTTCGAGCGCCAGCGGCCGCGCTGGTCTGTGCGGACCGTCCGCACCCGCCGGTCGATCAGCGCTCCGCGACCGAAGTACTCCTCGACTCGGACCGTCTGATCCGCGAGCGGCTCACCACGCTTGTCGACGAGCCGACCGGTGACGCGGGAGTCGCGCCCGTAGGGGATGAGCTGACGCTTGGAACCACTGGCGATGTGGGCGTTGAGATCAACCTCGTCCCGCAGCGGGAAGCTGAGCACCATCGGCTCGCCGTTCACGCGGCGAGTGGACTGCGCCTGGTTTCCGGCGACGTCGCTGGCGGCGACCGCCAGCTCGTAGCGTCCCGCTGGGTAGGCGCCCGAGTTGACCCGAGCGCGTAGCTCGCCCGAGACGTGCTGGGTCGAGAGCGGTCGCCAGTCATCTGAGCTGTCCGCCGCGCGCACGTAGATCCCTCCCGAGGCGACGCCGGAGTGTGGGTCGACGGCGCTCGCCCGGATCAGCTCGGGGTCGTCTCGGTCTTGGGCGTTCGTGAACGCCAGTCTCGGCGGTGTGTTGTCGATCGCCAGCGTGTTCTGATCGCAGCGCTGGTTGCCGCCGAAGTCGCGGGCGCAGACCGCGAGCGAGTTCTGCCCGTCGCGGAAAGGCGACGCCGCTGTGCTCGGGATAACCCGCAGCTCGCCAGTCGAGCTGCAGGGCACGAAGCGCGAGGAGTGACTGGTTCCGGCAATCCGCCCGTCACATGCACCTGGCATGTGGGCGAGGGTCTGACCGTTGACGGTTGCGGTGATCCGCTCGATTCCCGCACCGTGATCGATCGCGACTACGTCGAGCGCGTGCGAACCCCGGAGCCAACCGCCGCCGCGAAGGCTGCCGCCGAGCCGCGCGAAGTTCGGGTCCTGGTAATCGGCGATCGTGAGTACCACGTTCCGGGCCCATGCCTTCGCGAGGGTCGAGTGAGGGCAGCTCCCCGCCCGGTCACACCACAGGCGCAGGATCACGCTCGCCGCTCGCGGGAAGCGCACGTTTCGGCGAATGAACCCGGTCGGCTCGGTCGCTCCGGTCGCGATCGCCGCGATCTCCCGGCCGGCGCCATCGGCGGCGAACACCCGAGCGCCGTGACCGGAGGCGCGGCGAACCCTGGCGGCGATGTCTGCGCCGACTATCCCAAGTGCGGTCTGGTCGGGAACCGTCCAGCGCGCTTGTCCCGAACGACCCGAAGCGGCGTCGCGGATGTTGTTGATCTGGATCGCGTTGCCCTCACTGGAATCGGCGCAGCGGTTGTGGATGGGGTAGGCGGTGCTGTCAGCGAACACAGCCTGGTGTCCGCGGTTGAGTGAGTGACACTGCACGACCGTGTACTCACCGCCCGCCGCCGGTGCGCTCGCCGGGAGCGTCACCATCAGGATCAAAGGTGCCACTACGGTTGCCAATCGGCGCAAGTGTTCGTTGAGCTGCGTCAACTGCTCTGCCTCCTTGCATCAGGGTCCGAACTCGCGTTGGAAGTTCGAGCCGCCGTTTGAGCCTCCGCTTGATCCTCCGTCTGAGCCCGAGGAGCCGCCGCCGCTCGACGGTGTCGATGCCGAGACGACGCCGAACTCCTGCTCGACCGGCGGCGCGCTCGGCGCGACCGGCGGCGGCTCGACTGGGTCCGGCTTCGGTTCGGGCTTGGGCTCAGGATTGGAAGGCTTGGGGTCCGGCTTCGACTCGGGCTTCGGTTGCGGTGCCGGCGTGACCGGCGTCGTCACCGGTGCTTCGACGATGGTGGTCTCGGCAACCGGCTCGCTTCGAGTTACATCGCGCTCGGGACGCTCCGCACCGAGTCCACCGCCCGGCCCAATGCCGGTGGCGAGGCAGACCGTCGCCGCGGCGCCCGTGCCCAGGCAGGCGATGGTGGCCTTGCCCGCGGCGCCGAGTCCGGCGACCTTGGCGAGAACGCCGGTGCCGACGGCGCCCGTCCCGCGAGCGCTGCCGATCGCCGAGACGGCATCGGCTGCCTCGTGGCTGCGACCGCCGATCACGTCCCTGAGCCTGCCCGGAGCCTCACCGAGTCGGGCGAGGAATCCGACCGAGGCCTCCGGGTCGATCGCGACCGGGGCGAGCGCACCGGCGACGGCCTCGTGGGTGGCGCGCAACTCACGTGCCAGTGCCGCCGCCTTCGGGTCGTTTCCGATCAGAAGCTCGGCTCGCTTGCGCTCCGATCGGGAAGCGACTCCGGCGACGTAGGCGCCGAGCAACTTGACCAGGAAGCGGTCGCCTTCGAGCGTCTGGTGCACGGTGTCGATCGCTCGCCGCAGACGGTAGTGGTAGGTGCTTCGCGGGACGCCGAGCTTGGAGGATGCCTCCTCGGTGGAGAGCCCCTCGACGAAGCGCGTCCGGTAGACGGCGCGATGCTCAGGCCCCAGCTGCTCGACCGCCTCGATCGAGCGAGCGAGCTCAGCGCGGACATCGACGCGATCCTCCGGGCGGGCCGTCTTGTCGGTGATCTCGATCAGGGTGTCGTCGGCGGGGTCGATCGCCATCTCGCGCTGATCGCGGATCAGATCCCTCGCGTCGCGCCAGGCGACGCAGCGCATGTAGGCGACGCGGTCGTGGATCAGCTCGCCGCGCTCGATACGGACGTAGACCTCGACCATCGCCTCCTGGGCGATGTCCTCGATGTCCTCGCGACTGAGGCTCCTCGAGAAGCGTTGACGCAGGTAGGTGACGGTCCTCTGCCGATCGCTCTCGGTCGGCAGGCCGTTGCCATCGCCCCGGCCGTTCCCGTTGCTCCTGCTCTTCCCGTTGCTCGCCCCCAGACCGTTCGAGCCGAGCTCACCCGCCTCGCTCCGTCGTCCCTCCGCTTCGCTCCGCCGGCCCCCCGACTGCTCTGCTTCTCCTCGCTCACCGTTTCCCGCCGACCCCGTCATCTACCTCATAGGGCGCTTGCCCCTTCTTTCAGTCCAAATCCACATCTCACAAATTTGATCCCCCGTCCGTCCCTCTTCCTCTTCCATCCCTTCCCTATCCGCAGCCGACCCCACTCACACATACATTCATGGTGTGGGGGTGGGGTCGGCTGCGGATAGGGCTGGCATTCCCCGCCACGATGGGATCTAGGGGCGGACGGGGGATCCATAGGTCCGTCCACGGGTGTTTGGGCTGTTTGAAGGCGGTCTGTAGCCGTTAGCTGGGACATCAGGCGACCATCTCGCGAGTCTCGCTAGAGGCGTCAGAGCCGAGCATCCGGCTCAGATTGACAACCAGCCCGGGGAGACGCTGCCCGAGCATCTTGGAGTCACCGGCGAGCTCTGTCGAGCGGATCACCTCGACCAACGAGGCGGCGGCGAAGGTCACGCTGGGATCTTCCACCAGGACGTCCTTGCAGTCGGTGAGCAGATCCGTGATAGCTGCCCCCAGCGCGCTCCTCCTCGCTCCGTCGACGTCGGGCGGAGCCTCGTCGGGCAGGTGGGCCATCTCGATCACCAGAATGCGCCGGCGATCGGCGTCGGCGGTCAGGGCGTCGGCGAAGGAGCGGAGTAAGCCAGGGAGATTGGTGGCTGCGACGTCGGATACGAGCTCATCGAGGAGCCGTTCGTAGGCCACCGCGAAGCACTCCTGCTTGCCGGAGAACTGGCGGTAGAAGTCAGCGGGTGGGACGTGGGCCGTCCTGACCAGAGTTCCGATCCTGACCTTGTGGAAGGAGCCCTCGTTGCGCAGAAGCTCGATCATCGCGGTCACGAGGCGGCCCCTTGTTCCCTCGGCGGACGTGAAGCGCTCGGCGATCAGATCGTCCAAAGCGAGAGCGAGCTTGGTTGCCGCGTCGGGATCGGTCTCGCTCAGCGAAGCCGCCATCCGCTCGATCGCACCGAGCTTGGGATCGATCGCTTCGCAGAGGCATTGGCGCTTGTCGCGGAAGTGGGCGTAGAAGGCCTGGCGGGTGACGCCGATCGCATCGGTCACCTCGCCGACTCGCATCGCCTCATAGCCGCGTTGCTCAGCGGCTTCTCTGGCGGCTTCGAGCATCCGCTCCTTGGAGTTGAGGTTCGTGTAGCTGGGCGGAGCTCCGGCCGGTCGAGGCCGCTTGCGGGCGATCTTCTTCTCGTAACCGCCGTGGCCGTGCGGCGGCTTCGGCAGCTTGCCGGAAGGACTCCCACCTGACCGCCCGCGGGGTGGGCGGCCAGGTGAGACCTCTGCAAGCGCTGGCTTCGGTCCTCGCCCCCCGTTGGCTTTCCCGGGGGCGCCCATCTCAGCGCCCCAGCTTCCGAGCCTGTTGCTTGAGCTTTCTGGCCTGCTTGCGAAGCTGCTTGGCCTTCTTCTTGTTCTTCGTCTTCTTGGCCTGCTTGAGGAGCTTCGCGGCCTTCTTGTTGAGCTTCTTCGCCTTCTTCTTGTTCTTGGCGTTGCCCTTGCCCTTGCAGGCGGTGCCGACCAGGGGGCTCTCGGAGAGGGTGCGGCCGTTGTGGGCGTCGATCGCGATCGAGAGCTTCCTCGCCACCGTGTTGGCGCAGAGGTTGCGGCTGTTGACCAGAAGGCCGTCTGATCCGCCTTCGAGCGTCAGCTCGAAGTGACTCACCGGAACATCGGGAACCACGTCGAAGGTGTTGCGGATCTGGTTGATGCCGTTCTTGTTCTTCTTCTGGTCGATCCGGCCGAAGAGGTCGATCTCGACGGCATCGTCGAGATCAGATCGGAAGAGC
>CAZXKG010000004.1:0-1855 GCA_964641695.1 uncultured Conexibacter sp.
GGAGGGGGTCGCGATCCGCGAGGAGAACCAGACCCTGGCGACGATCACGCTGCAGAACTACTTCCGCATGTACGACAAGCTCAGCGGCATGACCGGCACCGCCCTCACCGAGGCGACCGAGTTCATGAAGATCTACAAGATCCCCGTGGTCGAGATCCCGACCAACCGGGCGATGATCCGCGACGACGCCCAGGACCAGATCTACAAGACCAAGGAAGGCAAGTGGAAGGCGGTCGTCAAGGAGATCAAGGCGCGCCATGAGACCGGGCAGCCGATTCTCGTCGGCACCGTCTCCGTCGAGGTCTCCGAGATGCTCTCCAGGGAGCTCCAGAAGGAGGGCGTCGAGCACGAGGTCCTCAACGCGAAGCCCGAGTACGCGCAGCGTGAGGGCGAGACCGTCGCCCAGGCCGGTCGCCTCGGCGCGGTCACGATCGCGACCAACATGGCGGGTCGCGGCGTCGACATCAAGCTCGGCGGCGACGGCGAGCAGATGGCCGAGGGCGAGCTGCGCAAGCTCGGCGTGCGTTCGACCGACGAGAACTACGAGGAGGAGCTGAAGGCGCTGCTTCCCGGACTCGAGGAGCGTTGCCGCGAGGAGGGCGAGAAGGTTCGCGAGGCCGGGGGCTTGTTCATCTGCGGCACCGAGCGTCACGAGTCGCGACGGATCGACAACCAGCTTCGCGGCCGCGCCGGCCGCCAGGGCGACCCCGGCGCCTCCCGCTTCTTCCTCTCCGCCCAGGACGACCTCGTCCGCCTCTTCGCCGGGGATCGGATCTTCAAGATCCTCGACCGCCTCGGCCCCGTCGACGACGAGGGCGAGGAGTACCCGCTCGAGGCGAAGATGCTGAGCAAGCAGATCGAGGGCGCCCAGAAGAAGGTCGAGGAGCAGAACTACCTCAGCCGCAAGCGCGTCCTCGAGTACGACGACGTGATGAACGAGCAGCGCCGGATCGTCTACAGGTACCGGCGCGAGGTCCTCGAGGGCCGCGACATGGGGGAGGCCTCCCGGGAGCACGTCGCCGGCGTCGTCGCGACCAAGGTCGGCGAGTACACCTCCTCGGACGTCTTCGAAGACTGGGACCTCTCCGGGCTCGGGAGTCAGCTCAACGCCCTCTGGCCGGTGACCATCGACCTCTCCGAGCTCGATCCGCAGAGCTCCAGCCGCGAGTCGCTGATCGAGACGCTCACCGACGACGCCCTCGCCGCCTACGACGAGCGCGAGGAGGAGTTCGGTGCCGAGCTGATGCGCGCGCTCGAGCGCCACATCCTCATGCAGATCATCGACGTGCGGTGGAAGGAGCACCTGCACGACATGGACTACCTGCGTGAGGGCATCCACCTCCGCGGGTTCGCCCAGATCGATCCGCTCGTGGCCTACAAGAACGAGGGCTACACGATGTTCGAGCGGCTCATGGACTCGATCTGGGAGGAGTTCACCAGGCTGATCTTCAACGTCGAGGTCGAGGTCGACACGCCCGAGCAGGTCGAGCAGCTGTTCGACAACGACGACGACTACGACGACGTCGACTACTCCGGCGGCAGCGACGCCGAGCCCTCCGCCCTCGCGGAAGCACGCGCCGCCGCCGTCGCCGGAGGAGGCGCCGCGCTCGCCACCGCGGCAGCCGGCAACGGCGCCGGCGAGACCAACGGCACCAACCCGACCACGGTCGTCAAGTCCGAGGCCGAGAAGGTCGGCCGCAACGACCCGTGTTGGTGCGGCTCAGGCAAGAAATTCAAGAAGTGCCACGGCGCCTGACGGCCTGAGGGCCGCCAGCTCGGCGTCATCGCCCGGCTTATGACCCCCTCCGGTCACGGCGCCGGGCTCTTTCTTGATCTGGCGGCCCTCAGGCCGTCA
>CAZXKG010000004.1:1955-7378 GCA_964641695.1 uncultured Conexibacter sp.
GTCACGGCGCCGGGCTCTTTCTTGATCTGGCGGCCCTCAGGCCGTCAGGAGAGCGCCTGGAACGCGGCCCAGCTCGGGAACGCGGCGCAGCTCGGCGTCATCGCCCGGCTTATGACCCCTCCGGTCACGGCGCCGGGCTCTTTCTTGATCTGGCGGCCCTCAGGCCGTCAGGAGAGCGCCTGGAACGCGGCCCAGCTCGGGAAGAAAGGTTCCGCTCGGCGCTTCGCCGAACGTGAGGTGAACGAAACCCGTCACATACGGAAGCTTCGTTCCCCTCGGCGGATCCTCCGGCTCGAGGGGAACGTTTCCCAGGGCCCGGTGCGACCTCGCAGACGGCGCCGCTGATTCCCGGGCCCATCTACTTCAACGAGCATGTGATTCCGGACAAGACGGAGACGGCGACCTCCGACGACGGCGGGATCGTCTGGACGGAGGTGCCGGCCGGTGCCTACAGGATCACCACCATCAGCGAGACCACTCGCTTCGCCAGCTTCCTCGCTACCTGCAAGCCGGGCCGGATCGTCAACGCGAACCCGCCCTGGGGCGCCTACGAGCTGAGCCCCGGCGAGAAGCCGCTGGGGGCGAGCATGATCGCCGCCGGCCTTTCGACGCTGAAGGCGAAGAAGGGGAAGCACCGGAAGGTGGTCGCGAAGGTCGAGTCGTCGGAGCCCGCGAGCGTCAAGGCCACGCTGAAGAAGGGCAAGAAGAAGCTCGGCACGAAGAAGGCGAGGCTCGCGGCGGCCGGCAAGGCGAAGCTCGTGATCCCGATCCGCAAGAAAAGCGTGAAGGGCAAGGCGACGCTCGCGATCACCTACACCGATTCGGCCGGTGGGAAGATCACCGAGTCCCATCGGGTGAAGATCCCGAAGGCCAAGAAGAGCTGACGCCCTGAAGGGGTCAGGTGAAGAAGAAGCCCGGTCCGGTGACCATGAGCGAAGGTCATAAGCCGGGCGATGACGCCGAGCCGACGCCCCTGCAGGGGGTCAGGCGGTACGCTGGCCGCCGATGTTCGAGGCGCCTGAGACCAACGCCCGCATCGCGGAGGTCCGCGAGCAGTTGACGCTGCTCCGGGACTATCTTTGACCCGGCTCGGCTGGGCGAGGAGATAGCGGCGCTCGAGGGTGAGATGCAGTCGCCGGGCTTCTGGGACGACCAGGAGTCGGCGGCCAAGACCTCCGCCGCGCACACCCGGGCGAAGCGCAAGCTCGACCTCTGGGACGGCCTTTCGAGCGACGTCGAGGATCTCGCCGACCTGGCCGAGATGGCGGCCGAGGACGCCGAGATCGCCGAGGAGCTCGACGGCCAGCTCGGCTCGATCGAGTCACGGCTCGCCGAGCTCGAGGAGCAGCGGCTGTTCAGCGGCGAGCACGACGCCGGGGACGCGGTGGTCACGGTCCGCTCCGGCGCCGGCGGCACCGACTCCCAGGACTGGGCTGAGATGCTCCTGCGCATGTACCTGCGCTGGGCGGAGTCGCGTGGGTTCGAGACCGAGTTGAAGGAGGCCTCCGAGGGGGAGGAGGCGGGCCTGAAGTCGGCGACCTTCATCGCCAAGGGCGAGAACGCCTACGGCCTGTTCTCGGCCGAGCGCGGGGTCCACCGTCTCGTCCGCATCTCGCCCTTCGACTCGCAGGCTCGCCGCCACACCGCCTTCGCCCAGCTGGACATCGCCCCGCTCGTCTCCGACGACGTCGAGGTCGACCTCGACGAGGCCGACATCCGCGTCGACACCTACCGCGCCTCGGGAGCGGGTGGGCAGCACGTCAACAAGACCGACTCGGCGGTCCGGCTCACGCACACGCCTACCGGCATCGTCGTCCAGTGCCAGAACGAGCGCTCCCAGACGCAGAACAAGGCGACCGCGATGCAGATGTTGCGGGCCCGCCTCCTCGCCGAGGAGGAGCGCAAGCGCGAGGAGGAGATGGCCGCGGCTCGCGGCGAGCAGAAGGCCGTCGAGTGGGGCTCGCAGATCCGCAGCTACACCCTGCACCCGACCACCCGGGTCAAGGACCACCGCACCAACCACGAGGTCGGCGACGCCCAGCGGGTGCTCGACGGTGACCTCGACGGCTTCATCCGCGAGTACCTGCTGCAGTCGGCGGCGGGCGCCGCGGCGAGCTAGCTGCTCGCGTCCTCGCGCTCGGGCGTCGGCACGTCTCCGTTCGTCCCCTTCGCGCGCTCGAACCGCTCCCGCTCGGCCCGGTTCTCGCGATCGAGCCGCGCGACCTCCTGGGCGAGGACCTTCGTCTCCTCGCTGAGCCGCGAGAAGGCGACGGAGAAGTGGAGGGCGAGCACGAACACCGTGCCGAGGCCGAGCAGGAAGAGCGCGTTCGGGGGGGAGACGATGCCGAGCGCGTCCGCCACCCAGTCCAGGGCGCCCTCCCAGGCGGCGAAGATCACGAGCACGATCGCGGCCGCCATCCACAGCAGCGCGTAGCGCTCGACCAGGCGCCGCCGCCGGACCAGGTCGACCACGAAAACGAGGAAGACGAGTGTGCCGATGATCGCCAGGATCTGCGGCTTCTTGCCGAGCACCGACTCGGTCTGGGAGGTGATCTGCCCGAAGGCGATCAGCGCGCCGGTCACGAGGGCGCTCCCGGCTCGGAGCCGCCGCCGGCGGGGGCGGCCTCGATCGCCGCGAACTCGTCGGTGCCGGGTGGCGGCGTGCCCCCGAGCTCCTCCTTCGGCCGCCGGCGGAGAAGGCCGACGAACAGGGCCAGCATCACCTTCAGCATGTAATAGGCGGCTCGCGGGTAGTCGATCGAGCTGCGCCCGAACCCGCGGGCGTTCATCCGCACCTGCACCTCGTGGATCCGCAGCCGGTTGTTGTGGAGCATCAGGATCGCCTCGACCTCGGGGTAGTCGTGCGGGTAGTCGCGGGCGAAGAGCTCGATCCCCCGCCGGTTCACCATCCGGAACCCGGACGTCGGGTCGGTGATCTTCTGGCGGGTGATCGCGGTCAGGACGACCGAGAAGATCAGGTTGCCGAAGCGCCGCCCGATCGGGACCTTGTAGCCGGGGTCGCCGCGGAAGCGGGTCCCGTAGACCATGTCGCCCTCGTCGCCGGTGCTCAGCGCCTCCAGCATCTGCGGCAGGTACTCGGACTTGTGCTGCCCGTCGCCGTCGACCTGGACCGCGACGTCGTAGTTGTGAGCGAGCGCGTACTTGTAGCCCGACTGCATGGCCCCGCCGATCCCGAGGTTGAACGGATGCCGGAGGACCACCGCGCCCGCCTCCTCGGCGTTCAGCGCGGTCTCGTCGACCGAGCCGTCGTCGACCACGAGGACGTCGAAGTCCGGCGCGTTGCGGGCGATTTCGCGGACGACGCGGGAGACCATGTCCCCCTCGTTGTAGGCGGGGACGATGGCCAGCAGGCGCAGCTCTTGGCTATCTCGATCGGACATCGGAATTGACTGCAAGCCCCTTCGCGGAACCACCTGCGGCGGCAGGTACAGCTTTCGGCGGGCGTCCAAAGGTACCGCCAGAGCCCGGCAATGGCGCGGCTGCCCTGGTCGCTGATTCGGGATCACCACGACCCCGAGGGCCCGCCATCGGGGTTGCGCGGCAGCCGACCATCCAGATGGTTGATTCCGAATGAAGTGCCCTCGGGGACGTGCACGACCAAGTCGGGCGCCGTACGCACCCGCAGGGCGTAGTGGTGTTACGGACAAGGGTGCGGGTGGTGATCCGGCGCCCAAACGACGAAGTGGGCGTGCGCGTCATCGGGGGGTGCGGGAACTTGGAATCGATCATCTAGCCTCGCTGTATGCCGACGGCGCCGTCCAACTTCGACCGGCTGCAGGAGGAGGTCGTCTCCTGTCGCGCGTGCCCGCGTCTGGTCGCATGGCGTGAGGGGGTTGCGGCCAACCCGCCGAAGCGACATCGAGGCGAGCGTTACTGGGCGCGGCCGGTGCCGGGATTCGGTGATCGCGCGGCGCCGATAGTCCTGGTCGGGCTCGCCCCGGCCGCCAACGGCGCCAACCGGACGGGGCGCATGTTCACCGGCGACCGCTCCGGGGATTGGCTGTTCGCGGCCATGTACCGCGCCGGTCTCGCCAACCAGCCGACGTCGGTCTCCTCCGACGACGGGCTCGAGCTCCACGGTGCCTACGTGACCGCGACCGTGCACTGCGCGCCTCCCGCGAACAAGCCGACCACGGCGGAGCGTGACGCTTGCGCTCCGTTTCTGCGACGTGAGCTGGAGCTGCTCGGCAACGCGAGGGTGTTGATCGCACTCGGAGGGTTCGGCTGGGACGGGGCCCTGCGCTCGCTCGCCGCGGTCGGCGTCGAGGTGCCGAAGCCGAAGCCCCGTTTCGGTCACGGGGCCGAGGCGAGCGTGGGCGGCCTTCACCTGCTGGGCAGCTACCACCCCAGCCAGCAGAACACCTTCACCGGCAGGCTCACCGAGGAGATGCTGGACGACGTGTTCGCCCGGGCGAAGGCGCTGGCGCACGGCTGACGGGCCTCGGGCTGCTGCCGTCGGCCGTCCTGCCTGGGATCATTGACGGCAGCGTCCGACGTGTTCCCCCTCAACCTCCCAAACGCGCTGACCCTGCTGCGGATCCTCGCGGTACCGGTGGTCGTGGTGGCGCTGCTGGCCGAGGTGCCCGACGGGGACCTGCTCGCCGGGATCGTCTTCGCTGCCGCCGCCTTCACCGACGGCCTCGACGGCTACATCGCTCGGCGCCGCGGCGACGTCACCGACTTCGGCAAGCTCATGGATCCGCTTGCCGACAAGCTGCTCGTCGTCGCCGCGCTCGTCTCCCTGGTCGCGCTCGACCGCCTCGAGGCCTGGGTGGCGATGGTGATCATCGCCCGCGAGCTGGCCGTCACCGGTCTCCGGGCCGTCGCCGTCGAGCAGGGCGTCGTGATCGCGGCGAGCTGGCTCGGCAAGCTCAAGACGGCACTTCAGATCGCGGCCATCATCGCCCTGATCGCGGTCGATCCGGCGACGGTCGCGGTCGACCTGCTCGTCTACGCGGCGGTCGCGGTCACCGTGCTCTCCGGGGTCGACTACTTCTTCGGCGTGCGCCGTCGGATCGCCGAGGAGCGCGCGCGACGCACCGGCGAAGCCGCGGAGCCGGGCCACTGACTAGTTCAGCGGCTGAGCCACTCCCGCGCCGTCACGTGGTGCTCGGTGTGCCCGCCGTCGTTGAGCTCGCGGAGGATCTCCTCGAGCTCGCCTGAGCGCTCGGCGATGACGTTGTGGCGGTGGATCGTCTCGAAGTTCTCCTGGCGGGCGGAGACGAAGCCGCCGGCGGCCAGCTCGGGGTGGGCGGCGGCGAGCTTGCGGATCATCTCGCGGACGCAGTCCTCGACGAGCAGTCGGTGGTCGAGAAGGCGCACGCCAACCCCCGCTTCGTCGAGGACTGCGTGCGGGAGATGATCCGCAAGCTCGCCACCGCTCACCCCGAGCTGGCCGACGG
>CAZXKG010000004.1:7388-12555 GCA_964641695.1 uncultured Conexibacter sp.
GGTCGCCACCCACAACCAGCGCGGCGTCGGCACCCTCTTCGTCGGGGTCGACTCGACGATCCTGAGCAGCTCGCGCGCGTCGATCTCGGTGTCGTGCTGCTCGTCGACCCCGACGAAGAGGGTGCCGACGCCGCGCTGGTTGTGGGTGGCGACCGGCACGAGCCCGAGGATCTCCTCGACCTGCTCGTCCGAGTAGCCGCTCTCCAGCAGCCGCTCGCGCGCGGTCGAGGCGATCATCTCCTGCGCGCACGGGCACGCGGTCATGCCCTGCGCCTGTACGCCGGTCAGCGTCCTCGTGCCCTTCTCGCCCGCGACGGCGGTCCCGAACAGGGTGTAGATCTCCTGCGTCGGCTTGCGGCTCAGCGGCGCCTCGACGGTCTCCGGGTAGCGAGCGGCGAGCGAGACCTCGGCGCGCAGGCCGTTCTGCGCTTCGCGAACCCGTTGGGCCACCGAAGCCGCGAGATGCTCGGCCTTGAGCGACTCGCCGAGGACGGCCTCGTCGATCGCCTCGTTGACGACCTCCTCGAAGCGGGACATGTGCGCGCCGGCCTGGCGCGGCTCGAGGTCGACGTAGCACTCGAACTCGGCGAAGAACAACTGAGCCTCACGGTCCGGGTCGGTGCCGGCGTGGATGCGGATCACCTTCTCGACGCCGCAGACACCGACCTTCGTCAGGCTCACCTCGGTGCGCGGGCGGCGGGCCTGCACATCGGGCGCGGTGGGGCTCAGGGTGGTTACCGACGAGTTCATGGAGCTGCCTTCCGGGCGGAGGTTGAATGGCGAAGCGTAACGAGGTGGGTGCATCAGCTTGCAGTCGTGGCATACTCGGATTGCTGCTTCCGGGAGGGGAGCTGTGCCCGGTTGGGGAACCACTGCATCAGGTGCTCAGGAGAGGGATATGACGAACAGGCTTCAGACGACGGATCGATCCGCTGTCGGGGTGGACGAGCTCGAGGAGGAGCTCGTCGACATCGGGGTTGATCGCGAGGAGAAGGACGAGCCGATCGAGGGCGACGAGCTCGGGCTGAACGGATCGACCGCTGCCACGCCGGTCGCGCGGCCGGCGCTGAACGGCGCGTCCGCGAACGCGAACGGCAATGGGAACGGCAAGGTTGCGACCGCCAAGCCGGCGGCCGGCGAGGACGGCGAGACTGACGGAGGCGCGGACTCCGTGCTCGACGAGCCGATCGCCAACCTGATCGCGATCGGCAAGGAGCACGGTCACGTCACGTCCGAGCAGATCGCCGGCGTGGTCGAGGAGATCGACCTCGGTACGGACGGCGTCAGGGAGATCCACTCGCGGCTGACCGACGCCGGGGTCGAGGTGATCGTCGACGAGCGTGAAGAGGAGGAGGCCGCCGGCGAGGAGTCGCCGCCGATCGTCGCCCCGGATCTCACGGTCGAGCCCGGTGTCGACTCCCTGCGGCTCTACCTGCACGCGATCGGGCAGGTCGACCTGCTCACCGCCGAGCAGGAGGTCGAGCTGGCGAAGAGGATCGAGAAGGGCGACGTCCAGGCCAAGCGCCACATGGTCGAGGCCAACCTCCGTCTCGTCGTCTCGATCGCGAAGGGCTACGTCGGGCGCGGGCTCAGCTTCCTCGACCTGATCCAGGAGGGCTCGCTCGGTCTGATCCGCGCGGTCGAGAAGTTCGACTACCGCCGCGGCTACAAGTTCTCGACCTACGCGACCTGGTGGATCCGCCAGGCGGTCACCCGCGCGGTCGCCGACAAGAGCCGGACGATCCGCATCCCGGTCCACGTCAACGAGAAGTTGACGCGGGTGCGCAGCGTCGAGCGCTCGCTCGTCCAGGACCTCGGACGTGAGCCCGAGCCCGCCGAGGTGGCGGCCGAGGTCGGTCTCGGCCTGACCGAGGTGCGTGAGCTGATGGGCCTCGGCGCGGCGCCGATCTCGCTGGAGGCGCCGATCGGCGAGGACGGAAGCGGCAAGGTTGCCGACCTGGTCCCCGACGAGGACGGCGAGAGCCCCTTCGACCACGCAACCGACTCGCTGCAGCGCGAGGGTCTAGACAGGGCCCTGAGCCAGCTCAGCGACCGCGAGCGCACGGTGATCGAGCTCCGCTACGGCCTCACGCAGGACCCGCAGACGCTGGAGAAGATCGGCCAGCACCTCGGGATCACCCGCGAGCGAGTCCGCCAGATCGAGACCAACTGCCTGCGCAAGCTGAAGCGCCTCCCGCAGGCGCAGTCGTTGCGGGACATCTGACCGATCCGCCTTGCTCGTCGGCTGAACTTCAACCGGCTTGGGGTCGGCTGAAGTTCAGTCGGGAGATGTGACGGAAGCGAACGGAACTCGAGCCGGCGATAGGTCGGCTGAAGTTCGTTGGGGCGTCGCCACCGTCAGGAGTCGAAGCCCAAGCCGAAGCGGTCCAGCGTCCGTAGCCACAGTCCCCGGCGGCCGGCGTTGCGGTCGGCCGCGGCGAGGCGGTTTCGCGTGAGCTGGATCACGGCCCAGCGCAGCGGCTCGGGCGGGAAGGGGACCGGCTTGCGGCGGACGTACTCGAGGCCCGTGGCCTCGTTCTCGATCCCGTCAACGAGGTCGAGGGCCGTGCGGCCCCCGAAGCGGCTCGCCCCGACGCCGAGCCCCGTGTAGCCGCCGACGAAGGCGACCCGCCCCTTGTGGCTGAGGTCGAAGAAGCAGGAGAAGCGGCTGCAGGTGTCGATCGCGCCGCCCCACTTGTGGGTGAAGCGCAGCCCGCGCAGCTGCGGGAACGTGATGAAGAAGTGCCGGGAGAGGGCGGCGAACGTTCCCTCGTCGGTGTCGTAGCGGGCGTCGACCGGGCCGCCGTAGCGGTAGACGGCCTCGAACCCGCCCCAGAGGATCCGGTCGTCGTCGGTCAGCCGGTAGTAGTGGAACTGGTTGCCGAGGTCGCCGATCCCCTGGCGGTGCTTCCAGCCGATCGAGCGCTTCTGCCCGGCGCTGAGCGGCTCGGTGACGAGCACGTAGTCGTAGACGGGGACGATGAACGGTCGGATCCGGCGGACGAGCGGCGGGAAGGCGTTCGTCGCCAGCACGACCCTCTCCGCGCGGACGCTCGCGTCGGTGGTGCGGACGAGGACGCAGTCCCCGTCCGATTCGAGCCCGCTCGCCCGGGTCCCCTCGAAGATCTCGACCCCGAGGCCGGCGGCCGACGCAGCGAGCCCGTCGGCGAGCCGCGCCGGGTCGACGATCCCGCAGCCGGTTTTGTCCCAGATCGCGGCCTCGTAGGTCGGCGAGGCGACCTGCGCACGGAGCTCGTCGCGGCCGAGCAGCTCGATGTCGTGGCCGTAGTCGCGGAGGAGGGCGGCGGCGTCCTCCAGGTCTTCCGCCTGGTGCGGCTCCAGCGCCACCCCGAGCTCGCCTGTCGGTTCGAAGGAGCAGTCGATCCCAAAGCGCTCGATGTCCGCCTGGAGCCCGTCGAAGCTCTCCAGACCGAGCCGCTCGATCGTGCGCATCTCCTCCGGGAAGCGGGCGAGGCCGTTCTCGAGCCCGTGCGTGATCGAGGCCTCGACGAAGCCGCCGTTGCGGCCGCTGGCGCCCTCCCCGATCCGCTCGCCCTCCAGCAGGACCACACGCCTTCCCGGGTCCCGCTCCTTCGCCGCCAGCGCCGCCCACAGCCCGGTGAAGCCACCACCGACGATGCACAGGTCCGCCCGGATCGGCGCGGAGAGACGCTCGTAGGTGTTGACCTCCGGGCGACGTTCGAGCCAGAAGGGCCAGGCGATCGCATCGGCGTACGCCGCGCGGTCCTCGTCGCTCGGCGGCTCCCCGGCCCAGACGTAGCCGGGGGAGGGCATCTCAGTCCGCCCGCTCCGTCGGCCCGATGCCGCCGACTAGCAGCCCGACGCCGAGGTGGGCGCCGAGGACGGGCCCGACCTGCGTGCAGAAGCGCGGCGGGCAGCCGAGCACCGACTCGCCGTAGGTGACGAGCCGCTCCGCGTCGTCGGCCGACTGGGCGTGCTGGACGATCCACTCGCTCACCCCTCGCTCGGCGAGCTCGTCCAGGTACTCCTCCATCCGGGCGATCGCCCTGGAGTGGGTGCGGACCTTGCCGACCGGGGCGATCTCGGTGCCGAAGGTGAGGATCGGCTTGATCCTGAGGGCCGAGCCGAGGAGCGCCTGGGCGGCGCCGATCCGCCCGCCGCGCCGCAGGTACTCGAGCGTGTCGAGGCAGAACCAGATGTCGAGGCTCGAGTGGGCTCGCTCGACCTCGGCGCCGATCTGCTCCAGGCTCAGCCCGCGCTGCGCTCCCTCCGCGGCGAGCAGAACCAGGCAGCCGAGCCCGCCCGCGCCGGTGCGTCCGTCGACGACCTCGATCCGCCCCGGGGCATCGGCGAGCCGACTGGCGGCCTCGCGAGCGCTGGCGCAGGTTCCGGAGAGGCCTTCGGCGATGTGGATGGAGTAGACGTCGCGGCCGGCGTTGACGAGCGGCTCGTAGACCTCGAGGAAGTCCCCGACCGAGGGCTGGGAGGTCGTCGGCAGGGTGTCCGAGTCGCGCAGCTTCGCGTAGAAGGCGTCCAGGTCGGTCATCTCCGCCTCGGGAAGCTGCTCGTCACCCCAACCGACGTAGAGGCTGACCCGCCTCACGTCGAGGGCGTCTAGCATCTGAGCAGGGGCGTAAGTGGTCGTATCGGCGACCACGGCAACTCGAGGCGGGTCCCCAGCCCGATTGACGACTTCGATGTCAGGCATTGACTCTCCCACCGAAATCTAGTCTTCTCAGGTCGATGGTGGGTAAGGGATCGGCGTGGGGGGTGCTCGCGGTGCTTGGCGCCGCGCAGTTCCTCATGGTCCTCGACCAGGCCGTGATGAACGTCGCGATCTCGACGCTCGTCGACGATTTCGACACGACCGTGACGACGATCCAGGCCGTGATCGCCCTCTACGCCCTGGTCATGGCGGCCCTGATGATGACCGGAGGCAAGATCGGCGACATCATCGGCCGCAAGCGGGCCTTCGTGATCGGCACCGTGATCTACGCCTGCGGCTCCGCGCTCACCGCGGCGTCCTGGAGCGTGCCGTCGCTCGTCCTCGGCTGGTCGATCCTCGAGGGCATCGGCGCGGCGCTCGTCCTCCCCGCGCTGTTCGCGCTGACCGCCGGGACCTACAAGGGGCCTCAGCGAGCGGTCGCCTACGGGGTGCTCGGCGGCATCGCCGGGGCGGGCATAG
>CAZXKG010000004.1:12565-32138 GCA_964641695.1 uncultured Conexibacter sp.
CATAGCGGTCGGGCCGATCCTCGGCGGCTGGGCGACCACGGAGCTGAGCTGGCGGGTCGTCTTCGCGGGCGAGGTCGTCGTGGCGATCGGGATCCTGATCGGCGCCCTGCGGCTGATCAGGGAGCCGAGCGCCGAAGGCCCGCGCCCGTCGCTCGACGGCGTCGGGGCGGTGGCCTCGGCCCTTGGACTGGCCCTGATCGTCTTCGGGTTCCTGCAGGCGAGCAACTGGGGATGGCTGCAGCCGGCGAACTCGCCGATCGAGCCGTTCGGCTTCGCCCTGACGCCGTTCGTGATCGCGGCGGGGTTCCTGGTGCTGGGCTGGTTCCGGATCTGGGAGCGGCGGCGGGAGCGAGTCGGACGGGATCCGCTCATCCACTTCCACCTGTTCAAGCTCGCCTCCGTCCGTAGCGGCGTCGCGATGTTCGTCGCTCAGAACCTGATCCTGATGGGGGTCTTCTTCACGGTCCCGCTGTACCTGCAGATCGTCCAGGGTCTCGACGCGCTGGAGACGGGCGTGCGGATGCTGCCGGCCTCCATCGGCCTCTTCGTGGCGGCGTTGGGTGGGTCGGCGCTCGCGCGCCGGTTCCCGCCCCGGCCGATCGTCCGCATTGGTCTCGCGGTGGTCCTGGTTTCGGTCTTCCTGCTGATCGCGACGATCGAGCCGAAGCTCGACTCGGCCTCGTTCCTGGTGGCGATGGGGGTGCTGGGGCTGGGCATGGGGCTCGTCGTCTCACAGCTCGGCAACGTCGTCCAGTCGGCCGTCGGGGACGAGGACCGAAGCGAGGCCGGGGGCCTGCAGAGCACCGCCCAGCAGCTCGGCTCGTCCCTCGGCACCGCGGTGCTTGGCGCGATCGTGATCTCGGGGCTGGTACTCGCCTTCACCGGCAACGTCGAGTCCGACCAGCGGATCGCCTCCAGCGTCCAGAACGAGGTCGAGGTGCGGGCGTCCTCGGGCGGGAGCTTCGTCACCGCGGATCAGGTCAGAAGCAGCGCCGAGAAGGCGGGCGTGGACGTGCAGACCGCCGACGCGATCGTCCAGAACTACGAGGACGCGCAGATCCAGTCGCTGAAGCTCGCGCTGCTGATCGCCGCGTTCCTGGTGATGGGGGCGTTCTGGTTCACACGGGCTCTGCCCCGCGAGCTCCTGGTCGTCGAGGAGGGTCGCGGTCCACCCGCGTAATCTGGTGCGCCCATGCCTGCGGCGATCGTCTTCGACCTCGACGGCGTGCTGCTCGACTCCGAGCAGCGCTGGAACGAGGCCAAGGAGCAGCTGGTCCGCACGGCTGGCGGCGAGTGGTCGGAGCGTGCCCCGCACGACATGATGGGGATGAGCTCGCCTGAGTGGTCCGAGTACATCCGCACCGACCTCGGGGTCGAGATGGACGTGGAGGAGATCAACGACCGGGTCGTCGAGCTGATGTTGGTTGGCTACCGGGAGGAGCTGCCGCTCCTGCCGGGGGCGGTGGAAGCGGTTCGGGCGCTGGCCGTACGTTGGCGGCTGGGTCTGGCGTCCTCTTCCAACCGGGAGGTGATCGACCTGTTCCTCGAGCTGTCGGGGCTGGGGGAGGAGTTCGAGGTCACGCTCTCCTCGGAGCAGGTCGGTCGCGGCAAGCCGGCTCCCGACGTCTACCTCGCGGTCGCCGAGCGTATGAGGGTGGAGCCGGGGGACTGCGTGGCCGTCGAGGATTCGAGCAACGGCATCCGAGCTGCGGTGGCTGCCGGGATGGCGACGATCGCGATCCCGAATCCTCACTACCCACCCGCTGAGGACGCGGTTGCGCTCGCGAACGCGATCGTCGGGGGCGCCGATGAGCTGACCCCGGAGCTGATCGAGGCGGTCGGCGGATGAGCCTGCGCGAGCGAGCGGTCGAGCTGACGCGGGAGCTGATTCGCGTCGACACGTCGAACCCGCCGGGCGGCGAGACGGCGGCGGCACGGCTGCTCGCCGACTACCTGGCCGAGGTCGGCGTGGAGGCGGAGCTGGTCGGCCCCGATCCGGAGCGACTCAACCTCGTCGCGCGGATCGAGGGGGACGGCGGCCCGTCGCTGATGCTCCTCGCCCATACCGACGTCGTGCCCGCGCCCGACGCGGCCTGGACGACGGAGCCGTTCGGAGGGGAGCTGCGCGACGGCCGCGTCTACGGGCGGGGCGCCGCCGACATGAAGGGCGAGCTGGCCGCGCGGACGGTGGCGTTCGCCGAGCTGGCGCGGCGGGGCATCCGGCCGCCGGGGGACGTCGTCCTCGTCGCCGAGTCCGACGAGGAGCGCAACACCGCCGACGTGGGCATGTCGTGGCTGGTCCGCGAGCGTCCCGACCTCACCTGCGACTACGCCCTCAACGAGGGCGGGGGGATGCTGCTCGAGCTCGCCGATGGACGCCGGATCGTGACGATCTCGATCGGGGAGAAGGTCGTGACCTCGGTGCGACTTCGCCTCTACGGGCGCGCCGGCCACGCCTCCGTTCCGAGCGAGGCGGAGAACCCGCTGGAGCATGCGGCCGCGGCAGTGCAGGCGCTCGTCGCCCACCGGGCTCCGGCGCGTCTGATCCCCTCATTGCGCGCCGCGTTGGAGCGTCTGGAGGCGCCGACCGGCTCAGCCGCGGAGGCGATCGCCTGGGCTCGCGAGCAGAACCCCGTCCTGGCCGGGATGGTCCCGGTGATGTGCGGGTTGACCGTGACCCCGACCGGCCTGCAGACCTACGAGCCGGCGAACGTGATTCCGCCCTACGCGGACATCGTCTGCGACTGTAGAGGGGTGCCGGGGGAGGGAGCCGACGACGTCGAGCGGCACATCGCCGAGGCCCTCGGCGATCTTGACGGCATCCGCTACGAGCTCGAGTTCCTCGAGCCGCCGGAGGGCGGGACCGAGTCCCCGACCGACACCGAGCTGTTCCGGATCTGCGAGAGCTGGGTGGCCGACCGCGTCCCGGGGGCGGCGATCTTCCCGGTCGTCACCCCCGGCTTCACCGACTCGCACTGGATCAGGCAGTCCTTCGGCAGCACCGCCTACGGCTTCGCCCCGGTCTTCTCGACCCCGCCTTCGGTCTACCTCGACGGCATGCACGGAGCCGACGAGGCGATCGACGCCGCCGACCTCGGCGAGATGGCGGACTTCAACCTGGCCGCGATCCTGGGGCTCGGCGGAGAGTCAAGACCTCCGAAGTAGACAACTTCTTAATCAAGTTGTCGGGGCGCCCCAGACACTCGTGTCTAAGGCGGTTGACTCTCCGTAGCTCCGAGACGGTCGGATCGACTTGATCCTCTCTCGCCTCCACCGGGTCTGAGCCTCTCGCGAATCACCTCATCGGTGTCACGGGAGCTCTCCCGCCCTGTGAGCCGGCGGCACTATAGACAGCCGCGTCTATCGAGTGCAACCCCCAACTGAAGGGGTTCGGGGTTCCTCCGCGTTCTTCGCGAAACGAGACGTACTCGATCGATGCCCTGACGTCTCTGCGGGCCTCGTTCTCCCCACACGACCAGGCCCTCGCTCGGTCTCGATCTCGATCTCGCCGCGAATCGTCGGCTGACAGGTTGGACCAGCGATGTACGACCCGTTTCACCACTGCCGGGATTCTCGTCGTCCCGCACACCTGACCGCAGCGTGTGGGAGCCACCAAGCCGTGGCAACTCCCAGCTCTCAAGCCATCTCCAGGGGGTCGGACAACTTGATTAAGAAGTTATGCGGCCAGAAGTCAGCTTCACCGCATGATTCAGACAACAAGGAGACACGGTGAGAGCACCACAAAGCCCCTTCGGCCGCACCAGCAGAGCCCGCTCAGCCGATGCCGCGGAACGCGTGTTCACGCGTGAAGGGAGTGGTGGGTCCATGCTGAGAGGTTGGCAGCCGATTACCGCGCTGGCTCTTCTACTGACCCTGATCGTCGGCGTCTCGATCGCCCAGGCGGGCAAGGGAGTCACCACCTACTTCGGCAACGTCTCGGGCACCAGCTCCGCCCCCGGTGGCCTCAACCAGCCCCGCGACATCGCCGTCAACTCCACCGGAGAAGGCTCCGCCGACGCCGGCGACATCTACGTCGCCAACACCAACAACAACCGGATCGAGGTCTACGACGCCGACTACGAGTTCAAGTTCAACTTCGGCTCCACCGGCGTCGGCGCGGGAATGCTCTCAGCCCCGACCGGCATCGCGATCGACCAGGCAGACGGCTCGGTCTACGTCTACGAGCAGAACAACCGCCGGGTCAGCAAGTTCAGCGCTGCCGGCGGCTTCCTCTTCGCCTTCGGCGCCGGCGTAGCCGACAACCCCTCACCCGGCCCGCAGACCGACGCCCTTCAGACCTGCACCGCCACCTGCTTCGCGGGCCTCAACTCGACCGCCGACGGCGGCTTCGGCAACTCGACCGTCTTCCCGACCCTGGAGGTGATCCCCGAAGGCGCCCCTGACGCGGGCGACGTGATCGTCACCGACCCGGGCGCCGCCACCAACCGCCGCATCCAGCGGATCTCGGCACCGGGCAACTCAGGCCCCGCCAGCTTCGAGGACAAGGTCGGCGGAGCTCAGGGAACCGGAGACACGGAGTTCGGCAACAACTCCCCCAACCGCGTCGCGATCGACGACGCCGGCTTCGTCTACGTGGTCGACGTCGGCAACAACCGCGTGCAGCGCTTCGACGCCGACCTCGACTTCGACACGACGTTCGCGGCAGCGGAGCTCTCGGGAGCACCTGCCCCGACCGACATCGCGATCGACCCGGGCGCGACCTCGGCAGGCGATGCCACCGACGACCGCATCCTCGTCGTCAAGCCCTGCACCGCGGTCCTCTGTCCGGATGCCACCCTCGCGACCGAGCGGCGGATCAAGGAACTCGACACCTCGGGCGCCCTGCAGGAGACCCACATGGACCACGCCGGGATCGGCGTTGTGCAGGGCATCGGGACGGACATCGACTCAGACCGCATCTACGTCTCCTCGACCACCGGCGCTCATCGCGTCTACGTGCTCGACGACACCGTCGCTCCCGACGCCGTCCTGGATCCGATCGCGAGCTTCGACGCTCACTCCGCGACCTTCACCGGCACCGTCGACCCCAACGGCGCGCTGACCGGCTGGCGCTTCGAGTACGTCGAGGACGATGAGTTCCAAGTCAACGGCTTCGCCAACGCGACGAAGATCCCGACGGCGGACGCATCCGCCGGATACGGAGACAGTCCGCTCGACGTCGAGCGGACCGCCCTTCATCTGAAGGCATCGACGACGTACCACGTGCGCTTGGTCGCCAAACAGAGCTTCGGCGCCGATGCCGACGTCGGTGGGCCGCTGAGCTTCACGACCGACAGCACCGCGCCCCACATCCTCGGGGCGAAGGCCACCGTCGGGATCACCGACGCGACCCTGCGTGGCTCGTTCAACCCCGAGAACGAGGGCACCGACTACTACTTCGAGTGGGGAGCCGACTCGAGCTACGGCAGCAGCACCCCGGTTCAGAGCGTGCCGCCCGGGACGAACCCGGTCACGATCTCTGAGGATCTGTCCGGTCTGACACCGGGGCAGACCTACCACTTCCGGCTCGTTGCGGAGAACGGGACGGGGGAGACGCTAGGGGATGACGTGACCTTCACCGTGCCGAGCGAGGCTCCGCAGCCTGGGCCCGATCGGGCCTATGAGGCGGTGTCGCCGCTGCCGATTCACGGCGTGCCGTACACCAGCACTTCTGGTGGTCAGGGGGTAACCATCGATCCCTCCGGCAAGAACATCAACTTCCGGATGTTGACGCCACTTCAAGGTGGGATCACGGATGACCAGAGTCCAATCGAGGGCGCTGTTCTCGGAACGACCTTGTGGTGGCCGTACTCGTCCACCCGTACCGAGCAGGGCTGGAAGACGAGGGAAGTGCGTGCAAGTCGAAATGCTGTCGGCGGTTCGTCAGCCGACGTAAGTTCGTACCTAGTAGTGACCACGAACGGGCTCGATCCCGACGACCAGAACGGGGCCGCGGATGTCTACTTGCGGCGCGGAGACGGCTCTCTCGCCTGGGTGTCCAGGGACCCCCGCATTCCGCAGGGAACACCGCAGACCTCTGCGGGCGAGGCTGTAACGGCGTTTCTTTCGGAGGGTCAACCAGGCAACCCGTTTCTGGTTGGATCGACTATGTCGAAGGACGGCAACGCAGTCGTGTTCAGCTCCAAGCGCCAGCTTGATGACAGTGACACCTCACCTGCCGGCTTCTGGCGGCTGTACAAGTGGAGAGATGGAGATCTGCAGTTCGTCGGTCGTCGAGCAGATGGAAGCGTCCCGACCGTAGGGAGCTTCAGCGTTGGTACAACAATGGGTGTGCCCAGTAGCGGTGCCGGCGGCCTGCCGACCACCCGTGTGGTCTCGCCCGACGGCAGCCGCGTGATCTACAGCGCGATTCCCAGCAACAGTCACGTCGGCGGCGCCAGCTACACCCTCTACATCCAAACCGACGGCGAACCAACCGCCGACGTGGTCAAGCCGAACGGGATGCCACCACTCCAAGTCGGTGCAAGCCAAACTTCCCAAGAACCGTACAACGTCACATTCAGAGGTGCGTCCGTAGACGGGTCACGGGTCTTCTTCACCAGTGCCTCCAGACTCACCCCCGACTCCGGCGCAGCGGGAGCGTACGACGGGTCAACCGACCTCTACGTCTACGACATCGAGGCCGACGAGGTCCGCACGCTTACCCCCCGTCTGGACGGGCAAGGTGGTCCATCGAGCGCCCCGCCCGCATTCGCCGACCAGGGCCGTGCTTTCGGTGTAGTCGCCGTCTCCGAGGACGGAAAGCACGTCTACTTCGTCTCCGACGCGCGCTACGACACCGCACCGTCACCGACCGGAGACCTGCCGGCCGCCTCGGGACGCAATCTCTACGTGGCCGAGCTGGACGACTGGGGAGACCCGATCAAGCTCAGCTTCGTGACATCGCTTGGTGCGGGAGACGCTGACGTCTGGGCGGCGAACTGGCGGCTACGCAAGGCCTACAGCTCCCCCGACGGCCGAGTTCTCGGCTTCGGCTCAGACCAAACCCTCACCGGCGAGGCGACCGGTGGTACCAGGCAGATGTTCGTCTACGACGCCGACTCGCATTCGCTGGAATGCGCCTCGTGTCCGAGTGGCGGTGGAACACCTGCGGGAGAGGTGAACGGGAGTCTCAACGACCTCACCCTCAACGAACCCGAGTGGCAGTCCCAAGTCGAGAAGCGCTGGGTAGCCCCAGACGGCAGCGTCTACTTCCACACACCAACCCCACTGCTCGACGCCGACCGTAACGACGTCGTTGACGTCTACGAGTACCGCTCAGGCCAGCTTCGCCTGATCTCAGCCGGTACCGGAAACAAGCAGTCGGGCCTGCAGAACGTGAGTGCCGACGGCTCGACCGTGGCCTTCATGACCAGCGACGCCTTGGTCCCCGAGGACCAAGAGCCAGGCCTGCCGAAGCTCTACGTCGCCAAGGTCGGCGGAGGCGATTTCGTCAACTCAGAGCCGCCACTGCCTGACTGCGAGGGCGGTGACTGCCGCGAGAAGACCGAGCGTGAACCGGATGAGGAGGACCCCGGATCCTCCGGCTTCGAAGGCAAAGGCAACAACCCCAAGCCTGCCCCCAACGATTGCACGGCACCACGCCGACGCGTGAAGCAGTCGAACCAGCAGCTCAAGCAGCTACGCAAGCAGCGGAGGCAGGTGACGGGCAAGCGCGTCAAGCGCCTCGACAAGAAGGTCAAGCAGGCCGAGAGGAAGTCGAAGGCCGCGAAGCGACAGCTCAACCGCTGCGCGAGGGAGAGCTCATGAGCCGCGAAGCGAGACCGACAGGCGCAGAAAACGCGATTCAGGGAAGTGGAGCATTCACGATGACGACGACTGGCGATCGACCGAGCGGAACGATGCTTATCGGCTGGCTGTGTGCGCCGCTTCTGCTCGCCCTGGTCCTCCTCGCGGCGTTTGGGGCTGAGCAGGCGAAGGCGGAACGGGGCCTCATGCCCGGTAGCGTGATCGCCAAGTACCACGCGCCGATCAACCATACGCCGCCGTCGTTCTGGTTTGGTTACCAGGGCGGATTCATATTTGGTCAAGAGGTCCAATGGATGCTAGACATCGAAAACGCGCCAGAGGTAGAGGACGCGGGGTCGCATCCAGACTTCACCACCAGCTTCCGCGTCAACACCGACACGGGTCAACCAATGCCCTTGGGGTTTCCAGTGGGGCGCCTTCGTGACCTGACCGTCGATACACCGGCAGGGTTCGTCGGTAATCCCCGGGCAGTTCCCCGCTGTCAGGCAGCGGATTTCCATGCGACCATGTTCGGCCAGTGTCCGCCGGCTTCTCAAATCGGGTTCGCGATGGTGGTCGCTGGAGGCGTCAACTTCGCGGTGCCTGTCTACAGCATGGAGCCGGCTCCCGGTGAGCCAGCTCGTCTCGGGTTCAAATCCTCAGCGATCGTCGCGATCCTCGTACCCGAGGTCCGCAGCGACGGTGACTACGGCCTGCGTGTCGGCTCGCTGAACACTCCGGCGCAGACCAACTTCTTCGGCGCCACCGTAACCCTCTGGGGAGTGCCCCACGATCCCGTCCACGACTACCTCCGCATCAACGCAGCCGGCAACCTCGGCGGCACCGTACCCACCTCCCCCGAGGTCTTCCTGACGACCCCGACCAACTGCAACTCCGGCGACCTGGAGACGACCTTCAGCGCCCGCTGGTGGCAGGACGCCGACACCTGGGCCACCGAGACCGTCAGCTCCCCCGAGCCGACCAACTGCGAAGACCTCCCCTTCGGAGGCCCAGGAGCCGAGGTCTCCCTCACGACCCAGCCGACCAGCAGGGTCGCCGACAGCCCAACCGGCCTCGACGTCAACCTCGAGGTCCCCTACCAGGGAGACCCCAACCTGCCCTCGAACCCGCATCTCAAAGCGGTCGAGGTCGCCCTCCCCGAGGGCATGTCGGTAAACCCGGCGGCCGCCAACGGGATGGAGGCTTGCAGCGAGGCCGAGATCGGCCTCGACAGCCTCAGCCAACCGAGCTGTCCCAACGCCTCCAAGCTCGGCACCGTAGAGGTCAAGACGCCACTGCTGGACGACCCGATGAAGGGATCGGTCTATCAGGCCCAGCAGGGATCGAACCCCTTCAACTCGACCTTCGCGATCTACATCCACGCGAAGGGCCCGGGGGTCCAGATCAAGCTCGCCGGCAAGATCGAGCCGGATGACGAGACAGGGCAGCTGACGGCGTCGTTCACCGACAACCCCCAGCTTCCGTTCACCAACTTCAACCTGCGCTTCTTCGGAGGGCCCCAGGCGGCGCTGGTCAACCCCGACACCTGCGGCACCAAGACCACCACCGCGACCCTGACCCCGTGGTCAGCGCCGCACTCAGGCCCGCCGGTGCAGACGACGGACTCCTTCCAGATCACGGAAGCTCCGAACGGACAGCCCTGCTCGGCCACCAAGCAGCAGCGTCCCTTCGGTCCGCAGATGAACGCAGGGCTCAAGAACGCCGTCTCGAGCAGCTACTCCCCGTTCCTGCTCAACCTGACCCGTCCCGACGGCCACCAGGAGCTGAGCTCGCTGAAGATGACGATGCCCGAGGGCGTCACGGCGAAGCTCGCCGGAGTCGCCTACTGCCCAGATCAGGTGCTCGCGGGGATCAGCGACGAGGAGGGCACGGGCCAAGCCGAGCACCAGAGCCCCGCCTGCCCGGCCAACTCCCAGGTAGGGACGGCCACGGTCGGAGCTGGAGCGGGTCAGAGCCCGGTCTATGTGAGCACCGGCAAGGCCTACCTCGCCGGCCCCTACGGCGGCGCGCCGCTCTCGTTGGCGGTCGTGGTCCCGGCTCTCACCGGCCCCTTCGACCTCGGCACGACCGTGGTCAGAAGCAAGCTCGAGGTCGACCCGAGAACCGCTCAGGTCACGGTCGAGAGCGATCCGCTCCCGCAGATCCTCCACGGAGTCCCGCTGCGGATCCGCGACATCAGGATCAACGTCGACCGAGCTGAGTTCATGAAGGCTCCCACCGACTGCTCTGCCAAGCAGATCACCGCGCAGATCCAAGGCTCCCACGGCAAGTCCGCGGCCCTGACCAACCGCTTCCAGGTAGGCGAGTGCGCATCGCTCGGCTTCAGCCCGAAGCTGAAGCTGAGCTTCGGCACCAAGAAGGCCGACACCAAGCCCAACGCCCATCCGCGACTGAACGCCAAGCTGGCCTTCAACGAGGGCGACGCCAACATCAGCCGGGTCGAGGTAGCCCTCCCCCAAGGCCTCCTCCTAGACCAAGAGCGCCTAGGCCGCATCTGCTCCCGAGCCAACTACGCAGCCAACACCTGCCCAGAGGAATCCCGTGTCGGCTACGCCAAGGCAACGACCCCGCTCCTCGACGAGCCAGTCGAAGGCCCCGTCTACCTGAAGGCCTCCGACAACCCCCTACCCGACCTGGCAGCGGACCTCAACGGCCAGATCGACATCGACCTGTTCGGCAAGATCGACCAGAAGCTCAACAAGAAGGGCCTGAACCAGATCAGGAACACCTTCGACGTCGTCCCCGACGTCCCGGTCAGCTCCTTCCAGCTGACGCTCGATGGAGGCAACGACGGCCTCTTGGTCAACAGCCGCAACATCTGCAACTCGAAGTCCGCTCAGAAGCTCTCGATCGAGATGACCGCTCACAACGAGATGTCGCTCTCGGAGAAGCCGCTGATCGGAAGCGCCTGCAAGCAGATCAACGCCAAGAAGGCGAAGAAGCTGAACAAGCAGGCCAAGAAGCTCCTCGCCAAGGCGAAGAGCACCAGCAACAAGCAGAAGGCCAAGGCCCTGCGCAAGCAGGCACGCAAGCTCAAGCGACAGGCGAAGCAGCTGGGGCGCTGAGCATGAGCGCCCCGGCATCCAAGCGCACGGGGGAGAGCAAGCGAAGCAAGGCAGCCTCTGCTCGAAAGACTCCGGGCACTGCCCGTTCGGCGGCGAGGAGAGTCGCGTTAGTTGCGGAAAGCGGGAACAACGCGACACTCGTCGCCGACCGTCCGTCTTCTCAGAGCAAGCTCCCCAAGCCCCCACAGGGCCACGGCGGCTATGAGCGCAAGATCACGCGCAAGCCCCCACGCCGAGACGGCACCCCGCCCCGCTACACCAATCTCAACTCCAAGCAGCTGATGCTCGAGGCGGCGCGTGAAGCAGCAGAGCAACGCGGCTACGAGGCGATGCGGATCAGCGAGATCACCGACGCAGTCGGGGTCACCCGTCAGGCCTTCTACGCCCACTTCCGCGACAAGCGGCATTGCCTGAGCGAAGTCGTCGATCCGAAGCTGGCGGCGATCGAGCGGATGGCGGCGTCGGCCAGTGAGCAGGATGCCGAGTGGGCCGCGCGGGTCGCCCTCTTGATCGACGACGTGATCGCCGAGCACTTCGGCTCGCCGGAGGGAACCAGGGGAAGGCTGGTCCGGGCGATGATCGAGCTGCTGCGCAAGGAGGGCTCCTTCCACAAGGTGAGGATCGGGACGCTGGTCAAGGCGGCTCACGTTCCTCCCGGGGACTTCTACCGGCAGTTCTCCGGCAAGCAGGAGTGCTTCGCCGTCGCTTATGAGCAGCTGCTCGACGAGCTGGTCTCCGAGGTGCGCGAGCAGTGTCCCGCGGGACACACCGGACAGGATGTTCCTGCTTTGCTCGGTGCTCTGGCCGCGGCGCTGAGCTCAGACCCTGAGCGCAGGCACATCCTCGTCGTCGAGATGGCGCATCTGCCGGATGTGGCTCCTGATGATGTCGACGGAGCGCGGAAGAGCGCGCTCGTCGAGGCGATCGCTGGGTTGCTGGGCGAGGCGTCGGCGACTGATCCAGGCGATCCTCACCTGACCTTCGCCGCAGCCTCGGTGGTCGAGGTGATCCGCTCGGCGGAGTTGGCGGGGGAGACCCGCTCTCTCCCGGCGGACCTGCTGGAGCTGATGGGGAGCATCGAACGGGCGCTGAACGCCGGACCTTCCGCCACGGCCGACCGTCTCGCTGCTTAGCCGCTCGGCGGCCGGCGTATCGAGGTTCGCCGTTGACGGCTGTAGCTGCGTTCGGGGTGCGCACGATCGAGGCGAGCGATATCGCCGTCATCGAGTAGCGGCTCGGTACGGGAGAGCGTCAGCCATCTCACCTCGGTCATGCTGGGGCGGTCCCTGCGCATTGCCTCCGCGTTCGCTAGCCACGCCTCACCCTCGTCGAGGGCGAATGGGCTCTCGCTCTCGTGCAGTTGGAGAAGCAATCGCTGGTACAGCTCCGCCCCTCGATCGACCAGACGGTTGATCTCGCCGGCGTCGGCCGGGTCGACCGGATCGAACTCCCAGAGTGCACGGGCTTTGTCCCACGCCAAGAGCTCGAGCGCGATCGTGCCCACCTGGATGCTGAGCCCATGTTGGTTTCGTCGCAGCTTCGTGCCGCAGCCGCAGAAGCACTCCATGGTCGCATTCTGGCAACTCCTGAAGACTAGATGCCAGGTCACTCAGCCGCCCAGACGGTCGGGAGCTACGACGTGGAGGAGATCCCGCCTAAATCCCATTTACATAGGATATCTTCCTGATTGCTTGCGTCGCTGACTCGCAGTGGTTAGGATGCAGCCCGTCCGGCTGGGCGGTTGATCCACGGGAGAAGGAGGAGAACGAACCATGGAAGCTGATCGCGTTGTCGTCAACGTCGATTCGTCGGCCTGTCGAGGACACGGCAGGTGCTACGGGCTCGCTCCGAGCCTCTACAGGCCAAAGGACGACGATGGCCATTCGGAGTTCATCGGGGAGCCGATCGAGGCAAGCGACGAAGAGCTGATGAAGCTCGGCAGTCGAACGATCAAGAACTGTCCCGAGCATGCCCTGTCTTGGGCGCCGGCCCCGATTGAACTGAGAAGAGGAGAGCGTTCGCAATGAGCATGTACACGGGCTTCGACCATCTCGCGCCACCACTTGGTGAAGACGGGACCCCGTTCGACTACTACCAGCAGCTTCGAGACGAAGCCGTCGAGACGAACACGCCGATTGGATGGAGCGAGAAGCATGGGGGCTTCTGGGTCGTGACCGGCTATGCGGAGGACCGTGAGGTCCTACACAACCCGAACGCGTTCTCGAACAAGGGCAGCGTGTTTCCGCAGTACGGGACGGCAAGTGGAGATCGGTTGATCCCAGCGGAGATGGACGAACCCGAGCACCGCAAGTACCGGCGCCTGGTCAACTCCCCGTTCTCACCGGTCAACGCGAGGAAGCTCGAGTCGCTGGTGGCGGAGGCCTCAGATGACCTCATCGACGAGTTCGTGGAAGAGGGTGGTGGCCGAGTCGACTTCTCCGAGGTGTTCGGGAACCACATCGCAGCTCGGACGATCGCGTTCATGATGGGGCTCCCGCCCGAGGACGGGGACAAGTACCGGACTTGGACCTCCGCGATGGCTCATTTCCACGAGAACCCGGAGCAGGCGAAGATCCGTCTCGACGAGATGGACGAGTACTGGGACTGGGTGATCGAGGAGAAGCGCCGCAATCCGGCTGACGACGTGATCAGCCCGATCGTCGATGCCGAAATCGACGGCGAGAAGCTCACTCACACGGAGCTGAAGACGTTCCTGGCGAGCATCCTGGTGGCGGGGATCGACAACCAGGCCATGCTCCTCGGAGACATCGCATGGCGCTTGGCCTGGGATGTCGACCTGAGGAACAAGCTGATCGCAGAGCCTGAGCTGATGGTGACGGCCGTCGAGGAGTTCCTACGGATCTTCACCCCCGCGATGGGATTTCGCTTGGTGACGGAACCGGTGACGGTGGCGGGCATCGACTTCGAGCCAGGGCAGTTCGTCGGCTTGATCCATCCCATCTGCAACCGGGATCCAAAGGAGTTCCCCGACCCGGATGAGTTCATCGCGGATCGCTCCCCAAACCGCCATCTGACCCTGGGCCTCGGCATCCATCGTTGCCTCGGTTTGCACGTGGTGAAGGTCCAGACGCGCATCGCGATTCAGCGGTTCCTAGACAGGATCCCCGAGTTCGAACTCGATCCGAACGAGAGCTCGCGCTGGATCTCCGGTCAGGTGGCTGCATTCGTTAAGGTGCCGATCCACTATGCCTGAGCACTTTGCCGGCCGAGTCCTTGTTCATGCACGCTACTCGGGGGAGCGTCAGTTCTCCTGACTACGGTGGCAGAGAAGCAGTATCTAGCTCGAGCTATGCGAGGGGTGGACCGGCCATGAGTCAGGATGTCCAGACCGCGGCTGATGTCCGCAGGGCCGAGATAGTCGGACATGCGGCTCGTCTTTTCGACGAGAAGGGCTATCACCGGACGAGCCTTGGTGAGATCGCGGCCGCAGTCGGGATCCAGAAGCCGACGCTCTACCACTACTTTCGTCGCAAGGACGAGATCCTGTTCTGGATCCACGAGGCGGTTATCGACGTGGTCTTGGAGCGATATCTCGCAAGGCAGGGGACCGCGATGTCCGCCAGCCAGCAGTTGCTCGAGGTCATCGCTGACATCCTCGAGCTGAACGAGACCCGGCCTGGGTATGCCCGCGTCTTCTTCGAGCAGCTTCGTGAGTTGTCACCCGACGATCGGAAGATCGTTCGCGAGAAGCGCGATCGGTACTTCCAGCTGATCGAGGATCTCATCGAGGATGGTGTTGAGTCGGGCGAGTTTCGAGATGTGGACACGAGACTCGCTGCATTCTCGATCCTCGGTTCCTGCAACTGGACTTATCAGTGGTTCCGTCCCGAACCCGGGTCGTCGAGTCGACAAGTCGCCTACGTCTTCTGGGACATCGCTATACGCGGTGTCAGCTCGGAACCCCTCGATCGATAGACCCGGTTCCCTCTCGCGGGGAACGTCCTGATCGTTTCTACCGCCGTTTTCGGCGGACAGGCGCACGCTCTCCCTTCAGCCGGCCAGGCCGCGGCTCAATCACTCGACCGGCGGGCCGGTAGTCCAGAGGTTGGCCATCAATAAATGGCTTGTTCCAAGGGCTTGACAGCCCGACCGGCTGGCTGGTAGGGTCGCCTGCGGTGCAGATGAGAGGTCTTCGTTACGCCTGCTTTTCGGCTCGCTCGATCCGCGATCTCGGTCGATTGGAACGAGTTGGGAATCCCCGGAGATCGAGTAGCGGGCAACTGAGACCGGAGGTTCCAGCGTTGCCGGATTGCGGATCGATCTAAGCGATCTGCATCCGGGGGGCGGCGGATGGATCCAAACCAAATGGAGGAGGAGAGGATGATCAACAGACGTGTCCAACCCACGGAGTCCGCCGGATTGCGATGGCTCCTAGCACTACTCGCCATCGTTGCCCTCGGGTTCGTTGCCGCAGGCTGCGGTGGCGATGACGAGAACGACAACAGCGGAGCAACCGATGCTTCAGATGCGGCATCAGTTGACCTGGAGGCAACGCAGGAGCAGGTAGAACAGGCTTATCAGGGGACCTACACGGAACCACCGGGAGACGCGAATCCACCGGTTGAGGGCAAGACCGTTTGGATCCTCTCGTGTGGCGAGCAGATTCCAACTTGCGCGCTGCTGACCGGCGCCATGGAGAGGGCGGCGGAAACTCTCGGATGGGAGACCAACCTGTTCGACGGGGAGGGTATTCCCGCCAATTACACGAAGGGAATCAGGAACGCCGTGGCTGCCGGCGCAGATGGAATTCTGCCGGTGTCATATGACTGTCCGCTCGTGAAGCAGGCGTTGACGCAGGCGCAGAAGGCCGGTGTCGAGTCCGTCCCGATCTTGGGTTGGGACTGCGACGAGGTGGAGCCGGACGGCGAAGCGCTCTACAGCGCACAGATCTCCTTCGGAGATCGCTACGAGAATCAAGAGGAGATGTACCGCCAGTCCGGACGCGACATCGCAGCCTGGGTGATCTCGCAGACGGAAGGAGCCGCGAACACGCTCGCATTCACGAGCGATGAGTTCTACACGCTCGCATTCCAGCAGGAGGCGTTCGAGGAGAACTACCTGGAGCTGTGCCCGAACTGCCCGATCGAGAAGTTCCCGTATCAGGCCACGGACTACGGAACGCCCTTGCAGCAGAAGGTCGCATCGGCACTCGTCCAGCATCCTGATGCAAATGCCATGTACGGCGTTCCCATCCCGACGGCTGGTCCGGCTGCGGCTCTCCAGGAGTCGGGCCGAACGGACGAGGTGGCCGTGATCGGTGGCTATGGCCTGCCGGAGGACACCGACCTGGTCCTGGAGAACCGTGGATTGGATGCGATCTTCGCGCTTCCCATGGAGTGGGTCTCGTATGCGGCCGTCGACACGCTCAACCGCGTGTTCGCCGATCGGGAGCAGGCGGACCAGGGTCTCGGCTACGCGATCCTCGACGAAGAGGCCGGCAACGTGCCACCCGCGGGTGAGCCGTTCACGACCGATGTCGATTTCGTTGCCGCCTACGAGGAGTCATGGGCGGGGAACTAGCAGCGGAGCGATCCGGCCCCGAGACTCCGAGGGTCGATCTCACCCCCCACACGGCAATGGCCGCGTGGGGGGTGAGTAAGGCCTTCGGGGCCGCTCAGGCGCTGTGCGACTTCGATTTCTCCGTGGATCGAGGAGAGATCCACGCGTTGATCGGCGCGAACGGATCCGGGAAGTCGACCTTCATCAAGGTCTTGGCGGGGGTCCATCAGGCCGACGCGGGGACGCTCGTCCTCCAGGACGGCGATGAGCGTGATCTTCGAAACCACACCAGCGCGGACGCGGAAGAAGCGAGGCTACGGTTCGTGCACCAGGATCTCGGCATCTTCCCGGGCCTGTCGATCGCGGAGAACCTCGCAATCGGGGGGCGCTACGAGCTCGGTTCGGGCCGCCGGATCAAGTGGCGCGAAACGGCGCGAAATGCACGCGCGACCCTCGCCGATTTCCACGTGGATGCGGATCCTCATACGAAGGTGAGCGCGCTCTCCGTTCCGGAGCAGGCGCTGTTGGCGATCGCGAGGAGCCTTCACGGCATCGACGATGGGCAGGGTGCGGTCCTGATCCTCGACGAGCCCACCGCATCGCTCCCCTACGACGAGGCACAGCTGCTCTTCGAGGTAGTCAAGAAGGTCGCCAGGCGCGGCCACGCGGTGGTGTTCGTAACCCATCGCCTCGACGAGGTCCGGGCGATTGCGGACAGGGTCACGGGCATTCGAGATGGCGCGGCAGTGGGCACGAGCGTTTCGAGCACGATGTCTGAGGCGGATCTCGTGGAGCTGATCCTCGGCCGCCGCTTGCCAAGCGCGGCGGCGCAGGTGGCGAGCGAGAGGTCGCGCGGCGCATCCAGCATCCTGGTCGGAAGGGGGCTCAGGGGAGGACCGGTCCAAGGCGTCGACATCGATGTGCGTGCCGGGGAGATCCTCGGAGTCGCGGGACTTCTTGGATCGGGGCGAACCGAGCTCCTGAAGCTGATCTTCGGGGCGTTGCCCCTCGAGGAAGGGGATCTGATCGTGGACGGGGAGACGGTCAGCCGCATGACCCCGAAGCGAGCGAGGGAGATGGGGGTGGCCTTCGTCCCCGAGGATCGTGCGGGAGAGGCGGTCATCCCGAACCACGATCTCAACGTGAACATGTCGGTCGGCAGCCAGCGTCAGTACTTCAAGCGGGGCTGGCTACGGAGTCGGCAGCTCGAGGCAGACGTGGATCTCGACATCGAGCGCTTCACGGTCAAAGCGCAGTCTCCGCGCATCAAGATCGAAGCGCTGTCGGGCGGCAATCAGCAGAAGGTGATCCTCGCAAGGTGGTTACGGCATCAGCCGCGCCTGATCCTGCTCGACGAGCCCACCCAGGGCATCGATGTCGGAGCTCGCGAGGACATCTTCCGTCTGTTGTTGGACGCCGCGTGCGAGGGCGCGGGGATCGTCCTGGTCAGCTCGGAGTTCGAGGAGCTTGCTCGTCTCTGCGATCGCGTGATCGTCTTGAGGGAGGGTCGCGTCGTCAGAGAGCACCAGGGCGGCGTCAGTGGACACGAGTTGCTCGAGTCGGTGCTGGACCGCGGCGAAGGAGGGCGAGAGTGACCGGTCACCGCATGATCGGGGTGGTCGAGCGCTTCGGCCTTCTGATTCTGCTCGCGGCGGTAGTGGTGTTCTTCTCCTTCAGCCCGGAGACGCCTCAGTTCGGTACCTCGGCGAATTTCACGAACATCCTGGGAGCCGAGGCGGTCCTGGGAATAGTGGCCATCGCCACCGTGATCCCGCTCATCACGGGGCACTTCGACCTGTCGGTAGGACCCGTCGCCGGGCTGAGCTCGCTCCTCGTGGCCGGGTTGATGGCGGAGAGCAGCGCGCCCCTCGCGATCGCGATGGCAGCAGGGGTCGGCAGCGGTCTCGTCGTCGGCGCTGTGAACGGTTTCATCGTCGCGCGCCTGGGGATCAACTCGATCGTCACGACCCTCGGGACGACCGCGATCGTCTCCGGGTTCGTCCTGCTTTACTCGAAGGGACAGACTTTCTCCTCGGGCATCTCTCAATCGTTGCTCGATTTCGGGACGGGCACGTGGCTGGGGTTGCCGCGCTCGTTCCTCGTGCTGGCCCTAGTCGCGCTGATCGCCTGGTACGTACTCGAGCACACGCCCGTCGGTCGTAGCTTGTACGCGGCCGGAGCCAGCCCCAGGGCGGCGGAGCTGGTGGGTCTCCGGGTACGCAGCATGGTTCACACGAGCTTCATCGCGTCCGGCGCGATCGCCGGCGTTGCGGGCGTGATCCTGGTCGCGGTCCAGGGCAGCGCCAACCCACAGATCGGGCCGGGGCTCTTGCTGCCGGCGATCACTGCGGTCTTCCTCGGCGCGACGGCCATTCGCCCAGGTCACTACAACGTCGCGGGGACGATCGTCGCGGTGTTCTTCCTCGCGTTCACGATCAACGGGTTGACCCATCTTGGGGTCGCTATCTGGGTTGAGGACATGTTCAACGGAGTGGCCTTGCTCGCCGCGGTGATCATCGCGACGTTCTCGACCAGGGTGGGGGATCGCATGGCGGCCGCCCGGGGGCGAAGCAGTGCGGAGTTCTCTCAAGGGGCGGACCCAGGGGGAGGGCCGGCGGATGAGGAGCTGGAGAATCAAGATTCAGGCGCTGGGAGAGCGTCAAGTACATGACCATCCGGGGAGAGGCGAAATCAAGCGTGAGATTGGAGGAGATCTGATGAATGGCGAGATTCCGAAGGGAGATCGGTTCGACGGCAAGGTCGCTCTGGTGACCGGAGCGGGGCGCGGTCTCGGTGCCGCTGTGGCCGACCGGATAGCCCGAGAGGGGGGATCCGTGGCCCTCGTGGACATCGACGAGGAGAATGCTCGGGCGATCGCGGACGATCTGCCCGGAGACGCGATTGCGATCGGCGCCGACATCGCGGATCCGGAGGCGGTGGCTGGCTATACGAAGCAGGTGTTCGAGCACTTCGGCAGGCTCGATTGTGTTCACAACAACGCTGCGGTGATCGGCACGATCGCGCCGATCACCGACATGCCGGCAGAGGACGCTCAGCGCACCAACGCGGTGAACGCCCTCGGCACCTTCTACGGCGTCCAGGCGGCCATGGCCGTGATGGCCGGGAACGGCGGCGGGTCGATCGTCAACACGTCGTCCGTCATGGGGTTGATGGGCGGCAAAGGGGTCGCGCCTTACGTGATGACCAAGCACGCCATC
>CAZXKG010000004.1:32148-61044 GCA_964641695.1 uncultured Conexibacter sp.
GCCGACATCGCCGCGGCCATGGAGGGGGTCGACGTCGGCGTCCGGGTGAACGTCGTTTGCCCCGGCATCGTCGATACCCCGATGAACCGTCAATCCGAGGCGGCAGCCGGGGAGGGCGACGAGACCAAGGGCAGGAAGATGCTCGAATCGACCGTGGCGATCGGCAGGTACGCCGATCCGGCGGAGGTCGCCTCGATGGTCGCATGGCTGCTCAGCGACGAGGCCTCATACGCGAACGGCGGAGTCTTCGCGGTGGATGCGGGGATGACGGCCGGAAGCGACGTCCTGGGGTGATTGGCGTGTCCGAGCAGGAGACGGATCTCGTCGCCACCCCCAAGACGCGGCTCCACTGTCCGTGCGGCGAGTGGCTCGAAGGAGAAACGGAGGATGAGCTCGTGGAGTTGGCGATGCAGCATCTGCGTGACAGCCATCCGGGGCTCGATTACACGCGTGAGGAGATCCTCTTCATGGCGTTCTGAGTTGATGAGTTGAAGCCGAGGCGTGAAGCCTTGGAGTTCGAACATGCTGGGGAGGAAAACGGGAAATGACGAACGACACGATTATCTGGGACGGAAAGCAGCACAGCTATCGGCCGAGCGAGGGTTGGCTGGATGGGCTCGCCGGGATCGAGTTCTACGAGGAGAGCGATCCGGATCTCGATCCTGTCACCTTCGAGGTGATCAGGAACCGACTGTGGGCCAACAACCTCGCCCATGGAGAGGCGTTGGTTCGGATATCCGGATCGCCGATCTTCCAGTCGCTCGACTTCAACATGTGCGTCCTCACCGCGGATGGGCAGATGGTGTCGAACGGGCCGTTCATCACCTACCTGGTCATGGGCGCACCGTTGGCCGTTCCCTACATCATGGAGCACTTCGGAGAGCGTCCGGGCATCGAGGAGGGAGACGTCTTCTTGGTCAGCGATCCATGGATCGGATCGTCTCACCAGATGGACGTGATCGTCGCTCAGCCCGTTTTCGCCGATGGCAAGTTGTTCGCCTGGGTCTCCAACGCGGGACACCAGTACGACATGGGGGGCATCGTGCCGGGCGGCTGGCCGCAGAACGCGCCGGACATCTATCACGACCCGGTCATGTTCACTCCGTTCAAGATCGTCGAACGTGGTGAGCTGCGGCCCGACCTCGAGGAGATGTATCGACGCCAGTCGCGTATGCCGAATCTCGTGGCGTTGGACCTCAGGGCGCAGCTGGGTGGCCTGAACTTCGCGGTCGAGGAGCTTCATGAGCTGTGCGGTCGGTTCGGGTACCCGACGGTACATGCCGCGATGGGGCGGATCCTCGACAGCGCGCAATCGAGCTTCGCGGAGAAGCTCGAGCGAGTGCCCGACGGGACGTGGCGAGATGTCCGCTACCTGGACGAGAAGATGCCCGGCGATCGAGAGAGCTATCGAGTTCAGGTCAACGTCCGCAAGGAGGGCGGGAAGCTCATAATCGACAACGAAGGGACCGAAGCCCAGCAGGACGGACCCATCGGCTTCAACTTCGCGAGCTTCTCGGGCGCGGTGCTCGGCACGCTCTCGGTGACGATGCTGCACGACCAGCTCTTCGCGGTCGGCGGTGCGGCTCGACAGATCGAGTACGAGGTGGTCCCGGGGACCCTGTCGTGCGTCGATCACCCCTCTCCGGTCAGCGGCGGGATCTTCAGCATCATCAACTGCATCAACTCGCTGATGCTGATCGTCAGCAGGATGCTGATGTGCGATGAGGATCTGAAGTCGGACGTGGTCGGCGCGCAGACGGAGTGGCCGCTGCTGGTCCTGGCGGGTGAGAACGACGAGGGGGAGCAGATCGGTACGGCCTTGATGGAGCCGATCGGCTCCGGTTCCGCCGGAAAACCGACTCGAGACGGCACCGACACCAACGGAATGGCGTGGACGCCGTTGATGACGCTGATGAACATCGAGGCCGTCGAGCGGGCGTTCCCGATCGTCTACCTCTACCGCCGAGAGCGTCAGGACGGGGGCGGCGCGGGCCGCCAGCGCGGTGGGACCGGGATGGACTTCGCCGTAACTCCGTATCGGGCCAAGGCGATCGAAGCGATAACCAACACGGGTGGGATGGGTGTCTCAACACATGGTGCGATGGGCCTTTGCGGCGGCTATCCGTGTCCGACCTGCCGTCACGTCGTGTTCCGAGATACGGAGCTTCAGCGACACCTTGCCGCAGGCGAGGTTCCGGACACACTCGAAAGCCTGAACGCCGCGGAGGTGGTCGTCCTCCGGGGGAAGTCGAACGGCACTCCGATGGCGACCGGGGATGTGATCGAGGGCAGCTTCGGGGGTGGGGGAGGATATGGAGACCCGCTGGAGCGGTCCGTCGAGGAAGTGCTGTCCGACGTCCGGCTCGGGTACGTAGGCGCCGGAAGCGCCGAAGCTGTCTACGGCGTCGTGGTCGATCCGGAGACGGGCTCGTTCGACGAATCGCGAACCGCTGAGCTGCGTGCCTCCCTGCTGGACGAGCGGATGAGCTGGCCGATGGCCACCGATGCCGGCGTCGGTCTCGACGATCCGCGGTCAATTACATCGACCCCGGCAACGGGCGAGCCGGATCGGCCGATCCACGAGACGATCGTGGCATGCGACCGCGACGGGACCCGCGTGCTCTCCTGCTCGCGGTGCGACGCGTATCTCGCGGAGCTGACCGGCGATTACAAGGCGGGAATGCGTGTCGACATCCAGCCGGTAACGATGATCCCCGGCGTCGATGACCCCTCGCAGTTCATCGATGGCGACTTCGTTTTTCGCCGTTATTGCTGCCCGTCCTGCGGGGTCTTGACCACCTGTGAGATCGCGCGAAGAGACGAACCGGCCTGGCCCGAGGTGCGGCTGGTGGGAGACCGGTGAATGGTCTTGGCGGCTGCGGCACGCGCGACCTCGATGGCGAAAGCGAGTAGAAGATGAGTTTCCACATAGGTGTAGACATCGGCGGAACGTTCACGGACACGATCGTCCTCGACGAGGGTGGAAGGACGGTCGTCGGGAAGTCCTCTTCGACGCCGCCCGACTTCGAGCATGGGTTCATGGCTTCGGTGGGTGCGGCAGCCGAGCGCATGGGTATGTCGCTGGACGATCTGCTCCAGAGGACGGATCAGGTCTTCCACGGCACGACGGTCGGCACCAACGCCCTGGTGGAGCGGCGCACGGCCAGCGTCGGGTTGCTGACCACGAAGGGCGCGGAGGACAGCATCTTCGTGATGCGAGCAGGCGGGCGCCATTGGAACGCCCCGCCGGAAGACATCGCGAGAACTCCCGCGCACGTGAAACCCGACCCCCTCGTGCCGAAGAGGTTGGTGCGCGGCGTGGACGAGCGGATCACCCACGACGGCCAGGTCCTGGTCGAGTTGAACGTCGACTCCGCCCGGCGGGCGATTCGCGATCTGCTCGACGAGGGAGTGGAGGCGATCGCGGTCTCGCTGCTCTGGTCGACGGTGAACCCCTCGCACGAGGAGCAGCTGGCCGAGATGGTCGCCGCGGAGTCCCCGTCGACGTTCGTCACCGTGTCGTCAGATGTCGTGAGACGCCCGGGCGAGTACGAGCGGACCGTCGCGACCGTGATCAACGGCCTCATCGGTCCGGTGATGAAGAACTACCTCTCTCGTCTCGAGGACGGCTTGCGAGATCGCGGCTACACGGGAGAGCTATATGTCATGAGTTGTGCCGGCGGAGTGGTTGGCTCTGACCACGCGCAGCGTCTCCCCGTGCTGACCATCGGCTCGGGGCCTACTGCCGGCGTCATCGCTTCGGGCGAGTTGAGCAAGCGGCGTCCCGAGGAGGAGTCGGAGGCACCCGACGTCCTGACGGCCGATATGGGCGGTACGACCTTCGACGTCGGGGTGATCCGGCGGGGAGAGCCGCTGACGAGACGGACCACCTGGCATGACCAGTACGAGTACTTCGTACCTACGGTCGACGTACGGTCGATCGGCTCCGGCGCCGGAAGCATCGTCCGGTATGACCCTGCCCTCGGCGCACTCAGGGTGGGTCCCCGGAGCGCCGGCGCCAGGCCGGGGCCTGTCGCGTATGGCTTGGGGGGAACGGAACCGACGGTGGCGGATGCCGGCTTGGTGCTGGGCTATCTGAACGTCGGCGGCTTCCTCGGTGGCGCGATCGAGCTCGATGTCGATGCCGCGGCGGCGGCGCTCGAGCGCGTCGGCGGAGCCCTTGGCTACGGAGCGGAGGAGACCGCGGCTGCCGCGGCCCGCATCGTGGACAACCAGATGGTCGACGCCATTCGGCTCGCGAGCGTTCAGCAGGGGTACGACCCCAGGCGACACACGATGTACGCATTCGGCGGCGCGGGCCCGGTGCATGCCCCTGCCGTCGCCAAGGAGCTCGGCATCCCCGAGGTCGTCGTACCGCTGCGCGAGGTCGCGGCTGGATGGTCGGCCTTCGGCACCGTCTCGGCCGACGCGATGGTGGTCGAGGAGCTCCCGACGGTCTTGAAGTACCCGTTCGATGCGTCCGCCTTGACCGAGCTGTTCGAGCAGGCGGAGGCGACGGTTCGCAAGAGCCTCGCCGGCCAGGGTCTCGGCACCGAGGGGATCAAGTGCGACTACATGGCCGATCTCCGCTACACGGCCCAGGTGAACACCATCCGGGTTCCGCTGAGCCGAGGACGCTACGAGGGCGAAGATGACCTCCGACAGATCATCGACACCTTCGAAGCGGAGTACGCGCGTCTGTTCGGACCGGGCAGCGGGTTCTCCGAGGCCGGATATGTGCTGACGGCCGTCTGCGTGCGTGCGGTGGTTCCGCGTGGGCCGTCCGGGCTGGCAGAGCTCGAGGTCGAAGCGGAGGGCAGCGGAGTCGTTGGCGAGCGAAGCGTGATCTTCTACGAGGACTCGCTCGAGCGGCAGGACGTTCCCGTCTACGACGGGCTGGCGGTTGAGTCGGGGTTCGAGATCGACGGCCCCGGGCTGATCGACTTCCCCGAGACCACGGTCGTCGTTCGGCCTGGGCAATCGGCCCATGTGGACCGGACGGGGAGTCTCGTGGTTTCGGTGGGTGCATCGTGAGCGCCGGCGGGGAGATCTCAGGCGGGGGCTACGGCGGGGATGCAAAACGTCCGGCTTGGACGGCTATCGAATGGATCTGTTCACATGTCTGAACTCGAGGATCGCGAGGAGATTCGCGACATGTACTCGCGCTACTGCTTCTACGTCGATGTGGGGCGGGCTGACCTCTTCGCCCGTTCGTTCACCGAGGACGGCGTGCTGTGGCTCTCGGACAGGGGCTCGTATCGTGGCCGCGAGGAGATCGAGGCACACGTCGCCCGGCGATCCGGGAAGACGTTCCACTTGATCCACAACATCACGATCGATCGGGTGGAGGGCGAGGTTGCCGTCTCCCATGCCTACTTCCAGCTCCTCTCCCCGCAGGACGCTTCCTGCGTGGCGTACGGGACGTACGACGATCTGCTGCGCAGGACCGCCGACGGTTGGGCTTGGCAGATCAAGAAGGTGAACTACGAGTTCCGAACTGACGCGTATGCCGAGGTGGCCGCGACGATGCAGCGTCCCGACGCCGGGGAAGAGCCTCCGGCAGCGCCGTCGTTCACCGATTGCTACGACGACTGAGCCCGGGCGAGCCGATGGTGGGACGTGGAGTGATGCTAGAGGCCGGAACGCTTCAGGATGCGTTGAGGGAGTACCTGCAAGGGGTCCTGGGTGACGATCGTCCGGTTCGAGTCGAGAATCGCCTTTCGGGCGGCTGGAGCGTTGACACGTTCCTGGTTCGGCTGGGCGATCAGCGGGCGGTGTTGAGGGTGGCAGGCGCCGATCATCCGCTGGAGACGAGTCCAGCTAGTGAGGCGCGGCTTTTTCCCCTCGCCGCCGGTGCCGGAGTGCCGGTGCCGGAGTTGATCTGCGCCGAGGACGATCCGAGCTGGTTGGGGGGCCCGTTCTCGCTTGCCACCTACATCGAGGGAATCGTTCCGAACGTGTGGAGCGCGCGTCGCATGGACACGCTGATCGAGTCCGCCGGCGCCGAGCGCCTGCTGAGCAGCCTCGTCGAGCTGGCTCTGGCGATTGAGAAGATCCCGGTGGATCTCGCCACCGCCGAGCCCCCGTGCGTCCTCGGGATCAAGCCGGATGAGTACGACGTGGCGTCGGATGCGGGGCGTTGGCTGGAGCTGCTCGATCGCACCACTCTCGAGCGTCCGCCGCTGGCGTTGGCGGGTAGATGGTTGATCGACAACGCGCCCGAAGTCGAGCGGGTCGTCTTCCAGCACAACGATTTTCGGCTGGGGAACATCCTCTACTCGGAGGAGGGTCGACCTGCCGCGGTGATCGATTGGGAGTTCTCGGGGGCCGGCGATCCGCTGTGCGACATCGCTTACGCAGCGCAGCCGTATTCGATCGGCCGGCTGCTCGGGTCGGAGTCCCGTTTCGACCTGGCCCCCGATCCAACCAGCTGGCTACTAGACCTCTACGTCGATCGGGCCCCCGACCCCCCGGCGCGGGATCGGCTTCGGTACTTCCTCGCCTTGGGCATGTTCAAGATGACGGTCGCCCTCGTGCTGACTGCGGAGGAGTGGAAGGAGGGGAGGGGGAGCCGCCGAGATGCATGGCTCGAGCTCCCGATCTTGTCGCTCTCCCGCGACCTCGTCGAGGAGATACGGGCGCTGTGAGTGACTCGAACATGTCAGCCGGAATACTCGCGGACCTCGAGGCCCTGTCACACCTCGAGGATCGGTTCACCGCTCTGCACGGCGAAGAGGCCAAGCGCCGCTGGGGATCGGTCGGTCGGACGGATGGTGCCTCAGCTGTCGAGAGTCAGGCCGCGGCAATTGCTGCAGTGGGCCCCGCTCCCGCGGTGTGGGAGACGCTCGCCTGGGAGCTGTCCGAGCGTGTCGCCGTCCTCGAGCAGCTGCGCAGCCAGCTCAGGGAAGAGGCGAACGGATGACCCCCCGGACGGTCCCCGAGTTGATCGCTGTCCATGCGGCCGAGCAGCCGGATCGACCGGCTCTGATCACCTGGGACCGCGGGGAGAGGAGTTGTCTCACATACGCTGAGCTGGAAGCGGTGAGCGGCGACGTCGCAGCGGGTCTCGAAGGGTTGGGCCTGCGCCGCGGCGATCGCCTCGGCATCTGCTTGGACAACGCCGAGGCCGGAGCGTTCTATCGGCTTCTCTACGGCGCGTACCGGGGAGGGTTCGTCCCCGTCCCCGTGAACACGCGTCTCGCCTCTCCGGAGGTGGTTCACATCGTTCGCGACGCGCAGGTCTCCCTGCTCGTCGGGTACGACGAGCTGATCGGCTCGCTGGCTCGGGAAGACCTGGATGGCTGCCGCCTCTTGGCCGTGGGTGAGCTCTCGAAGCTCATCGAGACGGGGGGGCGCGTGCCGTTGGCTCCGAACCTCGACGAGCGGGCGGACCTCATCTACACCTCGGGTACCACCGGCCTGGCGAAGGGCTCCGAGTTCAGTCATCGCTCGCTGGCGCTCAACGCGGAGCGGCTGGCGAGAGCCCTTCGACTCCAAGCCGACGACGTCTTTCAGACCCCGGCGCCCGTCTACACCAGTACCGGTAGCCACACGTTCCCGCTGCCGGTGTTGCACGCGGGGGCGTGTCTGGCGGTCGAGCCTGCGTTCGACGTCGAGCAGACGGTGGATCGCCTCGTGGAGGAGGGCGCGACGATCTTCTTCGGTGTCCCGGCGATGCTCATGCTGTTGCTGGGAAAGCAGCCCGGCGATCGTGCGGTCCCGCGCCTCCGCGCGCTCATGTACGGCGGATCGCCGATAACCGAGCAGGTGGTACCGAGATTGCTGGAGCGCTTCCCGGGTGCGGGCTTGTGGAACCTCTACGGGCTCACCGAGGGAGGCCCCACGGGTTGTGTGCTGCCGCCGGAGCAGGCGCTGGAGCGTCCAGGGTCGGTAGGGCGCCCGGTGTCTGGAACCGATCTTCGAGTCGTAGACGAGCGTGGCGAGGACGTCGAGGCCGATGTGCCCGGCGAGATCTTGTTGCGGTCCGAGACCGTCATGAACGGCTATTTCCGCGCGCCGGAGGCGACGGCGGAGGTCCTGGTGGACGGTTGGTTGCATACGGGCGATCTCGGAACCGTCGATTCGGCGGGCTACGTTCACATCCTCGGGCGGACCAAGGACATGATCATCAGGGGGGGCTTCAACGTCTACCCGGCCGAGATCGAGCACGTGCTGCACGATCACCCAGACGTCTCGGAGGTCGCGGTGGTGGGCATCCCACACGAGGTCCTTGGCGAAGAGGCGTGTGCGGTGATCGTCCTGAAAGCCGGGGCGAGCGCGTCCGTCGACGATCTAGAAGCGCTTTGCGGGGAACGCCTCGCCGACTACAAGCGGCCTCGGCGCTGGGAGTTCGTGTCCGAGTTGCCGCGGAACACCATGGGGAAGGTCCTGAAGTCGGAGCTTCGCGACCGCTACGCGACAGGCGCAGGAGCGTCGAAGTGAAGGATCTGGAGGGCAAGGTCGCCTTGGTCACCGGTGCGAGTCTCGGAATCGGCGCGGCGACGGTGCGCATGCTCGCCTCCCGTGGGGCGGCCGTCGGCTTCTGCGCGCGGGACTCGGGTTCAGTGTCGATGCTCGAGCGAGAGATCGCCTCTGGCGATGGACTCGCGCTGGGCATCTCGGCAGATCTCACCGCGGCGGACCAGACGGGCGAGTTCCTGACTCGCGTCACGGCCGAACTCGGCCCTGCCGACATCCTGGTCAACAACGTCGGCCAGTCGCCGTCGCGGAACTTCCAGCGGATGACCGACGAGGATTGGACCGGGTTGCTCGAGCTCAACCTCATGGCTGCCGTTCGGTGCACGCGATTCGTACTCGAGGGTATGCGTGATCAAGGCTGGGGCCGGATCGTGATGGTCTCCTCGCTTGCGGCCAAGGAGCCCGATTCGGTCGTGGTCGATTACGCGACCGCGAAGGCCGGGCTGGTCGCGATGGCGAAGGCCCTCTCGCGTCGTTACGGCCGCGACGGCGTGCTCATCAACACGGTGCTCCCGGGGCTCATCCACACGCCGATGTGGGAGCGGGCCGCCGGGGAGATCGCGTCCGCGACCGATCGCGACGCGGAAGACGTGATCGCCGAGATGGCCGCGAACGTACCCGTTGGCCGGTATGGCACCGCCGAAGAAGTTGCCGCGGTGATCGGGTTCCTGGTCTCGGACGCCGCGTCATACGTGACCGGCGCGGCCATCGATGTCGATGGGGGGTTCTCGAACCATGTCTACTGAGAGGCGATCGGCGGCCGGACTCGACGCGCTGCGGTCGCGGATGCGGCTGTTCATCGACGGGGAGGTGATCGCGGCCGAGCCGGTCCTCGATCAAGGGGGACCGGAGGCGGAGCGCGAGCTGGAGCGGCTCAAGGCCGCTGCGAAGGAACGTGGCCTTTGGGCGCTGGGCCATCCTGGGCATCTCGGGGGAGGGGGTATCGACCTGATGTCGTTCGTGTACCTGAACGAGATCATCGGCCGGTCCGAGTGGGGGCAGTTCGCCGTTGGCAGCATCTCGATGCAGGACGCGATCATGCTTGACCGTCATGGGAGCGACGAGCAACGCGACCGGTGGCTGCTGCCGATGGTTCGTGGCGAGATCTACCCGTCCGTGGCATTGACTGAGCCCGAGGTGGCGGGCTCTGATCCGCTTCTGATCCGAACCGTCGCCGAGCTCGACGGTGGGGACTGGGTGATCGACGGGCACAAGTGGTTCATCACCGGTGCGGATCGTGCTGCATACACGGCCGTCTTCTGTAGGACCGAGGGCGAGGATGCCCCGCCTCACAGTGCGATGACGATGATCGTCGTACCTGCCGGTACCCCCGGCCTCGAGATCGTTCGGCGCATACCGACGATGGGTCATGTCGGTGGCGCGCATTGCGAACTACGGTTCGAGGGGGTCAGGGTTCCGGTCGAGAGCACCCTCGGCGAACGGGGTGCGGCTTTCGTCATCGCGCAGGAGCGTCTGGGTCCGGGCCGGATATTCCACGCGATGCGGTGGCTGGGCCAGGCGCAGAGGGCGTTCGAGCTGATGGTCGAGCGCGCCAACGAGAGGTTCGCCCACGGATCGGTTCTGGCTCAGAAGGGTGAGATCAGGCGCTACGTCGCCGAGTCGGCGGCGGAGATCCAAGCTGCCCGTTTGCTGACCTTGGACGCGGCGCGGGCGATGAGCGAGGGCGACGACGCACGGGTGCAAGTGAGCCTCATCAAGTTCTGGGGTGCGCGGATGCTCCACAACGTGATCGATCGCGCCATCCAGGTGCATGGAGCGCTCGGGCTCTCCGGCGATCTACCGCTCGAGCGGATGTACAGGGAAGCCCGCTACGCGCGGATCTACGACGGGCCGGACGAGGTGCATCGGAGCGTGGTGGCGCGCCGGATACTCGATGACGTCGACCAGGCCCCATGGGTGAGTTGACCGAGTCCTTGGGCTCGCCGTTACGAATGGGGCTTGCGGGAAGACGCTTAGCTTCGCCCCGGTCGGTTCACCCAGCGCCATGCCAGGGGGGTCAGCCCGCCCGCGAGTGCCGCCTTGATCAGGCCGCCGACGATGAAGATCGTGAAGCCGTTGTGAATCGCGTCCGCCCAGCTCATCCCGGTGGCGACCTTCAGCCACGGCACGCCGATCCCGAAGATCGCGAGCTGGCCGGCGACGAAGGCCGCGAAGGCGATCAGCGGCTTGCGGTCCATGCCGCGCTCGGCGAGGGCGCCGACGATCCCGGCGGCGACCACGAAGCCGATCAGGTAGCCACCGGTCGCTCCCCAGATCACGTCGAAGCCTGAGGCGCCGTCGGAGTAGACGGGGAGGAAGAGGCCGAGGCAGATGTAGAGGAGCTGCGACGCCATGCCGCGCTTGGCACCTAGGGCGGCGCCGGCGAGCACGACGGCGAGCGTCTGCCCGGTGATCGGCACCGGCGACGGGGGGACGTGGATCGCGATCTGGGCGCCGAGTATCGTCAGGAGCGCTCCGGCGCAGACCAGGACGACGTCGTTGACGCGGCTCCGGGTCAGAGCGTCGGCGAGGACGAGGTGCGGTGAGGCGGCGGACGTCTGGAAGTTCACAGACGGATAGATAGCAGAAACTTCTACCAAATGGTTGGTTGGCTAAACCGCCGAGCGTGAGCAGCTCGGTCAGGCCGAGAACGCGGCTTCGGGCGCGCCACCGTCGACCACGATCCGCTGCCCGGTGACCATCTCGCCATCCGGCCCGACGAGGAAGGCGACGACGCGGCCGACGTCCTCGGGACGCGTGACCCTCCCAAAGGGCTGCTTACCGTCGAGCTCCGCCACGTCGTCGATGCCGAGCGTCGCCTTCACGAGCCGGTGGCCCATGTCGGTCCGGACCAGTCCTGGGGCGACGACGTTGGCGCGGATCCCGTTGGCCGCCTCCTCGCGGGCGAGGGTCATCGCCATCGACTCGAGCGCGGCCTTGGCCATCTCGTAGGGAGCGCCTCCTGGCCGGTGCTCGCCGACCTCGCTGCTGGAGATCGCGATCACGTCGCCGCGCTCGCGCTCGCGCATCTGTGGGAGCAGAGCGGCGGTCAAACGATGCGCGCTGAAGGCGTGGACGCCCATCACCCAACCGAGCTCGCTCGGGTCGGTGTCGGCGATCGGCAGGCCGCGGCTGGCGACTCCGGCGTTGGCGACGACGATGTCGACGTGGCCGAAGGCCGCCACCGATTCCTCGGCGAGGCGCTCGGCCTCCTCCGGCTCGGACATCGAGGCGGCGACCGCCACGGCCTCCGAGCCGGCGGCCTCGATCGTCGTGACCGTCTGCTGGGCCGCCGCATCGTCCTTGCGGTAGTTGACGACGACCTTCGCACCGCGACGGCCGAGCGTCTCCGCGATCCCCTTGCCGATTCCGCGGCCTCCCCCGGTGACCACGGCGACGCGTCCGCGCAGGGTTCGGCTCTCTCGACTCTCGGTCACGACGCCAATTTAGCAACCGAATGGTAGTTTGGTTTCATCGAGGCTTTCGGGGGCGATCTGACCGCGAGCGGCTGAACCGAGATGCAACGAACGATCTTCGAAGACGAGCACGAGCACTTCCGGGAGTCGGTCGAGGGCTTCCTCCGCAAGGAGGCGGTGCCGAAGACCGAGCAGTGGCTGAGCGACGGCGTGATCGACCGTGAGTTCTGGAAGTCGGCGGCCGCGCAAGGCTACGTCGCCTTCTCGGCGGACGAGGAGCACGGCGGCCTCGGCATCGACGACTTCCGCTTCAATGCCGTCGTCGACGAGGCCGTGGTCGCCACCGGCACGGTGACCGACGCGTTCAGCCTGACCAACGACATCCTCGTCCCCTACCTGACCGATCTCTGCGGCCCCGAGCAGCGGGAGCGCTTCCTGCCCGGCGTCGTCAGCGGCGACATCGTTCCCGCGATCGCGATGACCGAACCGGGCACGGGCTCGGACCTGCGCGCGATCGCGACCAAGGCGATCCCGGTCGAGGGCGGCTACGAGATCAGCGGCGCCAAGACCTTCGTCACCAGCGGCATCCAAGCGGATCTGGTGATCGTCGCCGCGCAGGTCGTCCGCGACGGCAGCCGCCTGCCCTCGCTCTTCCTCGTGCCCGCCGACACGCCCGGCTTCAGCCGCGGGCGCAAGCTGGAGAAGGTGGGCCGGCGCGCGCAGGACACCGCGGAGATCTTCTTCGAGGACGCCTTCGTAGCCGACGATCTGCTGATCGGCGAGGAGGGCAAAGGGCTTGGCTACCTGATGCGGAACCTGCCGCAGGAACGGCTCGGGATCGCGGTGACCGCCGTAGCCCACGCCGAGCGCGGGCTCGAGATCACCCAGGAGTACGTGCGGACCCGCAACGCCTTCGGCCAGTCGATCGGCAGCTTCCAGGCGACGCGCTTCAGCCTCGCCGACGCCGTGGTCGAGACCAGGGCGGCGCGCGCCTACACCGACCGCTGCATCCTCGAGCAGACGAGGGGAACGCTGACCGCCGAGGAGGCGGCGGGCCTCAAGTTCCTCACCACCGACCTCGAGTTCCGCGTGCTCGACCGCTGCGTGCAGCTCCACGGCGGCTACGGCTACATGGAGGAGTACGAGATCTCACGGATGTGGCGCGACGCCCGCGTGCAGCGGATCTACGGTGGCACCAACGAGATCATGCGCGAGATCGTCGGCCGCTCGCTGGATCTGTAGGCGGCCGCGACCAGTCCCACTTCCACATGCCCCTACCTGACGAGGTCGGGAGCGTCTGATCGGCGGACGCAGGAGCCGAAGCGGCCCAGGGCCGTGAGGCGACGAGGACTCCGAGCAGGGCGCTCCCGACCTCGTCAGCGGTGTCTGGGCGGGTTGGCCTGAACGATGGCCGGGATGTTGCCGGCGCCGGTGTGCACCTTCGGCCAGCCCTCGCCCTCCTGCTCCATCGGGTTCTCGGCGCGCGCCTGGCCGAAGAAGAGCAGGTGGCGGCGGGTGGCGAACAGCCAGCGACCGTCGATCTTCACGTAGTTGTCCTGGTAGAGGATCGTCTGGTCGACGAACTGATCGCGGAAGTCGAGCTGCGCCATGCAGTAGACGTCGCCGTGAGCCGTCTCGGGGCCGTCGATCGTGATCAGGTGGTTGCCGACGAAGTGGCAGCACGTTCCCTTGTTGGTGAACCAGCGCTGGTGCTCCTTGCGGACCGTGATCAGGTCCATGTCGGGGTACTCGGCCGGCGCCGCGGGGTCGGGCTCGGCCCAGAGGCTGAGGAGCAGGTCGGCATCCTTCGTGTCCTGCGCGTAGGCGTAGGCGAGCGGCAGACGGCGGATCTCGTCGCGGGCGACGGCGAGCGCGATCGCCTCCGGGCTCGTTTCAGGTACTCCGGGCACTCCGGCGTCCCCTCGGTCACTGGACTGGTTCGCGCTCATCGTGTTCCCTCCTCGGGGTCGGGTCGGTAGCGGGCGTGTACCCCCAGGCCGGTCTCGACGTAGCCGTTCCCGGCCACGCCCCCCACCTCGAACTCGCAGCCGTGATCGGTCTGTCCCGAGAGCAGCGCCGCCACCTCGGGATCGCTGACGTCGTAGGCGTCGGCGCCCGGCGCGGTCAGCTCGCGGTCGGGGGAGTAGCCGACCCCCGCCAGGAAGAGGTGCGTGCGCTCGCGGAAGCTGACCTCCCGCGCGGTGCCGTCGTCGAGCTCGAGCTTCGCGGTCCCCGTGTTCATCACCGTGCCGTCGAAGACGACGTCGTGCTCGACCGAGGCGATGTCGACGACGCCCGCCTCGGAGATGCTCCAGCCGTTGGTCAGCACGCGACGGCCCGACGCGGTCTCGAACAGGATCACGTAGAGCGACTCCTCGGGCAGCTCGCAGAAGATCGAGAGCACGAGCCCGCGGCGCGGGGAGCCCTCGTGCTTGCGCAGGCCCCAGCCGCGGTCGCGGAAGCCGAGCCGTCTGACGACCTCGTGGCGCTCGCCACCGTGGGAGATCCAGCCGTCGTAGTAGCCCGACTGGAAGAAGTTCATGTAGTGGGTGACGACCTCGTCGTTCTGGATGACCTCGTGGGGGCTGGTCGCGACCGGCTGGAAGCGTCCCTCGAACGTCAGGTCGTAGGCGAACGGGTCGCCCTCGGCGCCATGGCGGAGCCGGATCTCGCGCATCGGGCGAACCACCTCCACGGTGATCCCGCTCCCGTCCCCGGGGCTCCCGCCTCCGACCGTGGCCTCGTCGGGGTCGTCGTCGATCGCGAACGGCTCCTCGACGCGGACGCAGTGCTGGGTGACGCCGTCGGTCGCCCCAGCGAACGCCTTCCGCCGGCCCTCGATCGGCCACACCGCGCGACCGCTGTCGAGGACGAGCCCGGACTCGGTGTAGAGCAGGTGATAGCAGCGCTCCTGCCAGTTCGGATGGTCGTGCTCGGTGACGTGCCGCGGCGCGACGAGCTGGTGCGAGTAGGACTCGTCGCCGTCGCTCACGGGTGGGGTGCGTGCCATCTGGTCCTCTCATCCTCGCCTGGATCGACTCGGCCTGCCTGGTTCGTCCACGACGCGGCCTCAGTCGTGTGTTATAAACCAACCGGTAGGTTGATGCGACGCCGGCGTCAGTGATCGGCGTTGAAGCCAAGAGTTTCGGAGGAGAGACCTGTGGGCTACTTCTGTGGTGTGGACATCGGTGGAACTTTCACCGACTGCGTGGTGATCGACGACGAGGGCAAGATCGAGCTCTCGAAGGTCTCGTCGACGCCCCCCAACTTCGGCGATGGGTTCGTCAACGCGATCGAGGCGGTGGCGGTCAACATCGGCATCGATCCCGACGAGTTCCTGGCGCAGACCGACCTGCTGCTGCACGGCACGACGGTCGGCACCAACGTCCTGGTCCAGCGCAAGGGCGCGAAGACCGGCCTGATCACGACCAAGGGCCACGGCGACGCGCTGATCATCATGCGCTCGGCCGGCCGCTCGGCCGGGCTCACGGTCGAGGATCTGCTGCACGTCTCCCGGCACAAGAAGCCCGACCCGATCATCCCGCGCGACCTGATCAAGGAGGTCTCCGAGCGTCGTGACTGGGCCGGCGACGTGATCCTCCCCCTGAACGAGGACGACGTCCGCCAGGCGGTCACCGAGCTGCTCGAGGACGGAGTCGAGGCGATCGCGATCTCCTACCTCTGGGGCTTCGTCGACAACGAGCACGAGCGCCGGACCAAGGAGATCGTGCGCGAGATGGCGCCGGACGTGGCGATCACCTGCGCCCACGAGCTGATCGCCAAGCCCGGCGAGTACGAGCGCACCGCGGCCGCGGCGATCAACGCCTTCATCGGCCCCGCGACCTCGAGCTACATCAACCTCGTCGATCGCACGACCAAGGAGCGCGGCTACGAGAACCCGCTGCTGATCATGCAGGCCGCGGGCGGCGTAGCCCCGGCCGAAGAGGCGGCCGAGAAGCCCCTGTTCACGATCGCGTCCGGCCCGGTCGGCGGCGTCGTCGGCGCCTCCGTCCTCGGCGAGCGCCTCGGCCACGAGAACATCATCGCCTGCGACATGGGCGGCACCTCCTTCGATGTCGGCCTGATCGTCGGCGGCGAGCCGGTCGCCTCCTCGCAGACGATCATCAACCAGTACACCTTCTACATGCCGCGCCTCGACATCGAGTCGATCGGAGCGGGCGGGGGGTCGCTGGTCCGCACCGACGAGGAGTCGCAGACCCTGAGCGTCGGCCCCGACAGCGCCGGCGCCCTCCCGGGCCCGATCTCCTACGGCCGCGGCGGCACCGAGCCGACCGTCACCGACTGCGACGTCGCGCTCGGCCGCTACAACGCCGAGTCGTTCCTCGGCGGCGAGATGCAGCTCGACCGCGGACCCGCGCTCGAGGCGCTCGAGCAGGTCGGCGCCAAGGTCGGGATGAGCGCGATCGAGACCGCCGACGGCGCCCTGCGCATCGTCGAGTCCCACATGTCCGACCTGATGCGCCAGATGACGATCGAGCGCGGCCGCGATCCGCGTGACTTCGTCGTCTACGCGTTCGGCGGCGCCGGCGCGGCTCACGCCGTCGCCTTCGCACGCGAGATGGGCGCCGCGCAGGTCGTCGTCCCGCTCGGCAACCTCGCCTCCACCTGGTCGGCGCTCGGGGTCATGTCCTCCGACGTGCTCAACGTCTACGAGCACTCCGAGCTGATCCAGGGCCCCTACGACCACAACCGCCTCAACGAGATCTTCGAGGAGCTCGAGGAGAAGGCGGTCGCGCAGCTCAGGAAGGAGGGCTTCGAGGACGACCAGATCGAGCTCTCCCGCCTGGTCGAGATGAAGTTCTCGCTGCAGATCCACCAGGTCGAGGTACCGGTGCCCGGCGGCAAGCTCACCGCCGAGGACGCCGAGAGTCAGGTCGAGCGCTTCATCGAGCGCTACGAGGAGATCAACGGAAAGGGCTCGGCGTTCGTCTCCGCCGGCACGCAGATGGGCCTGTTCAAGGTGATGGCGCGCGGCAAGGTCCCGATCCCGCAGTTCCCCGAGATCGAGTCCGGCAAGGTCGAGCCGACCGGCTCCCGCGAGGTCTACTGGCGCGAGTTCGGCGAGTTCCGCGAGACCGACACCTACTCGGGATCGGAGCTCGGGCACGGCAGCGAGGTCGAGGGTCCGGCGATCATCGACTTCGACGTGACCACGGTCGTGCTGCCGCCGGGAGCGGTGGGGCGGATGGACAGCCTGGGCAACGTGGTCATCGACGTGGGCGCCGAGCAGGCGTCGGCACAGAAGACGGTTGCTGGGGCGGCCGCCGCTGAAGCGGTCGGCTCCTGAGCGGCGGGAAGAGGGAGAGCAACGAGATGTCACCCGAGGTCGAGGAGAGCACCATGAACGAGACGGACAGCACCGCCCCTGACGGCGTCGCCGCCCCCGAGATCACCTGGGACGGGCTCCACTACCCCTACGTCGCTCCGGCCGAGCTGGACATCGACGAGAGCCTGAAGCTGCACACCGATGCCGACGACGACATCGACCCGGTCAGCTACGAGGTCCTGCGCCACGCACTCTGGAACGTCAACGTCGAGCACGGGCAGTCGATCATCCGCACCTCCGGCTCGCCGATCTGCGCCTACGGGCACGACTTCAACCCGGCGATCCTGGACGAGTCCGGCGGCTACGTGTTCTTCGGCCAGTACAACCAGTACCTCGCCGTCAGCTCCGGCTCGGCGATCAAGTGGACGCTGGAGAACCGCTCCGCCAACCCGGGGATCGAGGACGGCGACATCTTCCTCACCAACGATCCCTGGGTGGGGACGACCCACCAGCCCGACGTCGTCGTCGCCAAGCCCGTCTTCGTCGACGGCGAGCTCTTCTGCTGGGTCTCCAACACCCTCCATCAGTGGGACGTCGGCGGGACCGCTCCCGGCGGCTTCAACCCGATGGCCCAGGACTGCTTCTGGGAGGCCCCCTGCATCCCGCCGATCAAGCTCGTCGAGCGGGGCGAGATGCGGCGCGACATGGAGGAGCACTACCTGCGCAACTCCCGCCTGCCCGACCTGGTCGCGCTCGATCTGCGCTCGCAGATCACCGGCTGCAACGTCGCCGCCCGACGCATCCTCGGCATGGTCGAGCGCTACGGTGCGAGCACCGTCAAGGCCTGCATGCGCAAGGTCCAGGACGACTCCGAGGCGGCCTTCGGCAAGCGCCTCGACACCATCCCCGACGGGACGTGGACCGAGGAGGGCTGGGTCGACGTGAAGCTCCCCGGCGATCGCGGCGTCTACCGCAACCGCCTGGTCCTGACCAAGGTGGGCCGCCGGCTGATCTTCTCCAACGCCGGCTCGGCCGAGCAGCAGGGAGCGCTGAACGCGACCCTCGCCGGCTGGCAGGGAGCGGTCGTCTGCATGCTCGCCTCGACCATGCTCTTCGACCAGATGTTCGCGCTCGAGGGGGCGATCCGCCACTGCGAGTTCGACGTCGAGCCGGGGCTGATCAACTGCGCGACGCGCCCGGCATCCGTCTCCGGCGGACCGCCGACGACGCTGCTGCACTCGATCGGCCTCAGCGGCCTGGCGATCTCGAAGATGCTCTCGAGCTCCCGGGACGAGGAGCTGCGGACCGAGGTGATGAGCTGCATGGGCGTGCTCGGCTACCCGGTCAACTCGATCTCCGGCCTCGACCAGCGCGGCAACGAGTACACCTCGTTCCTCAACGATCCCGTGGGCGCCGCGCTCGCCGCGCTGCCGTGGCGCGACGGGCAGGACTCCGGCGGCTGGCCGTGGGATCCGCAGTCGACGATCCCCAACGTCGAGGACAACGAGCTCTTCTACCCGCTCATATACCTGTGGCGGAAGGAGATCCAGGACTCCGGCGGCGCCGGCAAGTTCCGCGGCGGCAACGGGGTCGAGGCCGGGCTGATCAACCACAAGTCCGATCGGGTCAACTGGGTCACGGTCGCCGCCGAGCTGGCGGCTCCCGGGCCGGGGCTGTTCGGCGGCTATCCGACCTCGACCAACAAGTTCCAGCTGATCAAGGGCGCCGACGTCCGCGGGCAGATGGCGAAGACGGGCGACATGCCCGTCAGCCCCGACGAGGTCGAGAGCGGCGAGTCCGAGTGGGTCTCGGCGAAGTCGTTCGACAAGTTCACCCTGGGCGAGGACATGTGGGTCTTCGCCTGGGCGGGTGCCGGCGGCTACGGCGATCCGATCGACCGTGACACCGGGAGCGTCGCCGACGACGTGATCGCCGGCCGGGTCAGTCGCGAGTGGGCGGAGGAGGCCTACGGCGTGATCCTCACCGACGGCGAGGAGGTTCTCGTGGTCGACGAGGCCGCGACCAGGGCCGCTCGCGAGAAGATCGTCGCTGACCGCCTCGCCGAGGGCAAGCGCTGGGAGGGCGACCCCGAGCTCGAGGGCGAGGCGCCCGGGAGCGTGCCCCAGGCCGCGCGCGGCAGCGAGATCCTCGCGGTCGAGAACGGCAAGTGGGTCTCCGACGGCGTCGATCTCGGCCCCGCCGACCAGAACTACAAGCTGGGCGCGCTGGTCCGTGATCTGCCGATGACGTCCGGCAACCCGCAGGTTCGCGATCCGAAGGTCTACACCGACAGCGAGGTCGTCTTCCGGCAGATCATCAACCCGGAGACGGGGCGCCTTCTGCAGACCGAGGTGGCCGTCGACGGAGCGGCGCCGAGCTGGGACCTGCGCCCCGGCGGCAGCTGATCCGGCGCGCGTCGCCATCGCCATGAGGGTCGGCCTCTACTTCGACCTCCGCGATCCCGAGCCTTGGCGGATCGGGTGGCCCGAGCTCCACGCTCGGGCGCTCGACCTCGCCGAGGAGTGGGACCGTCGCGGGATCGACTCGATCTGGTTCTCCGAGCACCACTTCTTCGCCGACGGCTACCTGCCGCAGCCGTTCGTGTTCATGGCGGCCGTCGCCGCGCGGACGAAGCGGGCGCGGTTGGGGACCGCGGTGATGCTGGCTCCCCTGCGCGACCCGGTGACGATCGCCGAGGAGGCAGCCCTGGTCGACTCGATCAGCGGCGGCCGCCTCGACCTCGGCGTCGGGGCCGGTTACCGGATCCCCGAGTTCGAGGCCTTCGGGGAGGACATCGGCGAGCGGTTCGAGACCCTCGAGGCGCGCACCGCGGAGGTGCGGAGGCTCTGGGACGCGGCCGAGGTCACCCCGGGACCCGCCGCCGATCACGTGCCGTTCTGGCTCGGCGCCAACGGCAAACGGACGGCGCGGATGGCCGGTCGCCTGGGGGCTGGACTGCTGACGCTGCGACCTTCCCTCTGGGACTCGTACGTCGAGGCGTTCGAGGCCGGGCCGGGCGCGCCGCACGGTCCTCGCGCCGCGGGCCCGATGACGATGGTCCTCTGCGACGACCCCGAGCGAACCTGGGATCTGATCCGTCCCGCCGCCGAGCAGGGCTGGAAGGACTACGACTTCTACGCCCGCGAGGGACGGGGGGAGGACGACAAGCTGTCGATGCCGCCGGTCTTCGACCGGATCGAGGGCGGGAAGAAGCCGCCGGTGCAGGCGGTCACCGTCGACGAGGCGGTGGAGACCCTCGCCTCCCTGGCCGAGGGGATGCCCGTCCACGAGGTCTTCATGTGGGAACGGGTGGCCGGCATGCCCGACGAGATCGCCGCCCGCCACGCCGAGCTCGTGATCGACGAGCTGCGCCCACGGGTCGCCGACCTCTAGCAGGGCTGCCCACAACCATCTAGCTCTAGCCCGCTCGATTCAAGCGGCTGCTGTTCCTGGGGGTCCCTCTCCACCTACTCGTGCGGTCATCCCCGCCGCGCCCGACCCCGTTTTGTGGAATTGGTCGGGACCGATCGCGGGTGAGATCCACCTTTGGCGGGCTCTATCCACCTTTTGTGGATCTCGTCGGGTTGTCCGCTCGACCAGATCCACGAAAGGTGGATCACGGACCGATCTCGTCCCCGGTTCGGCCTACCCTTCCCGACTATCGCCAGGGTGATCCTCGGGGTGGAGCCGGGTGGCGCGTGTCGCCAGGGCGAATATCGCCCCGAGCTTCGCGGCCAGTCTTTCAGGGCGATGTAGCTGGTCGTAGGAGACACGTTGGACGCGAATCCCCCGAGACTGCAGATGGAGGTCGCGCTCGCGGTCGCTGTTCAGGCGCTCCTTGGTCGAGTGCCACCGGTAGCCGTCCATCTCGATGTTCAGTGCGATATCGGGCCAGTGGAAGTCGAGCTCGTAGCCATGCACTCTTACGTTGCGTCGAGGCTCCGGGAACCCTGCGGCGGACAGGAGCGAGCGCAGCTTCTTCTCTGCGTTCTTGCGGCTGAAGTCGTCGTTCTCCTGCGCGCGCATCAACGGCAACAGGGCCTGCAGGCCGCGATGGCCATGGAACCGTCGAGCGACGTCTTTCAGCTTGTCCTCCGATGTAAGGCGTAGGAGCATGGCCTCGTTGAGTGCATGCTCGAGGTCGTCGGTCGACTCGGTTGCGGCAACGCCCAACAACGTCAACGAGGGGGATACCACCGGGAACCCTCCCTGTCGCCTCCGTTCCAAGGGACTGAGGTCGCCGACTCGATGCGTGCGGATCCCCTCACGCGTGCGTGCGTTCCGCCCGCATACGGAGACGTCGATCAGCGGGCCGATTTCGGGAAGCATCCTCCAGACGACGGCAGCGGCTCTGTGCGAGAGCAGCGAACGTTCACCGCACGCCAGCAGTGCAGCGGTCATGCGTGCCCGGTCGTCTCCAGCGGAACAGCCGACGGCGAACACGCCCCGATGGATCCGATGCAGCCAGCCCGTCGCGGTCCGATGCTTGATCTGGTCCCGGCTGAGCCCGGCCTGTCGTAGCTGGGCGGTCGAGATCACTCCATGCTGTCGATTCGCGATCGAAGCGATGGCGTGATTCGGATGGATGGCTCTCATACCACGACCAATCCCGGCGCGATCGATCATGCCCCTCTTCGTGGATGTGGCTGGGACCGATCGCGGGTGAGATCCACCTTTGGTGGGCTCTATCCACCTTTTGTGGATCTCGTCGCGCCCTGAGCCAGATCAGATCCACATTCGGTGGAAGCCGCCGACGGCCCCACGGCGACGATCGGGAGGGCTCAGGCTCTCGGGGGGCTGGAGGCGGGGGGCGCCCGCTCGTGCTGCCAGGGTGCCGGACCACCGATGGGCGGTGGGCTACCGGCCGGGCTGCAACGGGGCGGACGTTCCCGCCCGGACTCCCGCCACGGCGAACGCGGCGCAGCTTTGGGCCAGGGCCTCGGGCTCGATCGAGCCCTCGGGGCGGTACCAGCGGTAGACCCAGATCACGGTCGCGAAGACGCAGTTTGCGAGGATGATCGGGTCGCCCTCGCCGGCCTCGCCCTCGCGCTGGGCGCTTGCGATCAGCTCGCGCACGAACGCCTCGTGCTCGGCCCGGCGCGCGGTGATCCGCTCCCGCCGATCGCCCTGCAGGCGGTCGAGGTCGGCGTAGTAGACCGAGACCTTGTGCGGGTTGCGCGCGCTGAAGAGGATCTGCTCGTAGACGTAGCGCTCGAGGGTCGCGAGCGGGCTAAGGTCGTCGATCTGGGCGACCTCGCGGAGGATCGAGTCGACGTCCTCGTGGGCCTCGACCAGCAGCTCGAAGAGAAGGTCCTCCTTGCTGTCGATGTAGTGGTAGAGGCTCCCCTTGAGGATCCCGAGCGCGTCGGCGACGTCCTGGACGGTCGCGGCCTGATACCCCTTCTCGTAGAAGATCCGTGCGGCCGCCTCGTACACCTCGCGTTCCCGCCTGCGATCGCCGCGGGGCTCGCGCCGCGCGCTTGTCTCCGTGGGTTTCAGCTTCGTTTCCTCCCGTTTACCCCAGGTCCTGCGCCAGGCAGTCCTCTGGACCGACCGTTTGGTTGAATAGTAGCGATGGAGAGTGACGGGCGGAACCACCGGAGTACGACCGACGCGATCGGCGAGATCGAGTTCGCCCGCCTCGGGACGATGCTCGGCGACCTCGCCGAGCGGGTGGACGATCAGGCGATCCGGGCGCAGCTCAGCGCCGCCGCCGACGTGGTCGCGAACGCCTCCGCGCTCGCGGGCCCGCCGCCCGAGCGGGCCGGGCTCGAGCGGGCGGTCGTCGACGCGCTCGAGCGCGACGATCTCATGGCGGCGCTCGATGCGGCGGCCGAGCTGGCCGAGTTCGATCGGGCGCGGATCCGCAGGGTGGATTGGTCGGCGGCAAGTGGCTCCTGAGCGGCGAGAGCGGATCGAGGCCGCGGTCGGCGCCGCGCTGCGCGAGCAGGGCGACGAGCGGCAGCTCCGCCTGCAGCGCAGGGCGACCGGCGGGCTCTCGCAGGAGACCTGGTTCGGCGTCCTCGCCTCGGACGCCGGCGAGGCGGAAGTCGTCCTGCGACTGCCGACGCGCTCCTCGGGCGCGAAGACGATCGCCGTCCAGCGCCACGCGCTCGAGGCGGTCTCCGGCGTGGTTCCGGCCCCGGCGGTTCTCGGCTTCGCCGACGCCGAGGGCGAGGACGACGCCGGAGTCCCGGGAACCTGGCTGATCATGGAACGGGTCGCGGGCGACGTGCCGGTCGGCTGGCATACGATCGGCGACGAGCGGCTGCGGGGGGACCTCGCGGCCGAGGCGATCGACGTGCTCGCGGCGATGCACGAGCTCGACCCGCCCGAGGAGCTGATGCCGCGCAGTGGCAGGGACGGGAGCCTCGCCGAGGTCTCGCCGGCGGCCGACCTCGCCGTCCTCGAACGTCGCCTCGCCAGACTCGAGCCGCTCCCGGCCGCGCTCGTCGTCGCCCTGCGCTGGCTCGGGGAGAGCCGGCCGAGCCCGCTCGAGCGGCCGGTGATGATCCACGGCGACTACCGGATGGGGAACATGATCGTCGCTGGCGGCAGGATCGCCGCCGTCCTCGACTGGGAGCTGGCGACGGTCGGCGATCCGATGGCCGATCTCTCCTGGTGCTTCATCCCGATCTGGGAGCTCGCCGGGTTCGATCCCGGCCCCCTGTTCGAGCGCTACGGCGAGCGGCGCGGGCAGCCGGTCGATCCGGATCGGCTGCACTGGTACACGGCCTTCAACTTCGCCCGGCTCGCCTACTTCGCGCTCTCCGGCAGCCGGGCGTTCGAGTCCGGCGCCAGCGGCGACCTGCGACTGGCCGCGCTTGGGCTCGAGGTTCCGGTCCGCCTCGACCGGCTGATCAAGACGATTCGACGGGAGGAGCTGAAGTGAGCGACCAGGCCCACCACGCCTCCCCCGGCGATCACGCCACCGGCCACGACCCGGCGGCCGAGCTCGACTACCGGGCCCAGGCGATCACGCTCGGGGACCTGCTGATCGAGTCGGCGGCTCGCCACGGCGAGCGCACCGCGCTGGTGCTCGCGGGCCAGCGGCTCACCTACGCGGAGCTGCTCGAGCTGGCGATCGAGCGGGCCCGATCGCTGCACGCGCTTGGCGTCAGGCGTGGCGATCACGTCGGGATCGTGATGCCGAACTGCCCCGAGTTCGTCGCCGGCTTCTTCGGGGCGGCCCTGCTCGGCGCGGTCTCGGTCCCGATCAACACCCGCTTCCGCACCCGCGAGCTCGGCTACTCGATCGCGGCTGCCGACGTGAAGGTGCTGCTCACCTCCGACATCGTCGAGGACGCCGTCAGCTACGTCTCCCGCCTGCACGAGACCTTCCCGGACCTGGCCGACTCCGACCCGGCGAACCTCTCGCTGGAGAAGGCGCCGGAGCTCGAGCGCATCGTCCTGCTCGGCGACTCGGAGAGCCCGGGGCTGATGAGCCGCGCGGAGTTCGAGGGGCTGCCCGACCGCCCGGACGCAGGGACGATCGAGGAGCTGCGCCGCCGGGTCCGGCTGCGCGACGTCGCCCTGGTCCCGTTCACGTCGGGGACGACCGCCTACCCGCGCGGCTGCATGATCACTCACGAGGCGATCGTCCGGGTCTGGACCGCGGTCGGCGACCGGCTGGCGATCACCGGGGAGGACCGGGTGTTCGACCCGCTGCCGCTCTTCCACCTCGGCTGCGTCGGGCCGATGATCTTCACCTTCCGCGCCGGGGCGACGCTGGTCTCGATGACCCGCTTCGAGGCCGAGGAGGGACTTGACCTGATCGAGGCCGAGGACGTCACCTGGCTCTACACGATGTTCCCGCCGCTGACGATGGGCCTGATCCGCGCGGCGTCGTTCCCGCAGCGCGATACCTCGCGGATCCGCGCGGTGATGAACGTCGCTCCGCGGGAGACGCTCGACGTGATCGGCGATGCGTTCCCGTCCGCCCAGAACATGTCGGGACCCTTCGGGATGACCGAGGCCGGGGGGGTGATCACCTGCAACCGGGCGCTCGAGGACGCCGACCTGCTCGAGACCAACGGGCCGCCGCTGCCGGGGGTCGAGGTCCGGGTGGTCGACCCCACCACGGACGCGGTGCTCGGCCCCGGCGAGCAGGGCGAGTTGCAGATCCGCGGGTACGGGCTGCTGGAGGGCTACTACGGGGACTCCGGCCAGGGCACCGAGGCGCTCGACCCGGACGGATGGCTGCACTCCGGCGACCTCGGCCTCATGGACGAGCGTGGCTGGGTCACCTACGTCGCCCGGCTCAAGGAGATGATGAAGGTCGGGGGTGAGAACGTCGCCCCGCAGGAGATCGAGTCGCATCTCTCCAAGCACCCGGCGATCAAGCTGCCGATCGTGATCGGGGTGCCCGACGAGCGCTTGGACGAGGTTCCGGCCGCGTTCATCGAGGTGGCGCCGGGGAAGGGGATCACCGCCGAGGAGGTGGTCGACTACTGCCGCGGCGAGATCGCCAGCTTCAAGCTCCCCCGCTACGTCCAGTTCATCGAGGAGTGGCCGATGTCGGCGACGAAGGTGCAGCGGCACCTGCTGATCGACCTCTTCGACGCCGAGGCAGCGGCACTCTGAGCCGAGATCGAGCAGTCGGTCGAGCCTCGTTATGGCGGTCAGCCGACTTCTCGATAGGGCGCCGAGGGGCCCCATCTCCCCTACCTACCGGTTGATTGGTAGAATGCCTGCATGACAGGTGAAGGGGCCAGCGAGAGCATGATCCGCTTCGAGGTCGACGGCCCGATCGCATGGGCCCGATTCGACCGTGCCGAGAAGCTGAACGCGATGCCGCGCTCCTTCTGGGGGGAGCTGGCGGGAGTGGTCGATGCGGCCGAGGCGAACGACGACGTCCGGGCGCTGATCATCGCCGGCAACGGCAAGTGCTTCTCGGTCGGGGGCGACATCGCCGACTTCGGGAACCTCGGCGACGCGGGCGACAAACGCGCCTACCTGAGCGAGGCCCTCGCCGCCTTCCGCCGGCTCGCCGAGTGCGTGCGGCCGACGATCGCCGCGGTGCACGGGCATGCGCAGGGCGGGGGGTGTGAGCTGACCATGGTCTGCGACATCGTCGTCGCCGACGAGACGGCGAAGTTCGCGACTCCCGAAAGCCGGGTCGGGCTCGTCCCCGGGCTCGGCGTCGCCCGCGGCCTCGACCAGCTCAACCAGCACTGGCTGCGCTACATGATCATGACCGGCGAGGCGCTCGACGCCGAGGAGGCGCGACTTGCGGGGCTGGTCAACAAGGTCGTTCCCGCGGGACAGCACGAGGCGGAGGCGGAGCAGCTGGCGAAGCGCATCGCCGAACGCGCGCCGCTGGCGATGAAGGTGGCGAAGAGCGTGCTCGGCAGGCATACCGGGGAGGGCTACGGGCACGGCGTCGACGCCAACGCCTACCTGCAGTCGACGGAGGATTTCAACGAGGCGATCGCCGCGTTCGAGGAGCGCCGCGAGCCGCAGTTCAAGGGCAGGTGAGCTTTCCGCGATGGCCGAAGGACGCAAGTTGAAGCCGGTGCCGCCCGAGGTCGAGGCGGCCCTTGAGGATCTGCGCGAACGCCGTGAGCGGGCGTACGCGATGGGGGGCGAGCGACGGGTCGCCCAGCATCACGAGACGGGCCGGCTGACCGCGCGCGAGCGGATCGACCTGCTCGTCGACGAGGGGAGCTGGCGTGAGCTCGGCCTCCTCGCCGAGCCCGAGCTGCGCCGCGAGGAGTACGCGGCGGCGGACGCGATCATCACCGGCTTCGGCCGGATCGACGGCCGTCACGTGGCGGTCCTGGCGATCGACGCGACCGTCCTCGCCGGCACCACCGCGCCGGTCAACATGCGCAAGCAGAACCGGGTGGCCGAGTGGGCTGCGCGTCGGGGGATGCCGCTGATCTGCCTCAGCGACAACGACGGCGGCCGGATCCCCGACCTGCTCGGCTGGCGCTTCTCCGCGGTGCCCTTCGATTTCTCGAACTTCCTGCAGTCGCCGGCCGGCTTCCCGCGGATCCCGCGCGCGACGGCCGTGCTCGGCCCCAGCTACGGGGACGCGGCGCTGCACGCGGCGATGGGCGACTTCGTCGTGATGAAGTCGGACACCGCGATCGCGCTGGTCGGCCCGCCGGTGATCCGGGGGGCGATCGGCCAGGAGATCGAGGCCGAGGAGCTCGGCGGGCCCGAGGTCTCCGCCGGGATCAGCGGCAGCGCGCACCTGGTCGTCGAGGGGGAGAACGAGGCGATCGACTCGATCAAGCGCTTCTTCTCCTACATGCCGGACACCGCCGCCCACCCGGCGCCGGTTGTGGAGCCGGTCGAGCCTGCCCGCGACGCGGAGGAGCTCCTGCGGATCGTGCCGACGGCGCCGACCCGCGGCTACGACATGCGCAAGGTGCTGGAGGCGATCTTCGACGGGGGCTCGATCTTCCCCTGGGGCGAGAAGTACGGCTCGAACCTGATCTGCGCGCTCGCTCGCCTCGACGGCAAGCCGGTAGGGGTGATCGCCAGCCAGCCGATGCACCGGGCGGGCGTGATGGACGTGCCGGCGCTGACGAAGGAAGCGCGGTTCGTAGACCTCTGCGAGGGCTTCAACATCCCCATCGCGTTCCTGCAGGACGTGCCGGGGCTGATGATCGGCAAGGAGGCCGAGCGCGGCGGCATCCTCCGCTGCTACGAGGCCGTGGTCACCAGGCTCGCTCGCGCCGAGGTGCCACGGATCTCGGTGATCGTCCGCAAGGCCTACGGCGGCGGGCACATGGCTCTCGGCGGCAGGCAGGTCAAGGTCGACATGTTGCTCGCCTGGCCGGGCGCGGAGATGGGCTTCATGGCGCCGGACACCGGCGTTCGCACCGTCTACCGCAAGAAGCTGGAGAAGCTCGCCGCCGAGGAGGGCCAGGAGGTCGCCGACGCGGAGGCCGAGCGGCTGATCGAGGAGTGGGCGACCGAGTCACAGCCCTGGGAGGCCGCGCGGAACATCGTGATCGACGACGTGATCGACCCCCGCGAGACCCGCCAAGCCCTGATCGAGGGCATCGAGCTGGCCTGGGGATCCAGGGAACGAGTCACGTCCACGGACGCTTGAGGAGGTTCTGATGGCCACGATTGACGCGCACATCGCAGGGACTGTCTGGTCGGTCGACGTCGAGGTCGGCGACGACGTCGAGGTCGGCGACGAGGTGATCGTCCTCGAGTCGATGAAGATGGAGCTCCCCGTCGAGGCCGAGACCTCCGGCAAGGTCACCAAGGTCCTCTGCGCCAAGGACGACGCGGTCGAGGAGGGCCAGGCGTTGGTCGAGCTGGGATAGCGACGACGCGCCGGAGCGGGGGCGCTCGCTTCTGTGGAGAGATATGCCCGCTGGCCGAGCAGATCCCTCCACAGGTCGCGTAGGGACGAGATCGGCGCCATTCCCTCGACCGTCTTCGCTTCGGAGCCGTTCGTCCCGCCCACTGCGACGCGCTTGAGCTGCTGCCCGACTGAGGCGGAAGTCCGAGACGCGGAAGGGCGACAACTTCTTAATCAAGTTGTCGGGGTGCCGTAGAACGCGGTGTTCACGGCGGTGGTCTCTCTCCGGCTCCGAGGCAGCCCGATCATCACGATCTGAGCTCCACCTCCGCCGGGTCCGAGATCCTCGACGACCGCCTGAAGCTGTCTCGAAGCTCTCCTGACCCTGCGAGCCGGCGGCACTATAGACGGCGCTGTCCATCGCGTGCAACCCCCAACTGCGCGGGGTT
>CAZXKG010000005.1:0-25064 GCA_964641695.1 uncultured Conexibacter sp.
CCCCCGCGATCGCGTTGACCCGCGGGGCCGATCATAGATAAGCGCGCGACTCGCGGCCCCCTGGGCCGCTCGACTGCGCCGGACCATCGGGCGAAGCCCGACGGTCCTCCTTCTTGACCTGGACCCTAGAGTCGGCGAAAGACTCCGATCACCTTGCCGAGAACCTCGACCTCCTCGGAGATGATCGGCTCGTAGGCATCGTTCTCCGGCTGCAGGCGGACCGAGCCGTTCTCCCGGTAGAAGCGCTTGACGGTCGCCTCGTCCTCGATCATGGCGACGACGACCTCGCCGTTGTTCGCCGTCTGCGCCGGATGCACGACCACGTAGTCGCCGCCGAAGATGCCCGCCTTCTCCATCGAGTCTCCCCTGACTCTGAGCGCGAAGTCGCCGTCCTCGGCGCCGATCACGCCGGGGATCTCGAGGTGATCCTCGACGTTCTCCTCCGCCAGGATCGGCGTACCGGCGGCAACCTCGCCGATGAGCGGGATCGACGGTCGCATGACCCGCTTCGTCCGCTCGACCAGGATCTCGATCGCACGCGGCTTCGACGGGTCGCGGCGCAGCACCCCCGCGCTCTCCAGCTTCGCCAGATGGGCATGGACCGTCGATGGGCTGTGCAGCCCCAACGAACTGCCGATCTCGCGGACCGTGGGCGGGTACCCGGTCTTGTCGAGATGACCCTTGATGTACTCGAAGATCTCGCTCTGCCGCTTGGTCAGGTTGAGGTCCATGGCGCTGGTCTGTCCTCCTGGTGGACGATCCGCTTGGGGATGGGAAGGTCGTGTGGACGATTCGGGTTCCCCGGGATGATCCGGGGAACACATGTTCGCAGACTAGAGCGCCCTGCGGATGGAACCGCCGGCAAGCCCTCGGGCTGCCCCGCCCCGTAATATGCGCGCCGCCCTCGCGGCTGTGGCGGAACTGGTAGACGCGCAAGGTTGAGGGCCTTGTGGGCTGTACAAGCCCGTGGAGGTTCGACTCCTCTCAGCCGCACTAGGAAAGCCCTGGAAATCCTAGGGTTCTGTGCTTCGCGACAAACGGCACGAACCCGCCGACACCCTCCCCCGTGGGCCTAAACTGGGCCTATTTTATTAGTTGAGGTGACAACTAAGTGCCATCCCCGGCGGGTGCCCAGAGGGACCTGGCGGCACTCAGAGCGCTCGGAGGAAGCCCCCGAGAAGATCACTGCGAACCCGACCGGGAGACGGCTCGCCGGCGCCTTCGAGCCCGATATAGCCAACCACGAGGCATAAGCGGACGCGACCGTCGCGCGCGAGTTCGCCGGCAACCACCGGCTGCCGACAGCTCAAGCTGCGAGCACGGATTGCCAGTCCTCGCGAAGTGGCACTGCCCCGAAGTCATTGATCGCCAGGCGGATGATGTCCTCCAGATTCACGATTCCGGTCGGAAGGTGGGCCTTCTCCAACGCGCGTCCGCCAACTTCGACGCGACCTCGCACGTGAAGATGAGGGGCCGTGAACCGGCTTACGCCCGTCGGGTGCCAGTGATAGGCCAAGAGCTTCTGACCGGCCTGCGCCACCTCGTAGAAGTAGGAGACCGTTCGGGCCTCCCAGCCCGAGCCGGGAAGCTCGATGAGGTCGTACTCCTCGAGGACGGTGAGACCGAGGTCGGTGTCGCTGGTGAGCCTGACGACATCGCCCTCAGCCAGGGCCAGCGGATGCGGGCCGGTGCTTGAGCGGTAGCCGTATGCGCCGACGAACGCGGTCGTCAGACAGCCAAGGATCTCGACTCGCCGGGTTCGGTGGGTCTCGGCGGCGCGGGCGGCGTCTTTAGCGGGCAAAGCCGAGCAGCATCGCGACGCGCATCACGTCGGGGCTGTCGTCAGCATCGATCTCGCCAGCCTCCCAACGGCGCTTGAACTCCTCGCCGCTCATGCCGAGATACTTGCGCGCCTGCTTATCGACAAGCTCACGTCCAGCCTGCTCATCGAGCTCGCGCAACTCGATCCTTGCGTCCGTCTTGGTCTTGGTCGCCATCAGGAGGCCATTGTACCGGGGGCGATGCGGACCATCCAACCGGTGGGCCCCATGCTCAATATCGCTGCAAAGCGAGCTATTGGACATCATCCCCGTCGGCCAGCTACCGCCGCCGGGGGATTGGCTCTCGACAACGCTCGATGTAGCGGTCGACGTCGCGGGGATCGATGCGCCGTCGACCGCGTATCAGGCATGACGGAACCTCACCGTCGGCAAGCAGCTGCCGAACGGTGCGCTCGGCCCTTCACCGTGAAGAAGGGCTCGCGGGCCTCGCCGTGTACCTGGATCTCAGCCACTGAGCCTTGACGACCAAGCGGTGCGCTCGATCGTCGGAGTCCTTCGATGGATCGTGTCAACTGCATCATCTTTGCATCCGTTTCAGATGCAAATCGCTAGAAGCGACACCGTACATTCGGTCATGGCAGCACGGCTAGGTGCTCAGACTTGGTCAAACTGTTGCGGCAGCCGGAGTCCGTAGGCCATGTCGCCCATTCGTCATCCAGGCAAAGCGAACGCCGCTACCATCGGCGCCGGTGACTACGAAGGAGCGGCTACACGAGCTGGTCGACGAGCTCTCCGAGCAGGAAGCCGAGGTCGCGTTGGTGATCGTTGAGCGTCGACGCGACGATCCGATGCTGCGTGCCCTCGCTACGGCGCCGATCGACGACGAGGCATCCAGCCCGGAAGAGGATGCCAGTGCGGTCGACGCTCTCGCCTCCTACCGTCGGGGGGACGCTGCCTCAAGCTCCTCAACCCACGCCTCGACCGCCTCGCGTCGGTAACGCCGGTAGCGGCCCAGCGTCACCGTGGGGATCCGCCCCCTCCGCGACTGCTCGTAGACCCACGAGGTCGGCACGCCGAGCAGGTGGGCCACCTCCGAGGCGGCCAAGAGTGAACCACTCACGACTGACCCCAACCGAGGAGCGGACGCCAGATCAGAACTCACGCGCGAGCGCTGCCGAGCGCGGGTCGTTTCTGATCAACCGCTCTGCGCGCCGTCGCTCGGCACGGGAGGCGATCCCGGCGACGTAGGCGGCAAGTAGCTTGGCCGCGAAACGCTTGCTTTCGAGTCTCGCTTGCACGGTCTCGATCGCTCGCCGCAGGCGGTGGTGATAGGTGCTTGACGGAAGGCTGAACCGCCGGCAGGCCTCCTTGGTCGAAAGCTCCTCGATGAAGCGAGCACGGTAGGCGGCACGATGGTTGGACTCCAGCTGCTCGATCGCCTCGATTGCGCGTGCAAGCTCGGCGCGGTCGTCGAGGCGTTCCTCCGGAGGGCTCGACGGATCAGCGACGCCGGCGAGCACCTGGTCGCTCGGATCGATCGCGATCTCGCGACGAGCGCGAAGCAGATCCCGCGCGTCGCGCCAGGCGACCGCGCGCATGTAGGCGATCGGGTTCTTGATCCGCTCGCCACGCCGGCGACGCACGAAGACCTCGATCAGAGCCTCCTGCACCAGGTCCTCGACGTCCTCGCGGCTGATGCCCTTCGAGTAACGGCGGCGCAGGTAGCTGACCATCCTTCGCCGATCGACCTCCGTCAGCTCCTCGCCATCACTCGCCCTCACACCGTTTGAGACGTGCATCCCCACCTCGGTCCGCCGGCACCCCGGTAGGGCCGCCCCCGAAGGCCCCGCTATCCCTCCTCGCAGTCAAGTAGCGCCAAGTGGTGTAACCCACTCATCGGCTCCTCGTCTCAGCTCTCCAGTTGCGCCACCTCCTCCCCGACCTCCTCAGGTTGGTCCTCGAGGACCAACCTGAGCGACTCCTGAGAGAGGTAGCTGCGATCGAGCAGCCACTCATCGTTCTGCTCGATCAGAAGCGCTCCCGCCAGGCGGATCACCGAGGCGTCGTTAGGGAAGATTCCGACGACATCGGATCTTCTGGCGATCTCCTTGTTGACCCGCTCGAGGTTGTTGGTCGAGCGCAGCTTTGGCCAGTGGGTGGAGGGGAAGCGGTAGAAGGCGAGCAGACCACCGCGCGTGAGCGCGGCATGGCGGCTCGCCGTCGACCCTACACCTGCTGAGGCTGTGTGAAGCGGCTCCGCGTCCCCGAACACTGCTCCGTCAGGCGGCGAGATCGCGAGCCTCCGCACGCTCGTCGGCGGCCAGCATCGAACGCAGATTCCCGGCTAGCTCGGGAAGGCGGCGCTTAAGCAGCGTCGCGTGCCCAGCCAGCTCCTTGGAGCGGATCACCTCGAGGACCGAGGCGGCGGCGAACGTCAGGTTGGGGTCTTCGGAGCCAACCCCCTCGCAGTCCCCGAGGAGATCGGCGATCGCACTGGTGAGAGCGCTCTTCCTCGCGCCTTGGATGTCTGACGGAGCCTCGTCTGACAGATGGGCCATCTCGACGATCAGGATGCGGCGTCGATCGTCATCGGCGAGGAGCGCATCCGCAAAGGAGCCGAGCAAGCCGTTCAGGTCTGCCGCGGAGACCTCGGAAACCAATTCGCCCAGCAGTTGCTCGTAGGCAACCGCAAAGCACTCCTGCTTGCCGGAGAACTGGCGGTAGAAGTCGCCCGGAGGGACGTGGGCTGTCTTGGTGAGGACTCCGATCCTGACCTTGTGGAAGGAGCCCTCATTGCGAAGGAGCTCGATCATCGCGTTGGTCAGCCTCGCTCTCGTCCCCTCGGGAGAGCCGAACCGCTCGGAGATCAGATCGTCGAGGGCATACGCCACTCGGACAGCCGCGTCGGGGTCGCTCTCGCTCAGCGAGGCCGCCATGCGCTCGATCGCGCCTAGCTTCGGATCGATCGCCTCGGCCAGGCATTGGCGCTTGTCGCGGAAGTGGGCGTAGAAGGCCTGCCTGGTCACGCCGATCGGATCGGTGACCTCGCTGATCCGCATCGCCTCGTAGCCGCGCTCGGTCGCTGCCCTCACCGCCGCGTCGAGCATCTGCTGCTTCGCGTTCTGGTTGGTGTAGCGGGGTGGGGTTCCGTCTCGCCTTGGCAACTTGCGCTTGATCTTGCGCTTGTAGCCCAGATGGCCCTGCGGGGGCTTGGGGAGGCTGCCCTCCCCCCTCTTCTTCGTCCCGCCCGCCGACCGCTCGCGGGGTGAGCGATCGGGGGCAGGCTTTCTGGCCGACATCCGGCCGGTCCCTGGCTTGGCCCTGGCTTCTCGCCCCCCGGAGAGCTTCGAGGGGGCGCCCATGATCAGCGCCCCAGCTTGCGAGCCTGCTTGCGCAGCTTCTTGCTCTTCTTGTTCAGCTTCTTCGACTTGCGAAGGAGCTTCGTAGCCTTCTTGCCCGAGGCCTGGCGAGCCTTGCGCTTGGTCTTCTTCGCCTTGCGCTTCAGCTTGTTGGCCTTCTTCTTCAGGCGCTTGGCCTTCTTCTTGTTGAGCTTCTTGCAGGCCGAGCCGATCAGCGGCCGCTCGGAGAGGGTCATCTCGTTGTGGGCAGCCATCTCGATCGAGAGCTTCTGGGCCTTCTTCGACTTGCAGATGTTGCGGCTGTTGACGAGCAGGCCGTCTGATCCTCCGTCGAGCGTCAGCTCGAAGTCATCGACGGGGACGTCGGGGACGACGTCGAAGGTGTTTCTGATCTGGTTGATGCCCTTCTTGTTGACCTTCTGATCGATCCGGCCGAAGAGATCGACGTCGATCTGGCCGTTCAGGTCCGCTGCCAGGTCGGGCAGCGGGTTGTCTGATGCCTTGAGATAGACGGGGCCCTCGACAGGGTCGTCAAGCAGGGGAGTCTCTGCCTTGGCGTAGCCCACCCTCGACTCCTCAGGACAGGTCCCGGCTGCGTAGCGGGCGCGGGAGCAGATCCTGCCGAGGCGGTCCTGGTCGAGCAGAAGTCCCTGCGGTAGGGCTACCTCGACCGAGCTGATGTTCGAGTCCCCACCGTTGAAGGCGAGCTTCGCCTTCAACGGTGGGTGGGCGTTGCGCTTTGTGTTCTTCTTCGACTTGCCGAAGTCGAGCTTCAGCTTGGGGTCGAAGCCGAGGTTTCCGCAGTCGCCTACCTGGAAGTGGTTGGTCAGGTTGGCTTCTGCACGGTGGCTTCCTTGCACCGTTGCCTGGATCTCCATTGGATCGCAGTTGGTTGGGGCGATCGTGAAGTCGGGGCGGTCCATCTTGATTCTGAGATCACGGACTCGCAGGGGGATCCCTGAGTTGATCTGGGGGATCTCGTCGCTTATGACCGTGAGCTGGGCCGTCCTTGGATCGACGTGGATGGCTGCCCTGACTGCGATGTCGTCGAGGTCTAAGGGGCCTGCGATCACTGGCTCTGTGATCACCATGCTCAGCGGGGCTCCCTTGTAGGGGCCTGCTAGGTAGACGGAGCCTGGGTTATCAGAGGTGTAGAAGGGGGAGCTTCCTGCTCCTGCTCCTGCTAGCTCTGAGCCGATCTTCGATTCCTCTGGGCAGTTGATCGATGCTATGTCTGCCTCTGAGCAGTAGGGGATGCCGGCTAGCTTGGCGGTTAGGCCCTGTGGGGGCTTGACCGTTGTGGAGAGGATCTCCTGGTCGCCGTCTTCTCGCGTTAGCTGGAAGATGAAGGGGCTCTTGCCGTTGGCTGTTGCGTTTTGCAGGCCTGCCTTCATCTCTGGGTTGAAGGGGCGATCTGCTAGGTCGGCTGGATCTCCTGGCTGGTTTGGGTCGCCTGCCTTGCAGGGGCCTCCGTCTGGGCCACGGTCGATCGTGAATGAGCTTGTCCGGGTGACGATCTCATCTTCGGTTGGGTTGTCTGGGTCTACCGCCGACCAAGGCGTCAGGCGTGCCTCCGACTCGAAGCTGCCGCACGTAGACGGCGTCACCAAAGGAGCACTGCTGCCGCCCTTGAGACGAAGAGTCAGCTTCGTAAAGGGCATCTGCGGGTTGTCGTCAAACACCGTGGTCAGCTGACCTGTCGCTTCGTCGGGAGTGACACGTCCGGCCAGCTTGATCGTGACTCCGCGCTCCTTACTAGAGGCGACCACGTACATCGCCAGCAGGCTGTTGAAGGGGTTGGTTCCTTGGTCGGCCAGGTAGACCGCCCCCTTGAGCCGCTCGGCCAGCAATGGGGTCTCTATCTCGACCGTCCCGATCTTCGATCCCTCCTGGCAACTAGGCGCTGCATCACTGCCCAGTTCAATCTCCTCGGGAGCGCAGGACTCCAGCCCATTGGCGGCACTCGGGTTAACTGCCATTCCCTCGGGCAGGATCACGGTGGCGCGCTTGAGGGGCGCGTGCGCGGTCACGCCGGGCGAATCGTCGTGCGGGGCCGTCAGCGTAAAGTTGATGCCGCTTGGCGCATCCGCCCTGCTTGTCGTCGGAACGACGCTCGCATGGGGGCTGAACGGCACGCTCTCACAGCCCGTCACATTCGTCGGTTGGCCGTTGGTATCGGCCGCAAAGCTCGACGCCGCCCACCTTGAATCCCCCGAATCCGGGCGACCCTCCGTGTCCCGTCGCCCGCTGTTCTCCCACGAGTCCGCGAACACTCTTGTCTCCAGTGGCCCTGCTGAGCAGTTGGCTGGGTTGTTGAGCAGAACACGCGGTTGCACTCCCGCTGCGTTTGGACCCGTGGCAGGATTGCCCGCCGGGCCCGTACATGTCGGAGCGTTGAGCCTATTGTTCTGGCATCGCTTGGCATCGAAGACCGGGCTGGCCGGATTCCCCCAGAATGTGACCTTCGACTCGCGTAACCCCAGGGCAGTGGAGATGTTCCTAACATCGATGCTCAACCCGTAGTCGTCTGGTCGTACTTTCGCCTGGAGGGTCACGAGCGGCGCCAATGCGACGAACGAGAACTGAGCTGGTACACCTCGGGAAGGTGCGACGTTGTAGATCGGCGCGTACACGGTAATCGGGGCGAAGACCCCGCCCAACCGTAACGCCACCTCACCAACGATTGACGATACTGGGCATTCCCGTCCAGTTATGCCAAGCGTGTCGCATTGAGGGATCGCCTGCGGGTTGCCAACGAAGCCCGGCGGAAGATCCACGTTGATGTTCCGCGGCATCTCATCGGGATACGTGTCGCTGTTGGCATCGCTGAACCTAATCGTTGTCGTTGCCGAATAGGGGTTGCCGCCAGCTTGATTGAAGGTCCCTCCAACAGAATCCGCGGCGAGGCCGGAGAACGACTCGATCTCCACGTTCGCGTATGCGGTGCTCGCGGCCAATAACCACGAGAGGAGGAGGCTCACGACCAAGCACCCCAAGGCCTTGGATATAGCAGACGCCGTCACGTTCATTCTCGTTCCCTTTGCTAGCTTGGACTCGATGACATCCAGTGGGGTCGTATGCGTGCGCATCAGAGCCCGCGCTCGCAATCGCGGAGGTGCCGTTTCCTCATTTGTCGTTGGTGCCGCTGCTTCTTCGCCCTCGCCTGCAATCTCTTCTTCCGATTGCCCCTGGATTGGCGTGCCTTGCGCATAGTCTTTGTCAACTTCCGCTTAGCCGCGCCAAGCCGGCGCGCTAGCACTTGGCATCTCGCCCAGGGCGCGTCATTGCCGCTCCCCTCGTACTCGCTGCTCGCAGGTGGAATGAAGCTCGGGGGATTCTGGACGTCGCCTTGACAAGTCGCATCTGTCTCGCAGCCAGGCGGATCTACCTTCGGATCCGGGAACGCCGGATCCGTAGAGGCGACGTAGATGTCATTGCGCGCATCGGAGTCCCATTGCGTCAGTCGATCCTGCGTCATGAAGAAGACATTGTCGGCCGTCTCGTCTGCGTCCCAGAAGTAACTCGGCGAAGCCCTACGGCCAGAGGAGATCAAGTGGAACTGGCCCTCACCGCCATCGTCCTTCCACATGTAAGTGTCGATGACTCCATTCGTGTCGGATTCAACCAGACGCTGGCTCGTCTGGAACGAGACCGCGCTTCCATCGATCGTAAGATTCCTAGTCATCACGTGCCGCTGCGTGTACACGCCGGACTGCTGCGGCCCCTTGAGATCAGAGACCCCTCCTGATGGTCCGTCCTGCGGACAGCTCACACACCGAAGAGACGGCTCCAGCTGCCCTGATTGAGCGGCGTCATACAGGTACAACTGATACTCTGCCGCGCCGATCTGGCCGACGTCTCCGTCTGGCGTGGATACCACCCCCTGCGCGCCGCTTACCCGGAACAACAGATGACTACCATTTGGAGTTACTCGCTGATTCTCCGAGAATGGGGCAGAGTTCACCTTGCTGGCATCTTGGAATCCAGCGACATAGCTCATCTCCGCATCATCATCACCGCCTTCCCACAAGTACAGCTTGCCTGCTGGCGTGGTGGGAGCCCCATCTATGAGCTGTCCAGTAGTGCCGAAGTAAATGCGGTGTCCGTCTCGGCTGGCAGCGAACACAGATCGCACGTCGGCGCCTATTCCGTCAGCTGGCTCCTGATCGAGGCTGACAAGAGTCAGCCTCTCACCAGCTGGCTTTTCAGTGTCGTACATGTAGAGATCTCCGGTCCCGTCTGGATCTTCGTCCACGAGCGCTCGCCGGGTGACGAAGAAGATGCGGCGCCCGTCGTCGCTCATGGCTTGAAAGCGTGCGTTCATGTTTGCCAACGACGGGTTGTCTGCAGGGTTCGATCGCTCTCCAACCGAGACCAGCTCTGTGCCAGCCGCATCCCGACGCCAAAGGGCGCCCACGTCCCCCACTGCTGGGTGGCTTTGCAGGACGACGACCTCGCCGTCATTGCTGACGCTCCCGAGCCTTCCCAAGGACCCCACCGGCGCTGTGAGGGTAGAGGCACCTCCAGCGATAACGGTCGGCTGCGGAACCTCCACGCCACCGACCGGCGGGTCCGGTAGGTAGCTGGTGAGGGTCAACTCTTCATCTTCCCAGCGGTACGTCTTGTACTCGTTGTCAGGGAGTGCTACTGCGTCGGGGGTCAACTCCGCCCTGGTCGCGTAATAGATGATGGAAAGGTCCGAGTTCGCGTACCCCTGGGCAAGAATTACGCTTTCCTGCGCACCGTAGATTGAACCTGTGTAGCTCGCGCCTCCCAGCGCTGGGTCGGGAGTGATCTCGGTCCACGTCCCCGCACGTTCGTCCCGCAGCCAGGCGGACCACCGTCCACGCGGCTGCTTGGTGATCGGGTTGACATTGGTCCACTGAACCGTTCGCTCAAAGGTGGCATCGGCGAGCGACAGCCATGAGAAGACTCCCGTCTGCAGGTAGCCCGTCTCGTTAGCTGCGCGGTTGAATGCAGAGATCGACCTGGTCAGCCAGGACTCGTCCCCCCGCGATGAGACTTGTGCCGTGCGAAGGGGAGCGCCCTCCGCGTCTTCCGTACTCGGGGCCAAAGCAGTGAACAACAGATGCTCTCCGTCGGGCGAAGCCGCCCCGTTGAGGGCAGGCGATCCAAGGCCCGAGGCGCCGATCTCGCCGGTCTTGTTCTGGGGGGTGACCAGCTGGTAGCTGTAACCGGAAGGCAAGGCGTCTGCGCTTTTCGCTGCTATCGCGCAGATCAGGAGAGATGCAATCCCGAGAAGGATCAGCGATACCCCTCTACGCTTAAACATGCTGCCCCCCAATTGGGATCCGTCCGTGGTTGCCCGAGCAGGCGCGGCCACCATCGTTCGACGGATGCGGGCGGAGCTTCGAAGTGCGCTCACCTTGTCTCCTTCTGGTCGGAGCCATGCGATAGAGGTGCTTTCGAATCGCACAACTTCTTAATCAAGTTGCGCACCCCCACGTATCCGGCTTGAACACTGAGGTTCAGCAAGACGTCTCGCTCCCGCACGCCGCTTCATGACGTGCGGGAGCCGGTGATCGACGAGTGGGATGAAACGCCGCGTACATGTCCATCGCGGAAGCCGCGATGCCTCTATGCCGCGGCTCCCCAGCGGGCCTCGCCGCGATAGGCGTCGGCGTCGCTCATCACCGTTTCAAGTACGCCCGAGTTCGCAAAACAAGAGCGTTTGCTGAGATCTCGCTCAGTTGGGGGTTGCACGAGATGGACGCGGCTGTCTATAGTGCCGCCGGCTCATGGGTTCGGAGATGCCTCACGCCGAGCGTGAGGGGGTCTGGATCCAAAGGAGCGGGAGGTTCTCGCTACTTGGAGCCGCAGGAGAGTTCATCGCCCTAGACACGAATGTCTGGGGCACCCCGACAACTTGATTAAGAAGTTGTCTACCTCCAGCTTGCGAGGCAGCTCACGTTTGAACCTTCCGGCCCCAGTTTGATCGTTCAGCGACGCCGAGGAGATCTCAGCTTCAGACGCACGGTCTTCGCCGCGCGGCCATCCTCGGACTTGACCATGGTCCGGACTCGCAGCCGGGCGCTGCGCCCACGAAGAGCGCGGGCAAACCTACGGGAGACGACCAAGCTCACCGCTTTGCTGCGTTCAGACCCAAGGCGCTTCGGCGCCTTGATCCGGAGCCCCCGCCCCGCTCCCTTTGTCTTCGTCCGAACATGCTTGCCCGCGCGAACCCGGCAGGGAGAGTCGCCACAACGGACCCTGAGCAGCTTGATCTGGGAGCGGCCGGAGACTCGCATCGCCTTGCGGTGGAGCAGCGCCGAGATCCGTGGCTTCTTCTGATCCCCATCCGGGGTCTGATCGATCGGCAGCCCAGGCTCCTCGGGTAGGCCCCCCAAAGATCGGGGGATAGTGACCCTGAGCGGATCTAGCTCAGATCCGGCCCCAAGGAACGTGCCGAGAGCGGCTCCGGCCTCCTCGGTCAGGCTTCCCGCCCCAAACGACCAGCGGACGTAATCGTCGTTGACCTCGACGGGTTCTGCGAGCGGGAAGCTCGCAACCGGGACCCGGGAGTCAGATGATTCGACCCCGAGAGCGCTGCCCTCCTCTGTCACGTCGAGCTTCACTCGCGCCCTCAACGTGGCCGTCTCGTTGTCGATCTTGATCCATGGATCCTCGATCCTGAACGTGAAGGAGTGGGCCGGATAGCTGAAGGTGACCCGTCCCTTGCCGGCGATCGTGGTGTCGCTGCCGTTGGTTGCGCCGGCACCGGCGAGCTGCCAGCGGATCGCCCGCTGGGGAGAGCCGTGGGCGGCGTCCACCTTCGGATCACAGCCGCCCTTCTCAGTTTCCGGAGTCGGGTCGCAGCTCGCTCCCGCCTCGGCGAGGATCGGCGCCACCGGGTTGGCGGCCTGCCAGCCGTTGTAGATGTAGTTTCGGAAGTTCTCGCGGAAGCCCCAGTCGACCTCCATGTGAGCCTTCGCCGGGGGCTCTGGGTCCTCACCGCACGATCCAGGCCGATCCGCAAGCGGGATCACACTCAGCCCGCCCTGCCCGGCGGCGGCGAGATGGGCGACGTCGCCGCTGAAGCCGACGCCCGCTGAGACGACCGACGAGCCGACTCGGGGGAAGGTCCCGTCCCCGAGCAGCCTCGCCCCCTGCTCGCAGCTCATCCCCTCGATGTCCTGATCCTCCGCGCTGTCACGCCCATAGAGCAGGTAGGCAGCGCCGCGGTTCTCAGTGGAATCGTGCTGGGGAGCGCCGACGATGAAGTCGCCGAGCCCATCGCCATCGACATCGCCAGCGGCAGCCACCGAGCTGCCGAAGAGGTCGTAGGTACCGGTGGTCTCGACGCCATTGATGTTGTATCCGTCCTCGCCCAGATCAGCGATATCGACGACCTCTCCCCCGCCGCCGCCGAAGACGACCGAAGCGAGGCCGTGAACTGGCTCGATCACGCTCGCGTGTGGAGAGCGGGAACCGATCAGCAGGTCGGCCCGGCCGTCTGCGTTGATATCCCCGGCCGGAGCCAAGATCTCACCCGTCCTACCGATGCCAGAACCGCGTGCGGCCGGGTCCGCTCCGAACACGGTCAGCAGGACGCTCGGATCCTGGGGATCCGCGGCCAAGTCAACATCGCCCCTCGCCTCCCCGCTGACCACGAAGACCGCGCCGGTGTCCGCTCCGTTGGGTCCATCGAAGTTGGGTGAACCTATTGCCAGGTCCGGAGTTCCATCGCCATCGACGTCTCCAACGCCGGCGAGGGCTTCCGCGTCGCGCATCAGCTCGTTGGCCACCGCTCCCTGGATCTTCGCCAAGGCGGCGCCCGGATCGGTGACGCTCACGGCGCTGGTGGCAGAGCGGCCGTCGATCACATAGGTGGTCCCGAAGTAGTCGCTTCCGGTGGGTGGGTCCTGACCCCACATCGAGTGGACGGCGAAGTCGCTCTTGCCGTCCTCGTCGATGTCACCGATGCCGGCAACCGAGACCCCGAAGCCGTAGTCGTAGAGCTCCTCGATCTCAAAGCCGCCGCCACCGAGCGCTGCGAGGTCGATCGGGCTGGAGGACGCGAGGGTGCTATCCCCGAAGACGACATAGGCACGGGACTCCGACGCCCCGGCGGCGCCGATCAGGATGTCGTCGATACCGTCGTCATTGACGTCTCCGGCGCAATCGATGGATTCGCCCGCTCCCCTCATCGAAGGGTCCCCCTCGATGACGATCGCACCCGCCGAGCTCGATCCGCCGTCGACCTCGTAGCTGCCTCCCCCGCGGCTGGAGTCACCAGGAACGATGAAAACGCGACCAACCCCCGAGGTCCCCCCCACCGTCTCCGAAGGCGCCCCCGCGATCAGGTCGGGGAGCCCGTCTCCGGTCACGTCACAGCCACCGCGAAGCGGCGTCCGGAGTCCTCCCTGGGCGAACTTCATGGTCTCGGCGCCGTAGGAGTTGAGATCGAACGGGATCTGCGCCGCGTGGCTTGCACCGACGTTGGCAAAGCTGGCAGCGAGGAATGCGGCGAAGGCCAAGGCAAGGCCCCAAGAGCTCTTGGCGGTCATCTGATTGCGATCTCCATATCTGATGCGGCATCGGCGATCCTCGCGGATGCCGGGTGGACGAGAACCCGCCCTCCTGATGAGGGAGAGACAGGAATTAGGTGACCCTAACACAGGCCCAGATTACCCTTGACCTCCCAACCGACTCCGTCCTGCCATCTCGCGAGGATCCGGGGCCGTGAAGCTGTTCAGGGATCGCGCCAGATCCGACAGATCGACGAAACGGGAGGCGGAGACGACGTTCGGATTCCTCTCTCGGGTCGACACGCCGGCATTCGGACGCGTGCGACAGCTCCTCAACCAGTGGTTCGACGAATATGCGAGTGAGCAGGGTGCCGAGGAAGCGGGGCGCCTGCGCTCGAGCTTCCACTCAAGCCGAGATCATCAGTTCTACGACGCCTTCTGGGAGCTCTACCTGCATGAGGTGCACCGTCGCCTGGGCTTCTCTATTCGCGCCCATCCCGAGGTCGACGCTGACAGGAGGCCCGACTTCGAGCTCATCCGCGGAGAGGAGCGTTTCTATCTGGAGGCCGTCAAGCCGAATCCCTCCACGGGAATCAGCAGGGACACCTCAGCGAACGGCGGCCAGATCATCGAATACATCGAGGAGGCTCCGGCTGAAGGTTTCTGGCTGAGCGTTCGGTTCGTCTCCGGCGGGCCTGAGCTTCCCCGCAAGCGCGCCATCCAGACCGAGGTGCAGAGGTGGCTTGATGGCGTTCGGGAGCAACTACCGTCCGGAAATGCCAAGCACCCCGAGCAGGATCTGCAAGTGGGCGATTGGACAATCGGCCTCACCGCTCATCCGCGCCAGGGAACCGGTGCACGCAGAAGCGCCGTCGGCGGGTATCCGGGTGCGACGGGCTTCCCCGATGCGATGGCCGATTCGCTTGTGCCGACCCTCCGAGAGAAGTCGACGCGCTATGGAGATCTGGATACCCCCTACGTGCTCGCCGTGTGGGTGATGTCGGAGATGTCCTCACCAGAGACCGTGCCGAGAGCACTCTTCGGCGGCAGGCTGCCGCTGGCTGACGGAAGCCACGATCTCGCCGGAGGGCTCGAGGCACTCGAGGAGTCGGCCCTTTGGGGAAGGCACTCCACAGCTCGCCGACGCGTCTCGGCGGTGCTCGAAGTCGACAGCTTCCGCTTTAACTACTCCAGCGTTTCGCGCACGCTGCCACGGCTTTGGCTGAACCCCTGGGCAGACAGACCGCTCGCAATCGATCTGCCGTTTCCCCGATCCTCGGTCAGCACCGACTTCGGACGGCTTGACAACCGCCCGGCTCTGATCAGCGCCCAGTCGCTGCTCGATCTTCCAAGCGACTGGCCCGGCAAGCCGTTTGCCGGCTTGGAGTAACGGGACGAAGTGCTCGCGGGTGCATGTTGGTTCGATTCTTTGGCAAGCCCTCTTGCGTGAACTAACTGCACGCTCGTGGCCAGAGTTACAAGGAAATTGGACAAATTGGGACCTTGACGGCCAGCGAAACCCGCCCCAGAAACACGAGAACCCCCTGATTTCCAGGGGGTTCTCGGTATAGCGGGGGCAGGATTTGAACCTGCGACCTCCGGGTTATGAGACCGTGAGACACACGAGCTGCGGCCAATTCAGCTCACACCGCAGGACGCGCGGTAACTTGAGCGAGCTACGTCGGGTTCGTGCATCACCACTCGGCCACTGCTCGACAGGTGCCAGCCAAGCAGTGCTGCAAGCGGCCAGGGACAGGCGAGGTAGAGGTGAGTCTCGGACGCCTGATGCTCCCGTCGGACGCGATTGACCTCAGCCGCGATAGCGGCGGCGAGTGCGTTGGCCTGCGTCTTATCGACAGCGTCACGCGCTGGCTCTCCAGAGGGAGGATAGACATGCAGCGTCGCTCTTGCTGGCGGCAGCTCGCGCCGGTGCTCATGCATCGCCTCGGCCACGTCTTGGGTCGCATGCAGGCAGACAACGAGCCGTTCCTCGCCGCCGAGTGGGCCGGGCTCGACAGTCATCCTCCAATCAAGCCCTGATGCGTCGGAGAGCGTGGTCTCAGCCGGTACGAACTCATGGTCGAACTCAAGCGACCAGCCCGTCGGCTGGCGGAACTCCCACCCAATCGCGAAGGCGGCGGAAAGATGGAGTCTCCCGCAAACTCGTAGTCGCCGATGCACGTCAACGCGCTCTAGGGCGTGGCGTAGATCGGTCAAAGCAGGAAGCAGCTCCTTCTCCCAAGCATCCTGAGAATGCCGCGTGATGTCGTGATCGAGCGGCGGGGACCAGCACAGATGAAGGAGTGCATCATTGGCGTTTGGGACCTCGCCGCGGGTCTCAATCCGGATGGCGGGATCGCCTTCCAGCTCGCTTCGCAAGTAAGCATCGAGGATCGCATTCGCGGCCCGGCGCTGATCAGCTTCGAAGTCCTCGTCAGAGATGTGATTTCCAAGTGCCGTTCCAAGGTTGATCCCGCCGGCAGCCTCAGCCAGCTCGGCGGTGGCGCTCTCGAAGGAACACGCACGCCGGAGTACAGCCCCTGCGAAGAACGGCGGTGGTACCCCGCGCCGTCGTCTCGCGTCCATCGCCGGCAGCTCCACCTTCAGGATGAAGTCCGACTTGAGGACCTCATCGGTGTAGTAAAGAGCGAAGCCGGAGCAGATTCGCTCGATCCCCTCACGCGCGCGATCCTCGTTGTACGTCCCAAAGGTCATCTCGCGCCGATCGCGCCAGACCGGCACACCGCGAAGCCGCAGCAACGCCTCCAGTCGGTCGACTTCATCTGCATCGGCCCACGTATAAGAGAGGAAGAGCGGACGGGCCATCAGACGCTCTCTCGCCCCGGGGACGGCCGTCGCAGATCGGCACCTGGCCCCAGCGGACCAGCGATGATGAGCCGCAGTTCGCGCAGCTTTGAGCCAACCTGCTGGCGAGCATCCAGCCGATAGCCCTCTCCCCTGCGGCGGGCGAGCAGCAGGACGGGCCGTGGGCAGCCAGAGTCGCGATCAGCGGCGAGTGCTGCCATTGTCTCGCGATCCTTACTGCTGGGCGCGACGTCTGCCGGATGCGAATGCCAATCGCCGAGGTAACCGAGGCGTGAATCGCTGCGGCGACAGCTGCGCACTGCCCGCCGTCTAGCGCCGGCTGGAATTTCGTAGTAGACGGGCGTCGTGCGTTGCGGAGACACTGTTACCGCCCGGGTAACCCAGGGTCGCCGCTCGGCTTCCACCCCGATCAGGACGCCGCCGATCTCGTTGGGATGGTGCTCACGAGCCGCCGAAAGGATGCCGTCGAGTGCCGACTCGGAAAGCCATATCCGCCAACGTGCGCTCATCCAACCACTCTCCCGATACGGTCGAAGGGCGGGCTTTCAAGTGGTCGGTAGACGTCAATCAGCTCGGAGGCGTACTCAAGCCGGTCGGTGAGCAGGTCGGTTGCAACGTCGGCGGCAGTGGCCGAGATGGCGGCAACAGCGATCGGCGAAGCGTTATTCACTGGAGCCGAGCAGCCAGCCTCGAAATGTATTTGCTCCTCGCCGCTAGGGATCATAGGGTACTCCTCACTGGATTGCCGCTCTAAGAACGGGGTGTCGAGACCCGGCACTTGCCTGCGGATGCGACCGAGGAAACCGCCGCGAAACAGGGCTGCGCTGATCAACGGCGTCTCGTCGTCGAGAGCAACGCGACTGAGCAGCTCAGTGAAGGTGAGTAGACCAGTCGCGTCGACAGCCAAGTCGTGGTTGGAGATCTGCTCGGTGAGTTGATCGGTGTTCCAACTCGCAAGCTCCTCGATCTCGAACTTGGTCCACGGAGCTGCGTGTTTGATTGCAAACTTCGTGGCGACCCCCTTGCTCCAGCCCACAAAACCCGGCAACCCAGCATGGCGGACCACATTCCCTGGTCGAAGCGTGTCGTCGTCGACCGCCCTCAGCTCACCGAGTCCCGCGCGAGCAAGGAGGTTGGCGACATGCGAACCGATCGCGCCGACCCCGAAGAGGACAACCCGCTTGCTCGCAAGCAAGACGTTGTCGGGGCCAGCACGAAGCAACAACGTCTGCCGATCGGTCGGCGCGAGCTCAATGCTCTTGAGCATCGGCTCGCTGTCACCGGGTTTCGCCACTACGACCAGACAATTGCGCTGCTGGGAACGCGTCTCCCAAAGCAACGCCAGCACAGCTTCGCGTTGATCACGCTGAACCCGGTTCAGCCGACGTTCGAGATTGTTGCGCTGGCCATTGGTGAGAGCGTCGCGAAAGCCGGCGAGGTCGCGGGGCGGGGCCAATACCTCAGGGTTGTAATACCAACGGCCAGGCAGTTCGTCGCCGTCAGCCGATCCCGTCGAGAGCTTAAGAACGCGATCGTGGTCCCAGACCCCCCGCAGGTTTCCGGTCTTCGGCTCATCCCCTTCGGCACCGATCGCGGCAAGCTCCAGGGTCGCTAGACCCGGCAACTTGGGGCGGAAGTAGAGATGGGGATCGAGCAGATCGTCCTCAAAGCGAAAGCCATCCCTCGCACGGTCAGCCCATGTCTCGATCCGCGCCTTGTAAGCCTCAAAAGTGAGCCAGGCAGAAACGGCGTGTTCACCGGGCTGGAAGAGGCATACCTCACCGTTCAAGACCGCATGTTCGCTAGCGATCCCTCGAACGTGAAGCGCAGGTGGCCGGTATGGCCAGCCATCTCGGATGTATATCCGCATGGTTTGCTCTGACGTGAACTCAGCGAGTGCAGGGTGAAGCGGGCCCTGCCAGCGGCGTCCACCCGCCTCGGTCGGCTCGAAGCCTGCCTCGATCAGTTCGGCGCGAAAGGCGTCGAGTGAGGCGAGATCGACGCTAGTCAGCTCATCCGAAGCCACCGGCCGCTCCGGCGCCTTGGGCGATCACGGGAGTGATGCTGCTGATCTCCCGACCCGACTCATCGCAACCGGCTGGGAGCGGGAAGCACGCGCCGCGATCGTTCGTCCCGAGCAGCCGCCGCCAAGTTGCGGCTGCCGGGCAGCGCTCCATCGAGAGCGCCGCTTCCGCCTCGGTGGCGAACTCGCCGAACTTGAGCGCGGCGGAGCTCAGCTCTACGGCCCCAGGCATCGGCTCGAAAGCCTGTCCGAGAACCGGGTCGACGAGCGGCTCCCCCGACGAGAGATGGTTGGCAATAGAGCGCAACGTTGCGGCCAGGATCTCGGCGTAGCTTGCACCGCTGACCCCCGCCTCGAAGGCCCAGTAGCAGGCGAGCTCGCAGTAAAGGCCGCCGGGCTTCTGGTCGCCGAGGTGGTGAGCGCGAATCTGGCGAACCAGCTTGACCGTGGGGACGTAGGCACCGTCGTCACCGACGGTGGGAGTGCGGTTGCGGTTGCTCGTCAGGTCCCCCAGCCGCTCGGGATCGGTCTCGACCCAACGCTCGTCGGTGCCCTGCCAGAGGCCGCGGTCATGCGTTGGCAACGCCCAACGCTCGCCGAGTCTAACTGCGGGAACGGCGTCGACCGAGAACTTGTCATCGCCGTCAAAGCTGACCTTGATCGAGCGGCGCTGCACCTCAGCCCGATCCCCGTAGTGAGCGACAAGAACCTGGCAGACGGCATCAAAGACGTCTTGCGGATTGACGCTGGTATCGAGTTTCGTCAGCTTGACGAAGACATCGACGTCCCGGCCGGGGTAGATCCCCGTCCTACGGGCGTAGGACCCGATCAGAACTGTGTCAACGCCAAGGTCGCACAGGTGCGAGTCGGTCTCAAGCAGGCCGCGGATCTCAGTGTGGGCCTTGATCGCGCGCGCCCGCTTGTCCCCGTTGACGGTGACGTTGGCGATTGCCTGCTTGAACTGCAACGAGAGAGTTTCCAAGAACCCCACCCCCGGGATCCGGCTCATGAGCTGAGCACGTGTATACGTATCGACGACGAACCTAGGGCTGCACCGGTCGAGCAGGCTGCGGTCTTCTCGACACCCACGCCCAAGGATGAGCAAGATAGGGACTCGCGCGGATGTATCCGGCCCGAAGCGCCTTCCCGTGAGACTCCTATACAGATCGTCGATCCATCATCGACCGTTGCCGGCCCCTAACATCGGGGGTGAAGTCATCTAGTCAGGCATGGACAGGGGCGTGACAACGACCTCCTGCCGTCGGGCGCTTTGCCGTCGGGCGCTGCAGGCGCGCACGCCGCTCGCATTCCCCACCGCCTCCATACCAGACTTCCCTGCCGGGATTCTGAACGCCCTCCTACCGCGATCACCTCATCGATCAGCTACTGGCCAACCGAGACGTTCGATTCCAGCCCAGGACCCGACTTGCTTTGTAGTGAGCGTCTTGTGCTGCGCCATAACCACGTATGGAACCCGATCCCGCCGATGATCCGAAGTGACCCCTTTGTCCTGGGCCTCGCCCTCTCTCGGAGTGGCGATTCCGCCGCGCCGGAAGTTGCCAGCCCGCCGAAGGCCATGAGACGATCCCCGGAGACGAGATGACTTACGAGAAAGGGCGACGCGTGACCGACGACAGTAGACGCAGCTACGGCACCGGATCGCTCTACGTCCACACGGACGCCGACGGCCAGGAGACCTGGTACGGCCGCTGGTACTCCGGCGGACGGCGGATCAAGCGCAAGATCGGTCCAAAGCGCCAGTCGGGCAGCCGTATCGGCCTCACCCGAGGGCAGGCCGAGGCTGAGCTTCGCCAGCGGATCGAAGACGAGGCCCCCTCCCCTACCCGGCCCGATGTCACGATCGAGGAGGCCGGGGAGCGCATGCTGCGCCATCTCGACGCGCTCGGGCGCATGCCGACGACGCTGGACACCTACGGGTCGCTGTTCCGGACTCATCTCGTGCCGCATCTGGGATCGGCGGAGGTCGATCGCGCGACCCCCGGCGACGTCGAGGGGTTGCTTGCCACGATGCGCCGCCAGAAGAAGGGCACCAAGACGATCGTCAACGCGCTCACGCTGCTGAGCCAGATCTTCTCGTTCGCCGAGCGCAAGGGCTGGGCCAAGGACAACCCCTGCCGCAGGGTCGACCGGCCCCAGGTCGAGGAGAACACCGATATCCGCTACCTGGAGATGGAGGAGGTCGAGGCTCTGCTGAGGGCGGTGCCGACTGACGACGTGTTCGGCCCGACCGATCGCGCCCTCTACCTGACGGCGGCGATGACGGGCTTCCGCCAGGGCGAGCTGCTCGGTCTGCGCTGGCGCGACGTCGACTGGACGGCCGGGCGGATCCGGGAGCGCCAGAACTACGTCCGCGGACACTGGGGTACGCCGAAGTCCCGGCGCGGCTCGCGCGCCGTGCCGATGGTCGATCGCGTCGCCGGCGAGCTCGAGCTCCACTTCCAGCGCTCGGCCTTCCAGGGCGACGACGATCTCGTCTTCTGCCAGCCCGAGACCGGTCGCGTCCTCGACCACTCGGCGCTCAGTCGGCGCTTCAAGGAGGCGCTTCGCGCGGCCGCCGTCCGCGAGGTCCGCTTCAACGATCTCCGCCACACCTTCGGAACCCGCATGGCCGCCGCCGGAGTGCCGATGCGGACGCTGCAGGAGTGGATGGGCCACCGCGATTTCAAGACGACCCTGATCTACGCTGACTACGCACCGTCCGAGCACGAGTCCGAGATGGCCGAGCGCGCCTTCCGTGGGCCTATTCGTGGGCCCAATTTGAGCAGAAGTGAGCCAGATGAGCAGGCCTCAAACGGCTTGAACAAGCCAAGTAGACCTGTGCGATAACCCCCTGCCAAGGTTGAGGGCCTTGTGGGCTGTACAAGCCCGTGGAGGTTCGACTCCTCTCAGCCGCACTAGGAAATCCCTGGAGATCCATGGGTTCTGTGCCTCGCGACAAACGGCACAACCACCTCACTCCCTCTCCCGTGGCCATGATCGCGGCGATACCCCCTCGCCCGCAAAAGGCGGAGGAGAACGCAACCGACGCGCGCGCTCGCCGGCAACTATCGGATTGCGGACAGCATGATCGGATCCCACGACCCCAGCAACAGCCCTCGCCGGATGGACCGTCTGAATCCGTGTGGACGTTGGTGCGGGCTCTCGACCTCGATCCCGGCCTGTAACTCCGCCGGAGCGACGAGATCACTCCACCGCCGCTGGCCAGCTTCGCAGGCCGAAGTCACGGGAACACCCGCGTGCAGCATCCCCGACTTCGGTAACGAAGGTGCGTTCCAGGTCCTCGCTCACGAGCCGCTCCGTCTCACAGACGACACCGATTGCCCCGATTACCGACCCCTGATGGTCGAAGATGGCCGCGGCGATGCTCGATTCCCCCAGGACAGCTTCGTCCTTCTCGGCGGCCACCCCAACCTCACGAACCACCTCAAGCTCGGCACGCAGAGCATCGGCATCGAGCGTGTTGCTGGTCAGCCTGGGGTAAGTGCCCTGGGTGTGGCGGTCACGCTCCTCCGCCGAGGAGAACCCGAGCATGGCCTTGCCGAGCGCACTGGCCTGAACTGGAAGCTGGGCACCGACCTCGAGGATCTGCAGCGAGGCGTCTGGGCGGAAGACGTGGTGTACGACCAGAACGACGGACTGATACCTGACGCCCACCCTCACGGCAGCATCCGCTCTCAAGGCCAAGCGTTCCGCATGAACCATGGACCGCGAGCGGACCTCGTTGAGGTCGAGAAACGCGTTCCCGAGATAGAGCAGTCCTGCCCCAAGCTGGTACTTGTCGGAATCGGGGTCTTGGTCGACCAACCCGTGCGCATGAAGGGTGCGCAGAAGCCCATGGACGGTCGGGCGACTCAGCTCTAGCCGCTCTGCCAACTCGCTTACTCCGAGTCGTCTCGGTCCAGCCGCTAGCTCTCCCAGAATCGACGCCGCGCGGTCAACGGACTGGATGACCCCGGGTGGGCTCTTGCGACTAACTGTATTCGGCATTGTCGAATCTGCGTCGAAACTGTAAACTAGCTCGTGGCTGAGGAGGGAGTCCCGTCAAGTGGTTGGCATCGTAGTCGTAACTCACAGCGCAAAACTGGGAGATGGTTTGGTCGAGCTCGTCGAGCAGATGGCGGGGTCGGACGTGTCGGTCCTGAACGCGGGCGGTCTCGGCGACGAGTTGGGAACGGACGAGGGGGCAATCCGCAACGCGATTGAAGGCGCCAATCGAGGATCGGGGGTCGTCGTCCTGATGGACCTCGGAAGCTCGGTCCTGACTGCGCGTCACATCGTCGAGCCGATGTCCGAGGAAGTGCGGCTCGCCGATGCCCCGCTCGTCGAAGGCGCGATCGCGGCAGCCGTGTGCGCGTCGGCTGGCCAATCCCTTGATGCAGTGGTGAGCGCAGCGGAGGAGGTGCGTGGTGGACGCAAGCTCTGAGCCGGCGGAAGTAACCGCCACAGCGGAGCTGCCGAAGGACGTCGTCCTGCACGCTCGTCCGGCGGCGATGGTCGTTCGCACCGCCAGCGCGTTCTCCTCGTCGATCAAGCTTTCGACGCAGGAGGGAACAGCAGATGCCAAGAGCCTGATCTCAGTGCTCTCGCTCGGTACGCGCGGGGGCTCGGAGATCCGTATATCCGCCACGGGCGAAGACAGCCAGCAAGCCGCCGTGGCGCTCACAACCTGCATCAGTGGCCTGAGCGACTAGGGGGCACGCTCGCCTCCATCTAGCGCCCTCTCCGCTTCAGCGGCATCGCGTGCACGCAGCGCACTCCCTGTCGCCACCTCCGCAGCCCCGGCGTCGATGGCGCGAAGCCTTTCCATGACCTCACGGACGCTTGTGGCAGCGACACTTAGCTCATCGACCCCCAGGCCGACGACGATCGAGGTTCCAACCGTCGTCGCTGCCAGCTCTCCGCAAACCTCGACCCGCCTGCCGCCGATCTTCGCCGCGTCGACTACGCGGCGCATCGCGGCGATCACCGCAGGATCGTGATGCGGAGCGCTGCTGCCGCCGAACCGATCCGATCCGAGTACGGCATGCGTCAGATCGTTGGTGCCGATGCTGACGAAATCAGCGCGGCCAATCACGCTCGCCAACTCGATCTCGGCCATCTCCGACTCAATCATCGCGCCGATCGGTGGTCGCGGCAAATCGAGCTCGCGTGCTACGGACGCAACGACCTCGCTTACGAGATCGATCTCCCTCTCGCTGGTCACGAGTGGAACTAGCAGTCGCAGCTGCGCCTCCCTCCCCGCTCGGAGGACAGCGCTCACCTGAGCTCGAAGGGCATCCGTGTGGTCAACCAGAAGCGCGACACCTCGCTTGCTGTTCCCGACAAGGAACGGTGGAGTCTTGTCGCCCCCGAAGTCGAGAACACGCACCGTCGCAATGCGACCGGGAAGCTGACTGAGGGGATCGACGAGGCTACCGTAGTGGTCCTCCTCGCTCGGCCAATCTCGCGCCCCCAGGAATGCCAGCTCAGTACGCAGCAATCCACAACCTTCAGCGCCCGCCCGCAGGCCACGCCGGATCTCTTCCGCACCGGCCGCGTTGACGAGCAAGGTCAGCCGGCGACCATCCGCGGTGACCACCGGCTTCGCACTGCCTCCCTCGTCGTCGCTATGCGCCTCACCGTCGACCCGCGAACGGACCGCGTCGATCTCTTCTTCACCGGGGTCGAGGATGACGACACCTCGATCACCGTCGACGAGAACCGTCTGTCCCGGCTGCAGCTCCTCCAGCGACGCGGCCAGCCCCATCACCATCGGCACGCTGAGGGCGCGAGCGACGAGAGCTGCGTGTCCGTCCACCGACCCGGCAACGGTTGCTATAGCGCCCACGCTTGGAGCGATCTCCGCCACGTCGGCCGGACCCAGATCATGCGCTAGTAGAACTTCGCCCTGCGAGACGCGGGATGGCGAGCCGACGTCGTCTCCCGAGGTCAAGCGCTGCACCGCCCGCCGCCCGACGCTACGGACGTCGTCCGCCCGCGCGGCCAGATGCTCATCATCGAGTGCGCCGATCGTCCCCGCCGAGTCCTCAATCGCCCGCTCGATCGCCTCGCGAGCGTCTGCGCCCGATGCGATGTAATGCTCGATCGAGTCACCAAGCCCTGGATCGCTCGCAATCATCGAGCCCGCTTCGACCATCGCGGCTTCGGCCGATGATCCGGCGGCTTCGAGATCTTCGGCCAGCCGGACGAGATCTCGATAAACCGCCTCCAGGGCCTGAGCGGCAAGGGCCTGCTCCGCCCGAAAGTCGACGACCTTGCCCTTCCGCACCCCATCCGAGTGACCCTGGGGAACGAGGAGCCGAACCGAGCCAACAAAGGCTCCCCCCGCAGCCCCGATGCCACGCAGCAGCTTCCCTGCCATCCTGCCCTACCCGAACGTCGTGGCGAGGGCTCTAACTATGAGGGCCGCCGACGCGGCTCCCGGGTCCTCGTGACCGACCGATCGCTCGCCGAGATGCCGCGCAGCTGCTCGGGCGAGATGTACTCGGGCGTCCCGAACACGTAGTTCGAGCTCTCCTCGTCGAGGCTGCGCTCGCCGGCGAGCTGCGCGAGCCCGAAGTCGATG